>NZ_JBIUCF010000066.1:0-65634 GCF_044593615.1 Nonomuraea sp. NPDC051941
GAAGTGCGGCGGTCAGGGGCAGGGTCGAACTGCCGACCTTCGCTTTTCAGATGTAGCGATCCGCCTGCTGGCGGGCGGCGACCAGGAGGTAGGGGATGCTCGTGGCGCCTTCCGCGTGTGGGACTGGAGCGGTTGTGGACGGCGGCCTGGTGCCTGCACGCCGGAGATGACCCGGCCGCCGAAAACTGGGTCGCGGCGCACGCGCTGGCCGTGCTGGCCGGCCACGCCGATCACGTCGCCGCCACGCTGGATGCCCAGGCCGCCGCGGCGTGCGAGCCAATAAAGGCTTTTGCAATTACGCCTATTTCGAACAGTTGCCAGCCGCGCGGCCTTCGCTGCGAAGTAAGCGATCACGGGTTTGCCGCATGGGACCGCTGGCCACTCCAATGACGACTCCCGCACACGTCACACCGCCTCACTATAGGCCATTCCGGTGCGCTCGCTAGGCATCCCATTAGGTGTTCGGATAACCATGCAAATACCCCTACGAACTAACTGGGGGGGTGCAATCAGAGGGAACTCGAGGCCCGATGGGGGCCTAACGCCCGTAGCACACCCCGACTCATGGAGGCGTAGCGCCACCACAGAAGCGCCAACCAATGGGCCAAATAGTTCGAAAGCCCATATAATTAACAAATATTCATATTTCAAAACAAGTCAATATCTTAGCGGCAATTTTAAATCCCACGGCCCTCCACTTTATTTCATATTCGCGATCTCATGGCTGTCAAATATAATCAGACAGACTAATTGATTTGATCTCCATTTTGGGATTAAATAGAAGTGGTCAAAAGGTGAGGTGCCCACGACAGGCCGGGCGCGAAACGATCGGAGAGCGGTCATGCAGAGCAGCGCAATCGGGAAGTGCGTTCCAAAGAACATTCCCGGCGGGAGCCTAGCGCCAGAGGACATGGCGCGCGTCATGCCGGAAGACTGGACGGAAATCCGCAAGCTGGCACGGGGCTACTGTCGTACGGTCGACGCCACGCGGTCCCGCAAGCGTATGGACGGAAGCGCCACAATCGTCAAGGGCGGCCACGCTCCCTACGGCACGGACGACGTCTCCGACGACGTCAATCAGGACGCCGTTCTGCTGTTCGCGCAACGGCTCCGCGACGTACTCGCCAAGTGCCGGAGGGCGCCCGAGAGCGGCACAACCACCGAGACTCAGTCGTGGATTTACGTACGCCGCGACGGTACGGAAATGACCATCACCCGGACCACGCTCCAACGTTGGGCTGTCCGGGACGCTGCCGCCCGCAACGGCTATCGCGTGGACGTACCTCCGACGGAGGTAGACGCGACCCCGGGCTCTCAGCTCATGCGCGGGCTACCGCACGCCGAGAATGTGACGCGTGCCGCGGTCGCGTTCTCCACGGCCCAGCACAGCGCAGCGATCTTCCGGCAGGCATTCGGGGACGGGCAAGAGTTCCCTGTACTGCGGAAGATCATCGCCCAGGCAGAGCAGGCGGAGGACCTCGGCCGAGCGGGCATCCTGGCCGCTGTCGCCCAGGAGCGGGAGGGTGGGGCTTACGGCTCTCGCCGTGCCGTTATCCGCGTCCGAGACGCCGCACGCGCGGAGCTCAGGGAGCTCTCAGAGCGGCTTGACGATGCGCGAGACGCCATGGTCTACACGGGGAGCCGGCCAGCCATGGAGGACTGACGCAGCAGCGTAGAAGGGCTCCGGAGTTTCTACTCCGGAGCCTTTTCATTTGCCAAATTAACGTCCCGAGAGCGGACGTTTGAGGCGCTCTCCGCACCGTATTTAAGTGAAGGTCGAGCTCAACCCTTACAGAAAGGAGTCTCCCGCCTACTTCGACGAGCAAAAACGTTGCTGGAGTACGGACGGTTGAGCCGATGCTGTCACCGTATTTAAGTGAGCCTCTGAGAGACATCGATCGCAACGCCTGCTCGTGGATTGATCGGTTAAAGCCGCCGGCTGGGGATCAGAAACCCACATGCTTCGCGTTGACGATTTCTAGCGCGCTGATAGTTCTCACCTGGACACAAGTTGGGATATCCGACAGACGGACAGGCATTTCGCGCGTAATCGCCGATAAGCGCATCCAGAAGACGGGCGTCCGTGCCTTCCAATCCGAGGGTCGGTTATTCGCTCACGCCTGACCGATGGCCCCCGTTTCGTTGCGCTTTTGTCTTCTCTCAGTTGATCTACGTTCCGGACGGTAAGGCAGGCCCGTCCGGACCGTTCCGTATGCGCCGTGAGGAGGTCCGTACATGGAACTTATCCCTGCTGAGGAATTGTTCGTGGTGGTGCTGTGCCCGCGGCTCGCGCCGATGGCGCACGGGTCGGGGTGTTCGTTCCGGCACCTGTTTTTGCCGCCGAGACCTGGCCAGGAGGGGGATTGGAGTGGCACCGTTACCGACCTCGATCAGATTCGCGTGCGTTTCCCCGGCGTGCTGTTTCACACGTGCCTGCGAGACGCGCTGCAGTACGGCATCCGTCAGGCCAACGCCATCGCGGCAGGCCTGGACCCGCCGCCCTCACCTTCGCCACCTGTTCCTCCAAGCGAGGGCGAGCGTCGATCGCGAGGAGGCCACCCCTATGGCCGTGCTTGACGGCATCACTCTGCCCGCACGCTGGCAGATCACTTCTCGTCTGCTGGCCGGATGGTCGATCGACGCCAGCCACCTGCTCGAACTGTGGCCGCACAGCCGCACCAGCGATGGGCGGATCCGGTGGCTGTATCGGCTGTCTCACCACAACACGACGATCTTCACCGCCACCGACACCAGCTCCCCCGTCGGCGTCGTGCTGTCCACTCGCGCACTGATCAACTCCGCCACCACCGTACTCAGCTTTCTGACGCTGTGCCCAGGAGACACTGACGCCGACTACTTCGACGCCTACACGCCTGAGCAGCTCGCCTGGCGTGACTGCTACGCAGAGGAACTGTCGCTGTACGCGATGGAGGATCTGTGCGGTTACTGCGGTGCCGATCACCCCTCCCCCAGTTGCGGGATCAGGTGAGCCCCATGTCGCCTGCCTCCAGTCGGTCCCGCTTCCCTGGCCTGCGCCTAGCCCAGCACGCCGCTTTCACCACCCGCGGCGGACTGTCCGCGGTGTGCACGCCCCCACTTGAGACCGGTCGGCTTCCGACCGAATGGGTGGAGCGCTACCGAGCCGACGAAACGCGCATCGTGTACGTGGTCCTGTCGTATGCCACCCCGATCGCCTGGGTCTGCGATCACAGCGAGGTCGTCATTCCCGCGTGCTGCTACTCCTTGATCACCACACGCCACCAGCAACTCTGCCGCACCTGGCTATAGCGCCCCGCTAGCGCCGCCCTGTCGGTTCGCATTCCATAAGCCATCGATCCACCACGCCGCCGTGTCAGCGCGCCGTAAAGCCCCATTACCCGGGCTGTACGGCGCGCTTTGCCGTGCCCACCCGCTGTCTCCGATCCCTGGAGGTGTCCTGTCGTGACCGTAACCGTGCGCCTGTCGCACCCCGTCGACTACCTCGCCATCGTCCCCTACCTCCTCGGCTACCACCCGACGCTCAGCCTGGTCATCCTCTCCTTCCACGACCAGGCCCTGGTCAACGCCGTGCGCCACGACCTCCCCTACGGCCCGCACGAGACCCACGACGTCATCGCGACCAGCCTGAACATCCTGTCCCGCCACCAAGCCGACGAGATCGCCGTGATCGGCTACGGCCCGCCCGACCAGACCGCCTCTCTGCTGAACAGCCTGCAAGAGGCGCTCTCCCCCACCGGCGTCCAGATCAGGCAACTGCTGAGCTGCACGCAGGAGCGCTACTGGTCCCATCTGGATATGGGACCCGAGGACAGCACCCCGTACGACCTCACCACCAGCACTGCCGCTGCCGGCGCCGTCATGGCAGGCCTGTCCGCGTTGCCGGATCGCGCCGCCTTCGGCGCCACCTTGGCCCCGATGGACGGACCGGACCGCGAGGCCGTCCAGCAGGCCACCCGCACCGCCCGGGAGCGCGCCGCCGCTCTGCTGCCCACCGCCACACCCCGATACTGGTACGACGAAGGCCTGCGGCAGGTGCACGAGGCGTTCGCGCGCAGCGTCGCCGATCAGCCGATCACCCCTGAGCAGGTGGCCTGGCTGGGCGTGCTGCTCACCTCCAAGGTGATCCGCGACGCCGCGATGACGTTGCTGGGCAGCTACGCCGAACCGGCCCACATCAAGCTGTGGGGCGAGATCACCCGCCGGGCCGAGCCGGGTTACGTCGCCGCTCCGGCCACGCTGCTCGCCTTCGCCGCCTACAGCAGCGGCGCGGGCACCTTGGCCCGTGTCGCCCTCGACCGCGCCCTGTCCGATGACCCCCGCTACAGCATGGCCACCCTTCTGGAGTGCGGGCTCAACCATGCTGCGCCCCCGTCACTGATCCACAAAATGAACATCGCCGACATGGGCGAGGAGATCGAGGCCCAGATCGAGCGCTACCCGCAATCGGTGCTGCCGCTCCTGCCGGAGCCAATTGAGGACGGCGAGCGACGATGACCTTCGCCGCCGTCTCCTCCGCCGTCGTGATCGGCTTGTCCGGGCATCCCGTTCGCGTCGAAGTCAGCCTGTCCCCCGGCCCCCGCGGCTTGCATCTGACCGGCCTGCCGGACACCACGACGGCGGGGGTCCGAGACCGGGTCCGCGCCGCCATCCTCAACAGTGGCTACGACTGGCCGCAGGAGGAGGTCACGGTTGCCGTGCTCCCCTCCGACATGCCCGTGTACGGCTCCACTCTGGATGTCGCGATCGCGGTGGCCATCCTGGCCGCCCACGGCGCGATCTCCCTCGAACGGCTGACGCACACCGCGTTCCTCGGGGAGCTCGGCCTGGACGGCTCCATCCGGCAGGTCCGTGGCCTGCCCTGTGCCGTCCGGTCACTGATCACCTCCGGTATCCGGAGAGTCGCCATCCCGCTCGGCAACGTCGGCCAGGACATCCGTTGTGCTGTCATCGGGGCCACGTCGTTGACCGAGTTGGTCGAGCAGCTCAACAGTGACGCACCCTCTACCGTGCCGACCGCGTTGGATCCGGCGCAGGGGGCGCCGCTCGACCTGACTGACCTGCCGGGCAACCACGCCGCGCGTCATGCTCTGGAGGTGTGCGCGGCCGGCGGACATCACCTCCTCCTGATCGGGGACGGACCCGCCACAATGCTGGCCGAACGCCTGCCCGGCATCCTGCCCGCACTCGATGACGCCAGCCTCGCCGAGGTCACCAAGATCTACGCTCTGACCGAAAGCCGATGGCGGGGCCGACGTCCGCCGTTGTGCGAGCCCCATTACACCAACACCGCCGCCGCGATCTTCGGCCGCCATACTGCCGGGCAGTTCCGTCCTGGCGCCGTGTCGCTTGCGCATGCTGGGGTGCTGTTCCTGGACCAGGCGCCGGAATACCCGCGCAGTGTGCTGGACGGTCTCCGCATACCGCTCGAGACCGGCGAGATCGTCCTGGCTAGTTGGCAGGGCACGTTTATCTTGCCTGCTCGTTTCCAACTGCTGCTGGCGACTTCGCCCTGTCCCTGTAGCGGCGGCAACGCATGTCAATGTCGTCCGGTGGAGCGACGCCGTTACCTCCAACGCCTCTCCAGCCTGCGCGATGGGATCGAGGTCGCCGCGCCTATCGATCCCATTGACCGCAACGCCGGGCCCGGCGAGCCGAGCAGCGCAGTCGCCGATCGGGTGGCCGCCGCTCGCGACCGCACCGCCCACCGGTTGGCAGGCACGCCCTGGCGGACCAACGCCCAGATTCCGGCCTCAGAGCTGCGTACCCGTTACCGCCTCGACCCCGACGCCCTCGACCCGCCCGAAAGCCGGCTACGCGCGGGCGCACTAACCCCCAGCGCCCTGACGCGGATGCTGCGCCTGGCCTGGACCCTGGCCGACCTGCGCGCCGCCCACCACCCCACCCGCGACGACACCCAGCGCGCCCTCCGCCTCTGGCAGGGCAAACCCGCCTAACCACGCCCAGCGCGCCCCGGGCCGCGTGCCCGGGGCGCCTTCGGCATGCCCGAAACACGATCGGAGGATCTTCATGTCCCGCGAGAGCCTGACCTGGCTGAACCAGAACACACTGATCGGCTTCACCACCAAACGCGGTAGCGCCTGGCACTACCGCGCCAGCCACCAGGGCGACGAGCCCAACCACTACCCCGGCCCCATCCCGGTCGCCGACGTCAAACGCCGCTTGTTTCACTGGCAGCCCGTTGAAGGCACCGTAGAGACCAGCTACCTGACCGGCGATGGCGTCACGCGGCTGACTGACCCCAACCGCAAAACGATCATCCGCCCCGACACCGGCCACATCCTCGGCATCTTCAAACAGGGCTTCCAGATCCACGAATACAACCGCTGGCTCGTCGATCACATCGAAACGATCCTGGACGCCGATCTGGCCATCGGCTCGGCCGGCCTGCTGCGCGGTGGGGCCCTGGCTTGGGTTCAGATCGAACTGCCCGACACCTGCACCACCCCCGAGGGCGTCGCCTTCCGCCCGTTCCTGTCCGCGGCCACCTCCCTGGACGGCTCGCTGTCCTCCACTTACCAGACCGGCGCTCAACTGATCGTCTGTGACAACACCCTGTCCGCGGCTCTGGCCTCGAACAACGCCAGACGCGTGAAGATCCGGCACTCCCGGAAGAGCCTGGACCGCATCGTCGACGTCCGCGACGCCCTCGGGATCATCCACCAGGCCGCCGACAACTTCGCCGCGGAAGTACAGCAGCTATGCCGGGTCGAAGTGTCCAACGCCCACTGGCGCGCCTTCCTGGACCAGCACGTCCCGCTCCCAGAAGAGCGTGGGAGAGGCCGCACCCTGGCCGAATCCAAGCGCCTCGCCCTGTCCCGTCTGTGGGCGCAGGACGAACGCGTCGCGCCCTGGCGCGGCACCGCGTTCGGCATCCTGCAGGCCGTCAACACCTACACCCACCACGGCCAAATCGTCCGCGGAGCTGTACGCGCCGAACGCAACATGCACCGCATGGTCACCGGCGACGTCGACGATCTCGACCTGGCCACCGTGCAAACCCTGGAGAAGGTGCTCAACCGCTCCATCCTGAGCGCCGTGGCCTGACCCCACCAAAGTGCATGGCGCCACAGTCGGCGCCATGCACCGCATCGCGTCATGACAGGATCTGTGGGGGACTGCGGTGTTCGGAGGACGCGATGAACGACGAGACGGCCGAGTTGCTCTTCGACGTGGTCGGCCGGCTGGAGAAGAGCATCATCGCTCGCGACTGCCCCGCCATCGTCGCGCTCCAAGGCGAACGCCAACTCGTGCTCAGCGACTACGACTACCTCCGCGACCAGCAATCGGCAACGGACTTCGAAAATCGAGCCGCCACCAAAGCCCAAGAGATCGCCGCGACGCGATGGATCTTCGCTGTCCCTCAAGTATGGGTGATCACCCCGGACACGGTCTTCAGCCGAGCCGTCTCAAACCATCCTCTGCGCGAAGGAGAGCAGGAGGCGATCACCTGGATGAGCTTCGACCAGAGCGATGGCGTGGACTATGGACGTGTCCCGTACACGCGTCGCCCGAACGGAGAGCCGGTGTTCGACGAACCGGAGATGTTCACCGTGAGCGTGCGTCCGGCCGAGCACATGCCGGGCTACACGCTCCTTCAGGGATTCTTCCCTGAGAACTAGATATGTGACCTGACAGGCATCATCGAGGCCAGATCCTAGACACATCCAGAACACGCCGCGATTGGTACCTCACCTGCGAACGCCAAGCGTCGCTGAGCCCGCTTCACGCTGTCAGGGTGCGAACGAGGATAGATCGACCACATGTCGGCCGCTGTGGCCCTGCACTTCCGGGCCTCTTGTCCACAATCGCTGAGTTGAATCTGAAACCACCTCGGCCACGGGCTTGGTCGCGCTGATCGTCCCCACCTAGGTCGTCGCCGTGGCCGTGTAGCCGCAAACGCTGGATCATCCGCCGGAAGGCCGCCCTGAGCGTCTTCGCCATCACCTTCGCGGGCCGCCTGGCCCCGACCACCCGATAACGATCAAGACCGAGATACACCACTGACTAGCCACACCCCTGGGTGGCGCCCAAAGCAGTGGCTCACCGGATCGGGAGAACCTGGACATCATCAATGCAGCTTGGGGATGAGGCTGAAACTGCTCAATCGAGGACGACAATCACTCCGAGAAAGCGAGCTCGCAGCTGTGAAACATTTTCATACGAGTATGTGCCCGCCGCCCTGAACTCTATGCTCTCGCCCTCACAGATGACGTACTTAGCGCCTGCGGCGGCAACAACAATATCTCCAAGGACCACATAAACCAGTTGAATGCACTTCTGCACAGCGTTCGTGGCGTACGAGTCGCCCGGCTCCAGCGTCCAATCCCAGAGTTCAACGCGGGTGGAATAGTTGATCAGAGTCAGCAGCCGACCAACGCTCGTGCTTTCTCCTAACCGGAGGGCGGGCAAGTCGGCAAGACGAGTAATACGGACACCGTGCGGCTCTCGCCGATGCTCTACCAGCCGAACCACGTCCACGAGTAACGCGTCCGCCAGTCGGCACAAGGTGCCGACACTAGGGTTCGTGTCACCATGCTCAATCTGAATGATCATCCCACGGCTTACTCCCGAGCGGGCGGCCAACTCATCGAGGGTCCAACCGTGCTTCTGCCGCTCATTGCGGACATTTCGGGCGATTGATCTCCGTAGTTGCGCCCCACTTCCTGGGCTGGAATCTCTCTCGGCCGCCAACTTACTGCCCTCCCGGTACAACATAGTGACGGACACTCCACAGACTGTGCACGCACTGCTACCATACTCGCGCGATTCGAATCGGGGAACACAGGCAGCCATCCAATATCATTCCGACACGCTAAAACAGATCATCTACGCATCGCTGATTATGGTCATCCCAAAGGGCAGTTTAAGGCTCCGGACCGAGTCTCTCACTGAACCGATCACCCCTGGAGGAAAAACATGCGGCTTATCATTTCAGAGGATATTCGTAAAAGCTTTCCCGACCTCCGGATCGCGCTTCTCGTGGCGCGGGACATCGATAACACCGGCCTCGATCCGGAACTGCAGGAACAAAAGCGATCCGCAGCATCGCGAATGTATGAAAACTTCACCTACGACACTCTCAACGCACGCACAGAAATTGAAGCCTGGCGAGAGGCGTATCGCGCTTTCGGAGTGAAGCCCCGGGATAGCCGGCCCACTGCGGAAGCATTCTTGCGGCGTTTGGTAAAGGGCGACGACTTTCCCACGATCTCGAAGGCGGTAGACTCCTACTTGCTCGTCGAAACCCAATACTTCCTGCCGGTCGGCGGATACGATCTATCAGAGATCACGGGCGACATAGTTCTGCGATTCTCTTCAGGAGGAGAGCCGTTCGTCCCGATTGGAGCAGCGGCGGAAGAAATGACTAAGCCAGGCGAGGTCATATATGCGGATGACGCACGAGTCCTCACGCGTAAATGGAACTTCCGCGACTGCGACACATGCAAGATAACAGACGCGTCTACGACGATCGGCCTGTTCACCGAGGCGCCTTTCGCTTCAGTCCAGACCAAGGCGCTCACGGACTCCATCCAACAGATGGCCGATTACATCCAAAAATACTGCGGCGGAACGGTGAAAACCGCGTTTCTCGACACTTCCATGATGGAGATCGATATCCCCTGAGCTAGGAGGGGAATTCTCTAATGCACTACATCATATCGACGGATGACCTTACCTCGCTAGTCACGCATAACCTGAGCGTGATTGTGTGCTGCTACTCCGACTGGTGTCCGGCTTCGAGTCAGTCCAAGCCGGTCTTCGAACGGGTGGCGGCAAAGCTTATCGACTCTGCCGCCTTCGCAAAGGTGCGGACCGATGTGAGCCCGGAAGTTTCAGAGATACTGCAAGTGACTGCCATTCCATCGTTCTATGCATTCACCTCGGGCACGCTCGTGGGTGTTCTGCGTGGCTCGGTTCGTGAGGGCGACCTTATCGAATGGATCTGCAGTTCCATCCCCACCAACTCTTTGCACGCTCTGGCCCCACTCCAATCTGGTGCCGATAGAAGAATATCTCCAGGATCGGGATTATCCGCGTAGCGAGGATGCTATGACTGCAACGAGTCGCAGCATGATGGACGGCCCTCCGGCCGAGATCAAGTCCGCCGTGAAGAAAGCGTCAACCAAAGACAATTGGAGAAACTGGTTATTCGTGGCGGAAGACTGGGGCGTGGTCGGAGCTGCGATCACCCTCCACCAGATCTGGCCGACGCCAATGGTGTACGGACTCACCTTGGTTGCGATCGGCAGTCGGATGCGAGCCCTGGCGAACCTTCTACACGAGGCAGCACACCATAAGTTGTTCAAAAATCGATACGTCAACAACCTGGCCGGCGCGCTGGTGTGTGCAGCGCCGATCTTCGTGAACTACCCGAAGTACGTGGCTACGCACCGACTACACCACAAATACTTATGGCGAGACGAGCGCGATCCGGACCTCAGCCTTTACCGATCAACACATACTGAGTTCTCATCGGCCTCCCGAGAGCTCTTTTTGCGTTTCTACGTCAAGCATGCACTACTGACCGCAATACCGGTTATGCCTTTCCTGCGGTTATATCGGGAGCGCCTCTCCACGGCTCACCAGCGTCTTGTCGGCGGCCTCGTCCTAGGTGGCGCCGGAGGTGTAGCAATCGCGCTGCCTCCTGCCTTGGTGGAGTCGTTATTACTGTATTGGATCGTTCCATGGATGACGACTTATCAGATCCTCAGCTACTGGGCCGAGCTGGGTGAACATGGCGGACTGAGGGCTCTCGGGTGGCGTTGGGGCAGCCGCAACTGGACGGGTAGCCCGATCTCGCGCTGGCTGATCGGCCCGCACTCGGACGATCTCTACCATCTACTCCACCACTGGTTCCCCTCCGTGCCGCATTATCGCTTACGCGGTTTGGACCGGGAATGTCGGTTGCTGTGGCCAGAGTACGGCGCTCAGTCCTATTGTAGAGGATTCTTCTGGTCCAGGCGCGCCGGACGTTTATCCGTACTGTACGACATCTGGCGCGGTGAACCCCCCGAAAATCTTCGGTCCCACAACGGCGCATCGGCATCCAAGTATGCCGCCCTCGGGTAGGAAAGGAAAGGATCAGTCAATGCTGGCAATCATCGGCATCAGTGGGATGGTCATAGGCCTGCTGCTCGTGATTACGGGTAGCTATATGGCGTGGCGAGCGGAAAAGAAGGCTGACGACCAACTGCGAGGTTCAGCCGAGTTCGTCGACTCACTGGCGCGCCTCATGGATTCGCTGGCGAAACACCCACTCGGAATACGCTTGCTGGTGCTCGGAATCGTCCTATTCTTCGTAGGCGGCATAGTTTCTGCCGGCGACGCTCTTTCCGCCATGCTGTAGTCGGAAGCCTCTAACTTCCTGTCCGAGAGGCAAGGTCGGTACACCCGTGGTCTTTCATCCTCTCTGGATGCCTCCACCCTGGTGGGCGGCATTCCCACACGACAGCAGTCGAGATGCATTCATCGGTGCGATCAATAAGTGCCTGCAGCCTGATGGTGGTTTCGGGAACTGGCCCCGCTCGGAGAGCTATCTGGAGTGCTGTTTCCAGGCTTTCGTGGCGCTCAACTCCCTTGATGCCACGTCACACGTGGACAACAGTAGGGTTCTCAGTTTTCTGCTAGAACGCGAAGTCGCAGCCGGCGGCTTCAGCGACGAGGCAGATGGTAATCCCACCCTGTTCAACACCTTCTATGCCATCGTCTGTCTCAACATGCTGGGCCGACTGCGTGATGTCAATCGCGAAGCTCATGTAAATTTCGTTCGAAGCCATATGGTCTCCGGTCGTAGATCACTCGCGTTTTCGTGCATGCCTGGATGGGATCCGGAACTCATAGCGACCCTTTGGGGAGTCATCATCCTGTCGATACTGGGCGCGCTGGCACAAGAGGACCGTGAAAGCCTTGGGCATTTCATAGGCCAGTGCTGGGTCGAGTCGGAGGGCGCTTATGGAGCTTCGCCCGGCCATCCGCCCTACATCGAGTACACCTATTGCGCGGTCGCGCTGCAGATATTGCTAGAAAGGCCGATATCGGAGGAACGCTCGACGCGCATCGTCAGCTTTGTCGAGCGTCTCTTCGACGGCGGATCGCACCTGTTCGGCGAGATTCCTAGCGCGCCGGGGACCCTGGGGGACTCCATGTGGGCCGCCTCCTGTCTTTCCATGCTGTCGGCGGTCGACGCATTAGACCTGCGGACCTTTCGGCGTACCGTACGCTCCGTGGTGCCGGACCAACTATGGAGTCTCCACTGTCAGCTTTCCATCCTCAATTACCTTGATCAGGCGGAGCCAAGCATCCGGTTGAAGGTTATCAATGTGGATCACGTGCCCGATTCCGACGGTTACGCCCTCGTAGCCACCGCGCTTCACAACAGATCTGTGATCGCTGGCCCGCTACGGCGCCTAAATACATTTAAAAGCACCCATGATCATGTCGAGGGAATGCTCAACGAATTAGAGCATATCCTCGTGACGGAGAGACATCGTTCCGTAGCAGACATTAAATTTGATGCGAAGCTTGACGCTGTTTCCGCGGAAGTGTCCGCTGCCTTTCTTCCGGGACCTGTATTGCAGGTGGAGGAGGGAGATTATGCTTTCGTCGAACTAACGTCAGAACCCGAGCTACTCAGCATTCCAATAGAATTGAGTCGGCTTGATAATGATATCCTCGGCATAAGGCTCTCCTGCGGCCGAATGATCCGATCGGACATCGCATCGATCGGTGTCAACCTCATGCCCCCTGACGCACTGCACGTACTTTTGCTCGCAGGTTCGCACAGAGGCCGCAAGGAGGTACTGCCCGGCTCGGCTCGAGAAATTGCCGGAATCGCGAAGAAACTTCGCATATTCGATTCGGTCGAGGTGTGTGTTCTTGCCGGACGGGAGCTGAATCGTGATACGCTGCGCACTCAGCTGACTGGCACGCAGTGGGATATCGTTCATTTCTCTGGACATACATTTGCGTCCTCGTCGGATGGCTGGATCTCTGGAATTCTGTTGGCCGACGGTGAGCTGGAGGCTCGCATCATGGCAGAGTGGACACGAGCGCATAGGCCAAGGCTCGTCTTCATCAACGGATGCGCGGCTGGCCGCATGAAGGGTCGAGATGTCGGTATGTTTCGCTGGGCCAACCGGGGGATAGGGACCGCCTGGATGGAGTTGGGGGTCGCGTACATCGGCTCGTACTGGTCAATCCGTGATGGTGATAGCAGTAGATTCGGCGAGCGCTTCTACGGTTACGTGATGGAGGGCATCCCAGTTGGAGAAGCCCTGCGCTTGACTCGCGTTCATATGCGGAACGGCGGCATCCCGCAGGCGGCTTGGGCCGGATATTCTCTCTTGGGCAGCCCACGTCTCAGGCTGAGCAGATACCGATTCAGTCCTCGCTGATGGAGATTGGCACCGCCGGAAAGCCGTTGACACCATTGGTGTTCACGGATAGATAGTCTTCGATAAACTGTCGCGGATCGAGTGAAATTTTTCGCAGAATCTTGATGGCCATTGATCCGCTGTCGCTCGGGACGAATAGGTGATCGTGATAGTAGCCGGCTACGATATTGCAGCTTATCCCGTTGGCCGCGAGATGGTGGCTGATCGTCGCCGTAAGGCCAATGGTCTCCAGGCTAGAGTGCACCCGAAGTGTGATCCAGGCGGCCGGGTACACGTAGGGAATCTCGTGTTCTTCGGCCTGTGCCTTGTGCAAGATTATGCTAGTGCCTTCGTCTTCTCTGACCATCGATATCGGCTTTAGATGTCCTGGGATATCGCCTTTTATTATTGCGAAGACATATGTCCCTTCGTGAAGCGACGGATCCATGGACTTGATAAGGGCGTAGAGATCCTGGGATGACATCTAGGCATCATAGACGCTCCGTGAGTCTGCTCGGTGGTGTTCAGAGGAGTTGGTGTGTCTGGAGGGTTTCCGGACCCTACTTGAGACGGATGTCAACTGGTAGCAGCGGGTTTGCTCCATGTTTCAGGCGATTTGCTGGCGCTACTGACGCTTAATTCGTGATGTCGGATGCTCAGTGCCGATCTGGTGTAGCCCGGTGGCAGCCTAGCGGCCGTTGTGAACCCATCCGGTTTTGATGGACAGTTTGGTGTGCTCCGCCTTCGGTGTAGCACTGGTCCTTCAAACCGTCCTGGCTTGGATCAGGAGTTGTTGCTTGACGTATGCTCCACCAGTTCCCGGCCCTCGGCACCATATGATCGTCCCTTCTGGGGCTCGGTGAGAGAGTGGGTTAGATCTCAATCACGGCCTATACGTGGCCAAGTTGAGATACCTCTCGGCGTATGTCCATGTCAGACCGTGATCGCGGCGGACTGTAAAATTACTCCCGCTGACCTGTCACTGTCATAAGTACGTGAGTTGCGCGAGCTGGTGGCATAGCAGCCTGGCGCAGAGGATGACGCGGACACGCAGGACGAGACATAGCCGCCTTGCCGAAGGCGGATCAACTCCTATGACGGAAGGGCCCGCACTTGGCGCGGGCCCTTCCGCTGACCTACTCATACCGATTGGTCAAAAGGTGAGAGCGGTCGTTTCTAGGGTACGCCGAGATCACCTCGGGCGTACGGCTCCGGCGAACTCAGCTTCTCGGCTCGCCGTCCATTGCCCCACCTGAACCTTGCTGCCGGTGGTTGGAGCGTGCACGTAGCGCTTGCCGTCGATGTTCATGACCACGTGATGGATTGTGGACGGGTCCCTCGGGTTGGTGGCGAAGAAGACCAGGTCTCCCGGCTTGAGTTCAGAGCGCGGTACCCGGACGCCCGAGCGCCATTGCACGGAGGTGTGTCCGCCGATCCTCACGCCGGCCTTGGCCCAGGCGTACTCGGCCAGCCCCGAGCAGTCGAAGCCTTTGGTTTCGGCACCGTGGTCGATGCCGAAGCTGGGCCCCGTCGGGCCGCCGCCGCCCCACGAGTACGGGACGCCGATCATCTTGAGTGCCGCGGCGAGGGCTACCGCGCCGCGATCAGATGTGCGTATCGCGGCGAGCGTCGTGGGGTCCAGGACTTGATTGATCTTTCGGGACAGTTCCTTGCAGCGTCGGTCGGCAACGGTGCGAACGATCTTCTCAGCCAGTTGGGCAGTACTGGCGCCCGGCTTGACGTACTTGCGTGCACTACGGAGAGCGCCGGCTTGGAGGGCCATCTCTACGTCCGCCACGACGGTGGCTCGGGTGACCCCGAGTGACGTCGCCAGCTCGATGCTGTCGCGTACAGCCTTCGTGTCCGCGGGAGACAACTCCAGCGTGTCTCGAGCCTTCCGGCTGGCGGGGGACTCTGTCAGCCCGGTGACAAGGCGTTCTGCTCGGGCTTCGTGCTTGGCGTAGGCATTCGGGAAAGCTGATCGTTGGATCGCCTGGGCCACGGCGGTGAGGGGCTTGGCCGGCCAGTTCTTGACTCTGGTCAGGCGGTCGAAGAAGGTCCGTGTGGCATGACGAGGGGTGGAGACCTGAGCTCGGGTGCCCCAGCCGTGCTCCGGGTGCTGCTGGAAGATCCCGAAGGCACGGCCGTGATCGCCCACGGTGCTGTTGTCGAGGGAGGACTCCTGGAGGGCGGTGGCGATGCCTATGACGGCGGCGCGGCGCGGTAGCCCGAGGTCGTTGGCGGTCTTGACGATGATGCGGGCGTTGGCTGCCTGGTGCGGTGTCAGGTCGAGCCGCTTGGAGGTGGCGCTGGTCTTGAGGGTTGGGGATTTGCCGGTGTAGGCGCAGACAGCTGAGGCGAGTTGTGCGGGGTCGGCTTGGGTGGCTGCGTACTGGCCTCCGCCGGCCATTCCGGCAATGATGGCGGCGCCGGAGACCAGCCCGCCTCCTGCGGCGATGGCTTTGGCAAGCCCGGCTTCGAGGATCATTCGGCTGCCTCCTCGGACGGCTCGAGAGACGCCTGGGCTCCGAGCCCGGGCCAGCGTTCGGCGAGCTCCGCCAGCCTGCAGCGCGGACCGTCCACGTCGGTGGGCAACCAGCGAGCGCCCGCGGGCCCGTCGTCCACCGAGCCGTCGACCGTGGCGGCATGGCCCGTGGCAACGGGGACGAACATGTTGCCGGGGTGGTGCTTGAGCTTCTTGCGGAGATTGGCTTCCCGGCGCTCGCCTTGGACCCAGAAGAGGACGGGAGTGACGATCCGGCTGGACTCGGTGAGCTTGGCGTAGCCGTCCAGCTTGTGGGCAACGCGGTCCAGTGGTTCGGTGCCGGTGTCGTATTCGAGGAAGAACTCGATGTTGTGGAGTCCTTCGATCCAGCGGCCGTAGGCGTCCGGCCGTGCGATCGATCCCCATTCGGCAGCACAGCGGCGTTCGGCCCACCAGGTGGTCAGCTTGGCGTTGGGGTGGCGGCGCGCGAAGCCGTGCAGGCCGGCGGCGATGCCGTTGGTGCCGACGGTGTGGGCGAGCCTCTGGCTGTAGACGATGCTGAGGACCCGGTCGCGGCGGTAGCCGAAGTCGGACAGTTCGACCCCGTCCTCGGAGGCTAGTACCGCGGCCGCTGTTTCGCCGATGACGTAGTGGTACGGCGCCGTGCCCATGGACGGCGGAAGGTTGGGGCGAAAGCGCTCCAAGATTCCCATGCGGGTCAGTGCCAGCAGTCGGCGGCGGGCGGCGTCGTCGGTGTCGAAGAACATCTCGCTGACCTGGGGCGAGGTCAGGACCCGGAAGTCGTGGAGCAGGCGGATCAGGGTGCGGTCGCGCTGGGTGAGGCGGACTGCCAGCTCGCCGAGCATGCGTGGGGTATAGCGGATCGTGGACAGGGTGGTTCTCCTTTCAGAAGGTGCGCCGGGCGTCCGGCTTGGGAGTGGCGGTGGCTGCTGTACGGCCGTGTGCCTGTGCCGCTGCGGCGCGGATGCGCTTGGCGACGTCGTGGGAGGGTTCGGGGAGGGGTCTGGTGCGCAGGGTGAACGGCGGTACTTCGGCCGATTGGGCGACCAGGCGGGCGGCGGCTTGGAAGGCGTCGAGGTTGGCCAGGTCGTGGGCCTTCAGGTAAGGCGTGAAGTGGTGCTCCACCTCGCCGGCGTCCTGGGGCGAGAGCGAAAAGTAGATCTTGTTACGGGCGTCGGATGAGATGGCCTGGCGGAGCTGGCGGGGGAGCTGGGCCAGGTGCTGATGAGCGAGGGTGAGGGATATCCGGTACGCGCGTGCTTCGGCGAGCATGTCGGCCAGCGCGTGCGGCAGCGTGAGGAAGTTGTGGCACTCGTCGACGTAGAGCGCGGCGGGGTTGCGTGGGTGGTCGATCTTGGCGCGGTGAGAAGCGGCCTGCCAGACCTGAGCGAGGAGCATCGAGCCGAGCAGGCGGGCGGAGTCGTCACCGAGGACGCCTTTGGGGAGCCGGACGAGCAGGATCCCGCCATCGAGCACTTCGCCCAGGTCGAACGTCGAGCTGGCGGAGCCGAGCACGTCGCGGACGAATGGCCGTAGGAGGAAGGCCCGTAGCTTGTTCATGATGGGAGCGGTGACATTGGCCTGAGCCGGCTCTGACAGGGCGGAGTACCAGCTCCAGAAGCCGCGCAACAGAGGGTCGCCGATGGTGGCGGTCTGCTGGCGGCGGAAGGCCGCGTCCGACAGCAGGGTGGGGATGTCGGCGAGGGTGCCGTTGTTGCGAGCGAGGGTGAGGGCGCAACCGCGCAGGATGTCGTCAGTACGGGGCCCCCAGTAGTCGGCGTAGATCTGGTGGAAGATGCCGACCAGGTTGTCGACGCCCATGGCCAGGTCCGGGCCACCCAGGACGTTCAGGGAGGGTCGTGGGTGCCGATCATCCGGGTCTATCAGGACGACCTTGTCGGCCTTTTTCTCCGGGATCAGTCCGAGCAGGTCCCGTACGAGGTCTCCCTTGGCCTCGATGACCGCTACGCCGCGGCCTACCTCGATGTCGGAGAGGATCATCTGAGCGAGGAGGGTGGACTTGCCGGTGCCGTTGGGGCCCATCACGTGGACGTGGTGGAAGGAGTCGGTGACCCGCAGCGCGACGGGGCGATCGTGGCCGGCGTCGGAGAAGCCGAGCATCTTGGCGTACGCTCCGCCTCGGGCGATCTTCGGGGAGGGCGGGACGGTGTTCGCGCCTGCTCGTTGGAGTCCTGGCACCGATATGTCGAGGGGGAGGTGGGCGACCGCGGCCAGCTCAGGCACTGACAGGAGGTAGCCGCGGCTCATCCGGCGCGAGGCGAGACGGCTCGCGGGTAGGAACAGTCGTCGGCGTTCCAGCCTGTTGTGTCCGCTGAAGAGGGCGAATGCTGAGGCGAGTGCGTGGGCGCGCCCGTGAATGGCGTACTTACGGGTGACTTTTGCCGAGGCCGGGTCGGTAGATTTCGGCTCGTCTGCCTGGACGGCGTAGCGGATGGCGACTTCGTAGCGGGAGTGGTGAGCCTTTTCCCTGATTGCCCGGGCTTCGGCTGCCTCCTCCAGGCGGCTGGCCCGGTCGCCGACGGGCTGAGGCAGGTGGCGCGGTCCTGGGTTGACGAGGTCGAGGAAGGCCCTCAGCAGTCGAGCTGAGACGCCGCCCCAGGCACTGATGAGCCGACGGCCGGTGGCTGGGCGGGCGAGGACCTGCACGCAGGCGTGCTGCCAGCCCGGCATCCCAACCGCTGCGCCGATGAGCGCGCGCAGTGGATCAGTGCTTTGGTCGTACCGGATCGGTAGTCGCTCGGCTCGGGCCAGGGCGAGCTGGCCGCCGGTCGCGTACCCATCGGTGGGTACGGGTGGGGCCGTCTTGTGGATGACCGTACGTGAGGAGGGCCAGGCCGCTTCGATCGCGTGCTCGACGAGGTGCTGCGGGATCGAGCCGGGCACCCACAGGCCGATCTTCACGCCCGCCGTGCTGAAGGTGTACTCGAAGGCGAAATGCGGCTGGCCGAACAGCAGCCGCTTCCACGAGGGCCGGAGCAAGCCGATGAGGTTGCCCCAGAGCGCTTCGGCGCCTGGCATGTTCGCCACTGGCGGTGCGAGGATCTCGATGCACCGCGCACCTCGTACGAGGCGGTGATGGCGCAGGTACACCCCACAGGCGCGCAGCAGGACGGCGAACAGGGCGACGGCGAACAGGGCGGCTACGATGTACCAGCCATGGGTGGCCAGCCAGCCGAGCGCCTGGTCCAGGGCGGCGTCAGGGTCTTTGAGGAGGTCGAAGATCACAGGTCCACCTCCTCGTCGTCGAGTTCGGCGAGCTCCTGTGGCGACGAGGTGACGAGCTCGTGCTCTCGTGGACTGGAGATCACTTGGAGCGGGCAGCGCTGACCACCCGTTCCGGCTGTGAGTAGGCCGGTCCCTCTTTCCGCGGAAAGGAGGAGCTGCCGTTCGCCATCCGACAGCCGGAACGCCTCGGCGACCTTGTCGATCGCCTGTGGTGCCTGGCGGAGCAGGATCTGGGTGGTGGAGTTGGCGACGATGGCCTGGCCGAGCTCGGAGCCGAGCAGATCGGCGGCGTCTTGGGTCACTACGGACAGGCCGGCCCAGTGCTTGCGGGCGGACTTGGCCATGCGGAGCAGGAACTGCGCGCCCTCGGGGATCTTCATCAGCAGCCAGGCCTCGTCGACCACGACCAGGCGGGGGCGCCGGTTGTAGGGATCGGAGATGCGGCGCCAGATCGCGTCCAGCGTCAGCAGGGTGCCGACCGCTTTGAGCTCCTCTGGTAGATCGCGCAGGGAGAAGACGATCAGGTGGGAGTCGGGGCGGGTCGTCGTGGGGCCGTCGAAGAGCTGGCGGTGGCTGCCGGAGACGTACGGCGCGAGCCCGGCGGCCAGTTCCTTGGCCTTGGGATCTGGGTCTTCGGTGAGGTTCGCGGCAAGGTCGCGTAGGAGCGGTGGCTGGCGACTCCAGGTCTGGGAGGAAGTGGTCATGCCCGCTTGCCGGTAGGTGGCAAGAATTGCCCGGTCGAGTGCCGCTTTGCCGGCGTTGCCGAGCGGCTCACCGAGCATGATCGCGATCAGCGTGTGCAGGAACAGTGCCCGCCGGGTGAGGGGGTCTTCGCCGCGTTGGTTCTTTGGCGGCAGGTCGAACGGGTTGAGGCAAACCTTGGGCGCGCCGAGGTGGACGTACGCGCCGCCCACCGCGTGGGCGAGGCGGGCGTACTCGTCCTCGGGATCGATGACGGCCACCTCGATGCCCGCGTACAGGGAACGGAGCGCCTCGAGCTTGGTCAGGTAGCTCTTGCCGCTGCCGGAACGGGCCAGGGTGACTGAATTGTGGTTGTCCTGGGCGAACCGATCCCAGGCGACCAGGGAGGCGCTTGCCGTGTTGGCGCCGTACAGCACGGCTGTTGAGCCGAGCTCTGTTGTGAGGTCGGGGCTGGTGAAGGGGAACGCTGCTGCCAGGGCTGGGGTGTCGAACGTACGGCGCATGGCGAGGTTGTCGTAGGCGAGCGGGAGCGAGGCGACCCAGCCCTGCAGTTGGCGGAACGTCACTTGGCGCGCGTCCAAAAGCAGGGAGGCGGCCAGTGCGCGCACCTGGGCGCAGGCGTCGTCCAGCTCGTCGGCGGAGGTGGCGTGCACAGTGAGGTAGATCGAGGCGCGGAAGAGCTTGGCCTGGCCGCGAGCGATGCGGGAAGCCAGCTCCTGAGCGTCTTCGGCGGCGGCCTCGATGCTCGGGTCCAGGAGGCGGCCATGCTCGTGGTCGGAACGAAGGCCGGACTCCAGCCGGGCCAGCTGCTTGCGGAGGCGATCGGCGGCGACGAGGGATGGGACGGGTTCGACGTGCAGGGAGACGTCGAGCCGGCCTGGGTAGGTGAGCAGCGGCTCCAGCCAGCCGGGGGAGACCTCGCGTGGATAGCCGGTGATCGCCAGCGTCGCGCACAGGCCTTCGCCGATCATCACGTGTCGCGCTTCGATTTCCACAGCCTGTGGACCGAAGCCGTTCGATGGGCGGCGGATCTTCACCAGATGCCTCCTGTCGTGATGACCTCGCCAGGCAGGGCCATGTCGTCGTCGGGCAGAGGAGGGGCTGAGGGGTCGAAGCAGGAGGCCAGAAGTGCTGCGACGGCGCGGGAGTTCAGGAGCCTGGCGGTGAGCCCGCAGGAGCTGAGCACTCTGGATGCCTCGTCCAGCCGACGCAGCGCTCGCGCGGCGGCCACGTCGCGTCCGTTGGTGCCGGTGGTGGGTTCGCGAATGATCAGTAGGACCTGGCGACGTAGTAGGTCATGGCGGGCGGCCAGCTCGTGGAGGAAGGCGGCGTGTTCGAGCGCTGCGGAGGCGAGTGCAGGATGGGGCAGTTGCCGGGCGTTGTCCTGGAGCGTCGCGATGGTCTCGGTCAGGTCGACGCGTTCGGCTCGGACCAGGATCTGTGCAGGTCCTGACAGGGAGTTGAGCCAGCGGCCGAAGACCGCGACGAGGGCGTCCTGCTCGTCGGGGGTGCGTAGGGCGAAGCTGACGGTGGAGACCTCGGCCACTGCGGCGACGCCGTCCGGCCCAAGATCGATCAGGCCATCGCCGGCTACGCCGCGGGCGGGGAGCTTGAGGGGAGCGGGCAGGCGTTGCGGCCTGGCCGCTATCCAGCTGGGTGGCATGGGGATGTCCTCGGGGGATGCGACCAGGTGCTTGGGTGAGCGCTGGTGCCGGATGGCAGCCAGCACGTAGCGGTCGAGGGAGATGCCGTCGCGGTGCCCGATGGCAAGGAGGAGGGCGGCAATTGCCACGGGCAGTGCCACTGCGGCACAGACCACGAGTGGCACGCGGTCCCCGATTGCCGTGTAGGCGCCGTAGAGCGCGGAACCGGCGCCGAGCAGGATTGCCAGTTGCCGGGCGGTGAACGATCCGAGGATCTTGTCCGGCTGTTCAACGTCGGCGGGGATCCGGGCGATCGACTCGTCCCAGCTCATTGGCTGCCACCTCCCCGCGGCTTGCGCGGGCGTCGGCGCGGCGGCGTGGGAGTGGTGTGACCGCGGTTTTCCGGCCATTCCACCTGGCCGGGGATCGGCGCGTTGGGCGGGACGATCGGCCGGACTGGGCGCTGCGCCTTCGGCGGCTCGATCGCTTGGTTGGGGCTCGATACGTTCCGGTTCCTCAGCGCCATCATCTGGCCGAGCCCTGCCGGGCCGTTGGCGTAGTAGGTCGTGCGCGGATATCCGTAGACAGGGGTGTTCGGGGGCACTGGTGGCTTGGGGCGCGGCGTGGGCTGGTACCTGCCCTGGATGGCCGGCCCGGCCGGGGCGTGTTTGATCGGTGCGGGTTGCCAGTTCGAGGCCCGTACGGGACGCCGGGCCCACGTCGGGGCGTGCTTGGCCGGCCCTGGCCCACCGCGGGCGGCGGAAACGGCAGTGAGCGCGGTTGCCGCGGCAGCGCCGGCGGGCCCGCCGACCGTGCCAGCGATGACCTTCCCCGCCAGCGCCCGCGTTGCCGCCTTACCGATCCGGCGCTTACCGCCGCCGCTGCCGCCCTTGCCGAGATGCATGGCTTTCCGGACCGGCATGGTGAGCTTGGACAGGACGGCGTACTTGATGATGCGAGTGATCGTTGAGCTGGAGTTCTGGATGAAGATCCGTCGTGAGATCCAGGACGGGATCCGGACCAGGATGATCAGCAGGCAGAGGGCCAGGACTAGGTTGACCAATTGCCCGGTGGGGGCGAGGCCGAGCAGGAACCGTCCGTCCTGGTTGAAGAAGATCCGGACGGCGAGGACCAGCGTGAGCGACTGAGCGACCTGGATGACCAGGAGGCCGATAAAGGCTCGCCACCAGAACCGGGCCAGCCCGTCGGTATGGGGCAGCGCGTGGCAGGCAAGGGCCAACGGCGCGGCCACCACCAGGAGCAGCACCAGAGCGGATCGCATCACGAAGCTGATCAGCAGCAGGATCACCAAGATGATCGCGACGAGTGCGAGGAGGGTGTAGAAGATCTGGAGGTTGCTCGGCGGCAAGATGAGCATCCGGATCTGCGCTGCCGCCCGCTTGTCGTCGAAGTCCCGCCCCAGGAGTGCCGTGGACAGGGCATTGCCGACTTCGATGATCTTTCCGCAGATCAGGAAGCTCATGTTGGACGCCAGGATGGCCATTGCCAGGCGCGGCAGTACCTCCTTGACCGCGTACCGCGTCTGGACGCTCTGATGCCCCATCGCGGTAATCGCGCCGATCGTGGCGAGCAGGACGAACGCCGAGTCCGCCATGGCTGCGGTGACCTTCCACAGGTCGAGGACCCTGCCGGAGGCGGAAACGTCGGGCGTGATCAGCAGCGTTTCGGCCAGCGCGTCGAGCAGCGGCTTAATGGCCGATGCGACGAGATTGGCGAACCAGCCGTTGATCTGCTTGATGATCCAGTCGCCGAAGCCGATGCTCACCTGCGGAGGCGATGGCAGAACCTCCGGGCTGGGCGAGGGCGTCGGAGTGGCCCAGGCGGTGCTGACGGTACTGGCTAGCGCCGCTGCGGCAATAGCGGCAACGAGCAGGACGCGAGCCGTTGTCCTGGTTGCTCGGGGTGAGGTCATGGCGCTCACCCGCCACCCACGATGCGCTTGAGTACGCTGACGAACAGCGGCGCCAGGACGGCCAGCCCGTAGCCGAATGCAGACGCCTTGAGCGCTGCCTTGGCCTTCTGGACCTCACCGGGGTCTCCGCCTGCCACCAGGTAGCGAAGCCCGCCGATGGTGAGCATGAGTGTTGCCAGCGCGGCAAGCAGGCCGATGAGCCAGTTCCGCAGGTTGTCGAAGACGGTGTTGAGATCCTGCGGTACCGCGGCCGCCCGTCGGGCTATCGGCGAGTCGGCCAGCGCAACCGATGCCGCAGCGGCAAGGACGACGGCAACCGCTGCCACGACCAGCACGCTCTGAATGAGACGGCGCCGACTGCGGCGTTGCCGGGTGGAAAAGGGGTTCCGCGCGGAGCCGATGAGGCTGCCCCGGCCTCCCTTCTGCTCATTGGTGATGGATTCCGGATCTGAGGTGATCCGGCTCCGCGCGGAAGTCTTGGGGGTGTCCTCCACCCCTCTGGGAGCGGTGGGAGTGATCGATAGGGACGGCGCCAGCTCCACGTTTCCGGACAGAACGGCATCGGCGAGGACCTGCTCACGCCACTGCCGCCGCTCCTCGACCGCCTCGGGCGTCAGCCCGAGCAGCTCGGCGTCCAGCTCATGGACCACGCACTTGCCGACCGCATCGGCAAGGACAAGATCCGGATGCTGCCACGGTGCGGCCGGCACCTTGGGTGCGTGCTCTGAGATGTGTTGGGCGGCCTCAGTTTCAACGTTTCGCCGGGCTCGCTCACCGGCTCGCTGAGCAGCCGCGCACATACGAGGCAGGATGTTGGGCTGATCGAGGTCGACGTCCCTCACGGCGGCGATGAAAGCCGCTAGGACCTCGGTGTCGATATTCGCGGGACCGCCGGCGATGGGGTAGAGGCACAGCCGCCCGCAGATACGCCGCAGTGCGGGCACAGCCGTTCCCACGGCACCCGCCAGCCACTTCGGGCCGTCCCTGCGAGCCCGGATGACGAGCTCTCGCCAGACGACGTCGCGGGTGGCGTTGCACAGCATGCGCGAGGCCAGAAGGTCACGAAGCTCCGTCAGCGGGATCTGGCGTCGAGGAAGCTCGTGCGAGAGCTTCGCACCTTCGAGCGTCAGGCCGCCGGGAACGCTTGCGAAAAGTTGAAAGACGTGCTCGACGACATCGAGCGGTGAGCGGTCCTTGAGGGGCGTCTCACGAAGATCGGTACTCATCGGGTTGCTCCACTGCGAGAGGAATTTCGGTCTCGCAACCCGGTGTATGGGGCACCTCTGGCCAGGCTCGGGCGGCCAGAGGTGGGGGATTTACGCCACAACTACGGAACGTTGGCCGCCGAGGCACGGGTTAGCTTCCGGGTATGAGTCGCCAGAGAGCCGCCAAAGGCTGTACGAGGGCACAGAGCACGCCACGCCGTAGAAGTGATCTTGGCGGCCCCGCCTCTGAGCATGACGCCCAAGGTCACATTGCCGAGCGAAGGCCTGCCAGAGCTCCGCAGGCATGTCGCCAGAGGCAGTTGTTGGAGTGAGGGGAGCGTTACCCCTTCAGGGCAACGCTGCGGATCTGAGGCCCGCCCCAACTGGCGATGACCAAGTTCATCACCGACACACCCACCGCTGTCGCAGCGACTTCTCCGAACTCGGCAAGACCCACCACCGACGACGGCGACAGTCCGAAAACGCGACCGAATTCACTCGCGGTTCCCGAGCAAATCCCGCCGCACAAGGATCTCGGCACCGGCGGACCTGGGCTGCCGCACTCTGATGCAAGCGGCAGCGACGGCCCAGGCCGCCTGACCATCGTGCCGGTAGCCTTGCGCACTGCCCGTGCGTTCATCGCCTGGTCACATCGCCATCTCTTGCCCCCGAGAAGCGCCAACTTCGCCCTCGGCGTCAGCACCGAAGACGGCACGCTTGTGGGCGTCGTCATCGCCGGGCGGCCAACAGCACATGTCTTCGATGATGGTTTCACGATCGAGATCACTCGTCTGGCGACGGACGGTACCCCCAACGCCTGCTCAGCCCTCCTGGGCGCGGCCTGGAGAGCCGCCAAGGCGATGGGCTACCGCCGTCTGATCGCATACACCCGCGCTGACGAACCCGGCACCAGCCTGCACGCTGCCGGCCTCCACCGCGCCGTCCACCAGGGATGGAGCGCCACCAGCCGGCCCCGAGTTTCAAACGGCGCCGACGATGCCACTCGCACCCTTTGGGAGATCACCGCGGGAACCCTCGGAGGGGCCAGATGAGCCCCGTTCTCGGGCCCTGGGTCGGCTCCACTTGCCCGAGAGACGGCGGTCTCCCTCCGGCGGCTGTTTACAGCACCTGGTGGACCCAATACACCGACAGCGACCCAAACGTCCCAGCGCTTCCCAAATGCATGCCCTCAGCACTGGCGTCGTCCACAAGCCCGCGCCGAACTCCACGTCCACTCGCTTCAGGAGGTCAAACTGCATGGTGCCGCTGACCATCGCTGAAGTCCAGGCCCTACCAGCAGTCGTCCCTCTCCTCACGGCTGCTCGCGCTCTCGGTCTCAGCCGCAACACGGCCTACCGGCTGGCTAAACGGGGCGAGTTCCCCTGCCGGGTCATCCAAGCAGGCGACGTATACAGAGTCCCGACTGTCGAGATCCTCACCATCCTTGGATTGCGTGACATAGCCCTCCGGTAGAGCGTGGAAACCGATTAGGGGCATCTCCGACGTCCCATGCTGACTGCGTGCTTACTCCCGAGCCCTCGGGCGGTAAGCACGCAGTTCCTATGCGCGGGTTCTGAGGCCCACAGGTGTCCCATTAAGCGAGGGTGAGCCCAAGCCGGCTACTGGGGTTGGTCGTGAACCGCTCAGCCATTACGAGCCACAGGCTCTGCGCCTCCTCGGAAGCGAGAATGCCGACAACCGCCCTCATCGCGTTGACCACCTTCTCGCGTTCTTCATGATCCGCCGTAAAGCCAAAGGACCAGGCCGCCTGATCGAACTTCGCGCTCAGCTCATGTAGAACATCGACCACCTGTGGATGAACCGCAAGAATCAAGCCAGCCTGGTGGCATCCCCACTCGCTTGTTCGCACATATCCTTCGCGATCGAGGAACAAGCCCTCCACCGCTCCTGTGCGATAGTCAGGGGGCCAGAGCGTGATGTCACTACTTGATGCGCATGCCTCGACGCCGTCCTCCATCACCATGAAGGTGCCAGTCATGGCCCGCTGGGCCACCGCCACACCAAGTAGGTGTTGCTCGGTCGGCTCTAGATCAGGCAGATTTGCCGCCCTGAGGCGAGTCGCCAATGCGTTGCGCGTGAAGATGCCTCCGTCCCGAAGATCACGAACAAGCGTGGAGGGCTGACCGGCAATGAGATGAGACAGTCGCCGAAGAGCCCATCGAACCCACAGCAGACATGCATCGATCCCGACATGCACGAACTCCTCGGCAACCTCGGGTTGAAGCGCTCGCCCGTGTCCTGTTCCGAACTGATTTCTGATCTCAGCCAGCTGAATCACGATGGTGCTGGCGCCCTGGGCGACGTTACGAATCGGCGGACCTGCGGCCAGGCCCACTCCCGGCTGGCGCTCCAAAACCCGTTGGGCTCGCTGAACGACTGACGCGAACTTCTCGTTGCTGGGTATGGTCTGCCCACGCGCGTCCAGAACTACCTTGGCAGTCGCCTCTGCCAGGTCCTTGACGGTTCCCAGTATCAGCGCCTGATCTTTCTCCCGGATCGCGTTCTCCAGCCGGACTCGATAACTCTCGATCGATGCCCACGCGGCATCCTCAAGGCCATCAGGGCGGGGGAGCGCTAGATCCATAAGGCCATTCTGTCGTGTTGCTACGGGCTCATCGGGGCGAACGGCGGGCTTTGTTTGCGGAGAGCCAGAGAACCAGTGGGGTCCGCAAGAAACTTGAACACGGCACCGTACGGTCGCGAGGTTCGGCGCGACGGTCAAATGACGGTCAAACGATCAAGAGGCCAGATCCGCGATCTTGGGATCTAGCCTCTGAACTGGTGAAACTCTGTGGGGCTACCAGGACTTGAACCTGGGACCTCTTCCTTATCAGGGAAGCGCTCTAACCGTCTGAGCTATAGCCCCGCGCACACCGAACGTTATCGCATCCGCAGGACGGAGGCGAACCGGTTGTTCGGATGAGGAAAAGCTTACCGCCTCCGGCGTGCTGCTCGCGCCGTCCCCGCCCACGGGGCCGGCGCGAGCGCCACGACTACTCGGCCTCGCTGAAGGTCACCTCGACGCCTCCGACCAGGTCAGAGGCGATGTTGTAGATGACCGCCCCCAACGTGGAGAGCGCGGTGATCAGTACGACGTTCACGGCGCCGATCAGTGCCGTGTAGCCGAGGATGCGCACCGGCTCGAACCAGGAGGCGATGTTGATGGGGATGGAGCTCTGCCCCTGCTCCCCCTGGCCGAGCTGGTTGACCAGGTCGACCAGCGAGTCGAACACGCCCAGGGCCGACAGCACGCCGTACAGGACGGCCACCGCCACGAACAGCACTACGAAGCAGACCAGGGACACCACGAAGCTGAACTTCATGGCGGACCACGGCTCGACACGGCGCAGGACCAGGTGGGCCTTGCGGGGGAGCCGGGACCCCGAGGAGTTCGACGACTTCTTCTTGTTGGGCAGCTCGAGAGCGGGCGGGGCCTCGGTGGCGAGCGACGGACGGACGCGGACCGTGTCGTTGCCCTCCGGAGGCTGCGGGCCGGAACCAGGACCGGAACCCGGACCGGGGCCAGGACCAGGACCGCCGGGGCCGGGGGCGGACGGCGTGGGCATGGGTGACGGCGCGGGGGCCGTCGACCGCGACTCCTCCTTGGGCGGACCTGGCTTGCCCTGCGCGGGCGACGTGTCCTTGCCGTCGTCGACCGCGCCGAAGATCTCGGTTTCGTTGGGCTTCTTCGGCTGTTGTCCGTTACCCGAAGCCGCCTTTGTCCTGGCGGAGCCACCCTGGGCGCTCATGAACTACTCTCCTCCCCCGTCTTCCTCAGTTTCCACCGAAGTCTCCATCGACTCCGCGTTCCGGGCGAGGGCCACCACGCTGTCTCCTTCGGCGAGATTCATCAATCGCACTCCCATGGTCTGGCGGCCGGACTGCTTGATCTCACCGGCACTCGTCCGGATCACCCCGCCGGCGAACGTGATCGCGAAGACCTCGTCCTCTGGGTTGACCATGACGGCACCGACCAGCTTGCCACGGGAAGACACGATTTTCGCAGTAAGCACGCCCCTACCGCCACGTCCTTGAACTGGATACTGCTCCACTGGCGTCCGTTTTGCGTACCCACCCTCCGTGGCGATAAGCACATCTTGACCGTCGGCGAGTCGATTCATGGCGAGAAGTTCGTCGCCGTCGAGGAACCTCATGCCGATCACACCGCTGGTCGCGCGGCCCATGGGCCGCAGCGCCTCGTCGGAAGCCGTGAACCTGATCGACTGGGCTCCCTTGGAGACCAGCAGCAGGTCGTCCTGCTCGGAGACCAGGCGAGCTCCGATGACCTCGTCGTCATCCCGCAGGTTGATCGCGATCAGGCCACCGGACCTGGGGGAGTCGTACTCGGACAGGCGGGTCTTCTTGACCAGCCCGCTGCGGGTGGCGAGCACGAGGTAGGGGGCGACGTCGTAGTCGCGTAGGTCGAGAACCTCCATAACTGTTTCGTCGGGCTGCATCGCCAAAAGGTTCGCGAGATGCATGCCACGCGCGTCACGTCCGGCGTCGGGCAGCTCGTACGCCTTGACCCGGTACACCCGGCCCTTGTTCGTGAAGAACAGCAACCAGTGATGCGTCGTGGTGACGAAGAAGTGGTCGACGATGTCGTCCTGGCGCAGCTGGGCGCCGCGCACGCCCTTGCCACCGCGCTTCTGCGCCCGGTAGAGGTCGGTACGCGTGCGCTTGGCGTAGCCGCCCCGGGTGATCGTGACGACGATCTCGTCCTCGGCGATGAGGTCCTCGATCGACATGTCGCCGTCGTAGGCGATGATCTCGGTCTGCCGGTCGTCGCCGTAGCGGCCGACGATCTCGGCGAGCTCCTCGTTGATGATCTCCCGCTGGCGGGCCTCGCTGGCCAGGATCGCGTTGTACTCGGCGATCTGCGTCATCAGGGAGTCGTACTCGTCCTGGATGGCCTGCCGCTCCAGGGCGGCCAGCTTGCGCAGCTGCATGTCGAGGATGGCCTGCGCCTGCACCTCGTCGATCTCCAGCAGCGCCATGAGGCCCTGCTGGGCGTGCGAGGCGGACTCCGAGGCCCGGATGAGGGCGATGACGTCGTCGAGCCGCTCAAGGGCCTTCAGGAGGCCGCGCAGGATGTGGGCGCGCTCCTCGGCCTTGCGCAGGAGGTAGCGCGTCCGGCGGACGATGACCTCGATCTGGTGCGCGACGTAGTGCCGGATGAACTGGTCGAGCCGCAGCGTGCGCGGCACCCCGTCGACCAGGGCCAGCATGTTGGCGCCGAAGGTGTCCTGGAGCTGGGTGTGCTTGTACAGGTTGTTGAGCACGACCTTGGCGACCGCGTCGCGCTTGAGCACGATCACCAGGCGCTGCCCGACCCGGGAAGAGCTCTCGTCGCGTACGTCGGCGATGCCGGTCAGCTTGCCCTCGCGCACCAGCTCGGCGATCTTGAGAGCGAGGTTGTCGGGGTTGACCTGGTACGGCAGCTCCGTGACGACGAGCGCCTGCCGCCCCTTGTCCTCCTCGACCTCGACCACGGCCCGCATGGTGATCGAGCCGCGCCCGGTGCGGTAGGCGTCCTCGATGCCCCGCCGCCCGACGATCAGCGCCTTGGTGGGGAAGTCGGGCCCCTTGACCAGCCTGATCGACGCTTCGAGCAGCTCCTCGTCGCCGGCCTCGGGGTTCTCCAGGGCCCACTTGACCGCCGAGGCGACCTCGCGCAGGTTGTGCGGCGGGATGTTGGTGGCCATGCCGACGGCGATGCCGCCCGAGCCGTTGACCAGGAGCTGCGGGAAGCGCGCCGGCAGGACGTCGGGCTCCTGCGACTTGCCGTCGTAGTTGGGGCGGAAGTCGACGGTGTCCTTGTCGATGTCGCGCAGCATCTCCATGGCGATGGGCGCGAGCTTGCACTCGGTGTAGCGCATCGCCGCCGCCGGGTCGTTGCCCGGCGAGCCGAAGTTGCCCTGCCCGTCGACCAGCGGGTATCGCAGCGACCACGGCTGCGCCAGTCGCACCAGCGCGTCGTAGATCGAGGTGTCGCCGTGGGGATGGTAGGTGCCCATCACGTCACCGACGACGCGGGCACACTTGAAGTAGCCGCGGTCGGGACGGTAGCCACCGTCGTACATCGCGTAGAGCACTCGCCGGTGCACTGGCTTGAGACCGTCGCGGACGTCCGGCAGCGCCCTGGACACGATGACCGACATCGCGTAGTCCATGTAACTGCGCTGCATCTCGGACTGGATGTCCACAGGCTCGATGCGCTCAGCCGGGGGAGTGGTGTTCACGTCCGTCACAGGTGATGATCCCTTTTCTAACTAAACGTCGAGGAAGCGGACGTCGCGCGCGTTACGGATGATGAAGTCGCGCCGGGCTTCCACGTCCTCGCCCATGAGCACGCTGAACAGGTCGTCGGCCTGCGCCGCGTCGTCGAGCGTGACCAGGCGCAGCAGCCGGGTCTCCGGGTTCATCGTGGTCTCCCAGAGCTGGCCCGCGTTCATCTCGCCGAGACCCTTGAAGCGCTGTACGTTGTCCCGCGGCCGCGGGTCGGCCTTGCCGTTGGCGATCCCTTCGGCGATGACCGCGTCGCGCTCGGCGTCGGAGTACGCGTACGAGGCGTCCTCGCCCTTGCGGTCCCACTTGATCTTGTAGAGCGGCGGGCACGACAGGTAGACGTGGCCGGCCTCGATCAGCGGCCTCATGAACCGGAACAGCAGCGTCAGCAGCAGCGTGTTGATGTGCTGGCCGTCGACGTCGGCGTCGGCCATGAGGATGACCTTGTGGTAGCGCAGCTTGGCGATGTCGAACTCGTCGTGCACACCGGTGCCCAGGGCGGTGATCAGCGCCTGGACCTCGTTGTTCTTCAGGACCTTGTCGATCCGCGCCTTCTCGACGTTGAGGATCTTGCCGCGGATGGGCAGGATCGCCTGGAAGCGCGAGTCGCGGCCACCCTTGGCCGAGCCGCCGGCCGAGTCACCCTCGACGATGAACAGCTCGCACTTCTCCGGGTCGTTCCACTGGCAGTCGGCCAGCTTGCCCGGCAGGCCGCTGCCCGACTCGAGCAGCGACTTGCGCCTGGTCAGGTCGCGGGCCTGGCGGGCGGCCATGCGGGCGCGCGAGGCCTGCAGCGACTTGTTGATGATGTCCTTGGCCTCGCCGGGGTTGCGCTCGAACCAGTCGCGCAGGTGGTCGTTGCAGGCCTTCTGCACGAACGACTTGGCCTCGGTGTTGCCCAGCTTGGCCTTGGTCTGGCCCTCGAACTGCGGCTCGGCCAGCTTGACCGAGATGATCGCGGTCAGGCCCTCGCGGACGTCCTCGCCGGAGAGGTTGTCGTCCTTGCCCTCCTTGAGGAACTTCTGCTCGCGCGCGTAGCGGTTGACGATCGTCGTCAGCGCCGCGCGGAAGCCCTCCTCGTGGGTGCCGCCCTCCGCGGTGTTGATCATGTTGGCGAAGGTGTAGACCGACTCGGAGTAGGAGTTGTTCCACTGCATGGCGATCTCGACCGCGATGCCGTCGCCCTCCTCCTCGAAGGAGATGATCGACGCGTGCGCCGGCTCCTTCTTGGTGTTGAGGTGCTGGACGAAGTCGGTCAGACCGCCCTCGTAGCAGTAGGTGACGGTGTGGACCTCGCCGTTGATGTGGTCGGGGCGCTCGTCGGTGAGCGTGATCGTCAGGCCCTTGTTGAGGAAGGCCGTCTCCTGGAAGCGGCGCGAGAACGTCTCGTAGTTCCAGGCGGTGGTCTCGAAGATGTCGGGGTCGGGCCAGAACGTGATCGTGGTGCCGGTCTCGTCGGTCCCCTCGCCCTTGGCCAGCGGCGCGAGAGGCTTGGACATCTCGTAGCGCTGGCGCCAGTAGTGGCCGTTCTGCTTGACCTCGACGTCCATGGCGGTGGACAGCGCGTTGACGACGGCCGAGCCGACGCCGTGGAGGCCGCCGGAGACCGCGTAGGACTGGCTGTCGAACTTGCCGCCCGCGTGGAGCGTGGTCAGCACGACCTCGACCGCCGAGCGGTTCTCCTTCTCCATGAAGCCTGTGGGGATGCCACGGCCGTTGTCGACCACGCGTACGCCGTTGTCGGGCAAGAGCGTGACGTCGATCCGGGAGCAGTAACCGGCGAGGGCCTCGTCCACCGAGTTGTCCACAATCTCGTAGACGAGGTGGTGCAGGCCACGCTCACCGGTGGAGCCGATATACATACCCGGGCGCTTGCGAACCGCCTCAAGCCCCTCGAGTACGGTGATAGAGCTAGCGTCGTAGGACAACTGCGAAATCCTCCTGCCGCGGACACGCGGCGGGGGAGGCCATCGACCTGCGAAAGCTGCCCCTACCGTGCCCGTCACCGTCGTGAGTGCCCCGATGCGCGGTCACCCAAGGGAAGTCGGCTTACCGCCGGGGTGACACGCAAGCGGACGTGTCCGGAATCCGTCTTCAGTCTACCGGGTCCGGCGGCCGAAGGTGGCAAGGAACGCGCCTGTGATGGCTCCTAGCTCGTTTTGCCCCCTGGTAAGCATCCCCCCTTCGGAAAGGGGGCTTATCGCGTCTGTGGCTTTCTGATCGCCCCTGGGGCCCAACCGGAGCAGCAAAAGTGCCTGCTGCGGAAAACCGCTGATCGAGGCTATCCGTAGGTGTCGCCAGGGCCCCGGCTTCCGGTCACCCGCAACCCTCCGGACGGCCGGGGACCGTTCTGCGGGCCTCTGACCTTGACCTTTGTGACGGTGCCGTCGCCGAGCTCCTCGTTGAGCCGGCGGACGAGGGTGCGCGCGAGCAGCCGCACCTGCGTCGCCCAGGCCGTGGAGTCGGCCGCGATCAGCACCTCGCCGTCCTCGAACGACTCGGGCTTGGTGTGGGCGGCCAGGTCAGGACCCACGATGTCGATCCAGCGCCCGAACACCCCGCCGACCGCCGCCGAGCGCTCCCAGCCGCGGTCGGCCAGGAGGTCGGCAATGGCACGTCCGAAAAGCTGTGGATCGCCGCCCTCCCTGCGCGGCCCCGCCGCCTTGCGCCTGGGCTCGCGCCGGGGAAGCTGGCCGCGCTTGGCCGCGTCGGCCTTGGCCTGGGCGAGCTTCTCCCTGGCCATCGCGGCTCCCCTGGCCGCGGGGTTGTCGTCAGCGGACACGGGTCACGCTCCCTTCTGCGACGTCGAACCGGCCTCCCACCAGCTCCGCGGGCACGTCGTCCGGCACGGCGGCGGTGATGAGCACCTGCTCGGCCGGCGCGACGATCTCGGCCAGCCGCCGCCTGCGCTGGCTGTCGAGCTCGGCGAACACGTCGTCGAGGATCAGCACGGGATCGCCGCCGTCGGCCCGCAGCAGGTCGTACGCCGCCAGCCGCAGCGCCAGCGCGAACGACCAGGACTCGCCATGGCTGGCGTAGCCCCGGGCGGGCAGGTCGCCCAGGCCGAGGATCAGGTCGTCGCGGTGGGGTCCGACGAGCGTGACGCCGCGCTCGAGCTCCGCTGAGCGGACCTCCAATAGCCGCTCCCGCAGCCGTTCTTCAAGGGTTTTCCCCAAGTCTGTGGATAACGTCTGTGTATCGAAAGATCCCCGCTCACCGGCGGCTTCGTCCTCCGAGACACCCTCATCCGTATCCCCACCTGTGGACAACGTGCTGCGGTAGGCCAGCGTCGCGGGGTCGCTCCCGGGAGCGAGCGCGGAGTAGGCGCCGGCCACCAGCGGGCGCAGCGCCTCGACGAGCTCCAGCCGGGCCCCAAGGAGCTCTGCGCCGTGCCTGGCGAGGTGGGCGTCCCACACCTCCAGAGTGCTCAGCACGTCGCCCGCGCCGGCCGCGGTGAACCCGCTGTCGCTCTCGGCCCGTCGGGCGCTCCTGCTGCCCCTGCGGGCCTGCGCGGCCGTACGCAGGAGCGCGCCGCGCTGCTTGAGCACCCGGTCGTAGTCGGCCCGGACGCCGGCGAACCTGGGCGTCCTGGCCACCAGGAGGTCGTCGAGGAATCGGCGCCGCTCGGCCGGGTCGCCCTTGGACAGCGAGAGGTCCTCGGGGGCGAACAGCACCGTACGCAGCAGGCCGACGACGTCGCGGGCCCTGGACACGGGGGAGCGGTTGAGCCTGGCGCGGTTGGCCCGCCCCGGGTTGAGCTCCAGCTCGACCAGCGCCCGGCGGTCATCCCTGTGGACGGCGCAGCGCACGATCGCCCGCGTGGCGCCCTTGCGCACCAGCGGCGCGTCGCTCGACACCCGGTGACTGGAGTGCGTCGCGACGTAGCCGAGGGCCTCGACCAGGTTGGTCTTGCCCTGGCCGTTGGGCCCCACGAACGCCGTGACGCCCGGCTCCAGGCCGAGCTCCACGGACGCGTACGACCTGAAGTCGGTCAGCGAGAGGTGGGCGACATGCACCCCACGAGGTTAGTGCGCCTCGGGGATGCCTGTGGTCACCGACGCTCGGTCTCGCGCGGCGGGATCACGTCGGCGCCGGGGGAGTCGGCCCCCTTTTCGGTGCTGCCCTCCGCGGAGGTGGTCGCGTGGCCGCCGAACTGGTTGCGCAGCGCCGCGACCACCTTCATCGCGGGCGAGTCGTCCTGCCGCGAGGCGAACCTGGCGTACAGCGAGGCGGTGATGACCGGCAGCGGAACCGCGTGGTCCACAGCCGCCTGCACCGTCCACCGGCCCTCCCCGGAGTCCTGTGCATAACCTCGGAGCTGCTCGAGGTGCTCGTCGTCGTCCAGCGCCCGGACCATCAGGTCGAGCAGCCAGGAGCGGATCACGGTGCCGGTGCGCCAGCTCTTGAACGAGCCCTTGACGTCCTTGACGACGTCGGAGGCCTCGAGCAGCTCCCAGCCCTCCGCGAACGCCTGCATCATGCCGTACTCGATGCCGTTGTGGACCATCTTCGCGAAGTGCCCGGCGCCGACCTCGCCCGCGTGCACGAAGCCGTCCTCGCCCTCGGGCTTGAGCGTCTCGAAGATCGGCATGAGCCGGTCGACGTTGGCCTGGTCGCCGCCGCACATGAGCGCGTAGCCGTTCTTGAGGCCCCAGACGCCGCCGCTCACGCCGCAGTCGACGAAGCCGATGCCCTTCTCGGCCAGCTCGGCGGCGTGCTTCTGGTCGTCCACATAGTGCGAGTTTCCGCCGTCGACGACGATGTCACCGGGGTCGAGCAGCTCGCCGAGATCGTCGATCGTCGCCTGGGTGGGCTTGCCGGCGGGGACCATGACCCAGATCGCCCGCGGCTTCTGCAGGCGTTCGACCAGCTCCTTGAGGCTGCCCACGTCGCTGATCGCGGGATCGCGGTCGTAGCCGACGACGTCGTGACCTCCGCGGCGCAGGCGTTCGGCCATGTTGCCGCCCATTTTGCCCAGTCCGACCATGCCGATCTGCATGTTGTCCTACCCCCTTGTCAGACTTCCATCATCCCCGATGACAGGATCAGCCTGACAGGCGGATGGGCATGATCAGGTAACGGTAGTCCGTAGCGGCTCCGTCATCCACAGGCTTGCCACCGGTGAGGATAGCGGGCTTCGTCGACGTGGTCATCTGAAGTCGCGCAACATCCGAGTCGATGGCCCCCAGTCCCTCGAGCAGGAACTGGTGGTTGAAGGCGATGTTCATCTCCTCGCCCTCGTAATCCACAGGCAGGGCCTCGACGGCCTGCGCCTCGTCGCCGCTGCCCGCCTCGAGCACGACCTCGCCGCTCTTGAACGCCAGCCGCACCGGGGTGTTGCGCTCGGCGACCAGGGCGACGCGCTTGACCGCCTCCACGAACGGCCCTGTGGACAAGTCCGCGCGGGCGGAGAACTCCGTGGGCAGCAGCGACCGGTACTTGGGGAACTCGGGGTCGAGCAGCCGCGTGGTGGTCCGCCGTCCGGCGCTGGAGAAGCCGATCATGCCTTCGCCGGTGCCGCCGGCGGAGCTGAGCGCGATCTCCACCTCCGCGCCGGTCGTGCCGAGCGCCTTGGCCGTGTCGGCGAGGGTCTTGCCCGGGATCATGGCGATGGCGGCGAAGTCGGGCTGGCCCGGCTGCCACTTCAGCTCGCGTACGGCGAGCCGGTAGCGGTCGGTCGCGGCGAGGGTCACGGTGTCGCCCTCGATCTCCATCCGCACGCCGGTGAGCATCGGCAGGGTGTCGTCCCTACCGGCGGCGACGGCGACCTGGCCGACGGCGGAGGCGAACACGTCGCTGCCCACCCGGCCGGCGGCCGGCGGCATGGCCGGGAGGGACGGGTAGTCCTCCACAGGCATGGTCAGCAGTGTGAATCGAGCGCTGCCGCAGGTGACGACCGCCTTGGCGCCGTCCACCACGAAGTCCACAGGCTGTGCAGGAAGTGCGCGGGTGATCTCGGCGAGCAGCTTGCCCGAGACCAGCACGACGCCGGCCTCACCGGTCTGGAGTTCGAGCGTCACCTCGGCGGAGACCTCGTAGTCGAAGCCGGACAGCTTCAGCTGCTGTCCCTCGGTGACCTCCAGACGCATGCCTGCGAGCACGGGCACCGACGGGCGCGCCGGGAGGCTGCGTGCCGTCCATGCCACCGCCTCAGCGAGAACGTCTCGCTCGATTCGGAACATCACGGTGATCGGCCTCCTGGGTTCGTCGTTGATTCAAGTGTTCACTCTCCCGCACCTGAGCTCCGGGAGAACCCCTCTATGGGTCTTGAGTTTCTTTGTTAGAGAGATAAGAGGTCATCACACTAGGGGCTGTGGAAACTGTGGACAACCGGCGTTCTAGCTGCTCAGCAGCCCTGTTTTCATCCACTGGGGGTGTGGGTGACGCCTGGGGAGAACTTGCGCGCCTGGGGATGACGAGTCTGTGCACACAGGCTGTCCCCAGATCTTGGTGCCTTCATCCACGGGTTATCCACGAGGTTTCCACAAGTTGTCCACGGGGTAAAAGGGACGCGGCTGGAGTCCCAGATCGCCTGTTCACAGGACGTCCACACGTTATCCACGAGTAGTCCCCAGGTTCTCCCCAGGGTGTCCCCAACCTTGTCCCCAGGCCCTGTGGGGGATTTTTTCGGGCATTGTGTGGCGAAGAGCCGGCGGGTTTCGGCGTTTCCGCAGATCCACAGTGTTTTCCACAGGCTGTGCATGAAGTTCAGGCTCCGCGGGATGTCCGCTTGATACGCAAAGTCAGCTCGTTGACCTGGTTGTACATCGACCGGCGCTCGGCGATGAGCGAGCGGATCTTCCGCTCGGCGTGCATGACCGTGGTGTGGTCGCGGCCGAACTGCTGGCCGATTTTGGGCAGCGACAGCTCGGTCAGCTCGCGGGCCAGATACATGGCGATCTGCCGGGCGTTGACGAGCGCCCGGCTGCGTGAGGTGCCGCACAGGTCGTCGATGCTGATGCCGAAGTAGTTGGCGGTCTCGGTCATGATCGCCGCGATGGTGATCTCGGTGTCGGACTCCGAGGTGATCAGATCCTTGAGCACCACCTCGGCGAGCTGCAGGTCCACACCCTGCCGGTTGAGGCTGGCGAACGCGGTGACCCTGATCAGGGCGCCCTCGAGCTCGCGGATGTTGGTGGAGATGCGGCTGGCGATGTACTCCAGCACCTCGGGCGGCGCGGCCAGGCCCTCCTGGATGGCCTTCTTCCTGAGGATCGCGATCCGGGTCTCCAGCTCCGGCGGCTGGACGTCGGTGATCAGGCCCCACTCGAACCGGTTGCGCAGCCGGTCCTCCAGCGTGGTCAGCTGCTTCGGCGCGCGGTCGCTGGAGATGACGATCTGCTTGTTGGCGTTGTGGAGGGTGTTGAAGGTGTGGAAGAACTCCTCCTGGGTCTGCTCCTTGCCCTCCAGGAACTGGATGTCGTCCACAAGCAGGATGTCGATCGCCCGGTAGCGTCCGCGAAAGCCGTCGGCCTTGTGGTCGCGGATGCTGTTGATGAAGTCGTTGGTGAACTCCTCGGAGCTCACGTACCTGACCCGCGCGCCGTCGTACAGGCTCTGTGCATAGTGCCCGATCGCGTGCAGCAGGTGCGTCTTCCCCAGCCCCGAGTCTCCGTAGATGAAGAGCGGGTTGTACGCCTTCGCGGGGGATTCGGCGACCGCCACGGCCGCCGCGTGGGCGAACCGGTTGCTGGCCCCGATGACGAATGTCTCGAATGTGTACTTCTGATTGAGCCTGGCCGGTTCGCTGGGCTTGTTGCTCTTCGCTTCCCACCGGTTCGGCGCCGGCTCCGGCTCCTTTTCCACAGGCGGTGTGTACGGCTTCGCCTGTTCAAAAGAGAAGCCCGGCTGTGGATATTCGGTGGATATCTGGGGCGGCTCAGGCTGTGGAGAATAGAACTGCGGAGGCTCCGAAGCCTGCTGGTGCTGCGATGGCGCGGGCTGTGGATAGAGCGGCTGACTCTCCACATTCTGGGGATAACCCTGAGTCACAGGCTGTTGATGAGAGTCGACCGTCGGCGGCTCCGGCGCCGTGGTGTCGATCATCACGGCCAGCCGCATGGTCCGGCCGAGCTCCTGTGACAGCGCGTGCGCCACGAGCGGGCGCAGTTTGCCCTCGATGAGGTCCTTGAGGAAGTCGTTGGGGACGCCGAGCACGATCGTGTCGTTCGCCAGCGCGATCGGGCGCACCATCCCAAGCCACGTACGCTGCTGGATCGGCACGTTCTCGTTGAGGAAGTTGCTCAGGGCCCTCGCCCATACCGTGCCGAGGTCGACACCGTTCATGGTGCGGCTCCCCCTCCTTCCTCTCGCGGCCCCCCGCGATCGTTTATCCACATGCGCGGCCGCCCGCGGTGATCGGCGGCCCGTTCGTCCACAACGTGGCGGCCGGGCTTCGTGCCCAGGCCCTCCACAGGAGATCCACAGGTTGTGCACAGCCCTTTAGCAGGTTCGAAAGGGCCGACAGTATCTATGTGCACAGCTGTGTTCAAGGCATTGTCCACAGCCTAGTGGCACCTGGGTGCACATACTGTGGACGCCGGGGCGGCGGTGGAAAAGTCGCCTGTGGAAAGGTGGATAACCCGTCCAGTTTGACCTGAGGGGTGCTTCCCCCGTAACGTACGACGGTCGGCTTGTCACGCGACGGCTATTTCGCGTGCCCTCGCTTCCCTGGCAGGCCATCCATGTGTGTACAGCGCCCTTGTGGCGCACCTTCAAGCCTGGAGCCCACCCGTGAGCAAGCGTACTTTCCAGCCGAACAACCGTCGCCGCGCGAAGACCCACGGCTTCCGGCTGCGGATGCGCACCCGGGCCGGTCGCGCCATCCTCGCCGCTCGCCGCCGCAAGGGCCGCGAGAAGCTGTCGGCCTGATCGTTCCGCGCGTATATGGCCCGTCGGTGCGTCATGCCGGCGGGCGTTAGGCGTATACGGTGCTGTCCCGTCACTCCCGCATGCAGCGCGGGGAAGAGTTCGAGGCGGCGGTCAGGCGCGGTAGGCGCGCTGGTCGTCCGACTCTGGTGGTGCATTTCGCCACTTCGGGGGAAGAGTCCCCTCGAGTGGGTTTCGTGGTGAGCAAGGCCGTAGGCGGCGCCGTGACCCGGAACAAGGTCAAGCGACGGCTCCGACACCTGATGCGGGACCGTCTCGACCGGCTGCCGCGAGGTAGCCTGCTGGTGGTACGCGCCAATCCACCGGCCGCGTCCGCGCGATTCGAGCTTCTGGCCGCCGAGCTCGACTCCGCACTGGAACGTTTGCTCAGGCGGCGCGAGTCCTCGACGGGTGGACAAAAATGACGGAGCAGCCGCAAGGGGTGACGCCGAGCCTCGCCGCTCGGGCGCTGATCATCCCGATCCGGTTCTACCGGGCGTTCATCAGCCCGATGCTGGGTCCACGCTGCCGTTTCTACCCGTCCTGCAGCGCGTATGGACTCGAGGCGATCGCCACGCACGGAGCGTTGCGCGGCATTTGGCTGACTGTCCGGCGCATCGGGCGGTGCCACCCATTCCATCCCGGAGGTATAGACCCGGTGCCCCCACGCCCGGTCCGGTCCCACGAAACGCAAGGGAGATAGCTCGGTGGAGCTGTCCTGGCTCAACTGGCTGTACACAGCCGTCGCCCAAGTCATTACCTGGATCCACCAGGCATACAGCACGGTGCTCGACCCGAACAGCGGCTTGACCTGGGCGCTCACCATCATCACGCTGACCATCTGCATGCGGATCCTGATCTTCCCGCTCTTCCTCAAGCAGATGCGCTCGTCGCGAAAGATGCAGGAGCTGGCGCCGAAGGTCCAGGACCTCCGCAAGCGCTACAAGAACGACAAGCAGCGCATGAACCAGGAGGTCATGGCGCTGTATCAAGGTGCGGGCGCCAACCCCCTCGGCGGCTGTCTCCCTGTCGTGGCCCAATTCCCGATCTTCATCTCGATGTTCACCGTGCTGCGGGCGATCGCGGCGGACCAGCCGAAGTTCGGGATGACGCAGGAGCTGGTCGACAGCGCCAAGCATGCCCTCATCCTGGGCGCCCCGCTTCCCGCCACGTTCTTCGAGGCCGCCCAGGTCAGCGAGAAGATCATCATCGGTTGCTTCGTCGCGATCAGCTCGCTCACCACCTTCCTCACCGTCCGGCAGAGCGTCACCCGCTCGATGGCCCAGATGCCGGACAACCCCATGGCGCAGCAGCAGAAGATCCTGATGTACATCTCGCCGCTGTTCGCCTTCTTCAGCCTGAACTTCCCCCTGGGCCTGATCCTCTACTGGGTCACCACCAACCTCTGGACCCTGGGCCAGCAGCACTGGTTCTACAGCCGGCACCCGATGCCGCAGTTCGACGCCAAGGGCAACGCGGTCCCCATCGAGGTCAAGCCCGGCCTGTTCGCCAAGCTTCGCAAGACCACGCCCGAAGAGCAGGCGCCTCCGCCCCCGCCGGAGCCTAAGATCGTCAGGCAGCAGCCAAGCCGCCAGTCCCGCAGCAAGCGCACCGGCAGCAAGAAGTCTTGAACATGAAGGAGAGGCCGGCCATGACTGAGGCCGAGCAGGAGAAGGCTCCTGATCTCAACGCGCTGGAGCAGGAAGGCGAGATCGCTGCCGACTACGTCGAGGGCCTTCTCGACATCGCCGACATCGACGGCGACATCGACATGGACGTCGAAGGCGACCGCGCCATGGTCTCCGTCGTGGGGCTCAAGGGCAACGAGCTCGTCGGTCCCGGGGGAGAGGTCCTGGAGGCGCTCCAGGAGCTGACCCGCCTCGCCGTGCACCGGCAGACCGGTGAGCGCTCGCGCCTGATGCTCGACGTCGGGGGCTACCGCGAGCGGCGCAGGGCCGAGCTGACCAAGCTGGGCACCGAGGTCGCCAACGAGGTCAAGGACGGCGGCGAGCCCAAGTCGCTGCACGCGATGACCCCCTTCGAGCGCAAGATCGTGCACGACGCGGTGGCGGCCGCCGGGCTCCGCAGCGAGTCCGAGGGCGAGGAGCCACACCGCTACGTGGTGGTCCTGCCCGCCTGAGGGGTGTTACGCCATCCGATCCGGCCGTCTGCCCGCACGTACGCGTGGTGGACGGCCGTTTCGCATTTATGCTCTTTTATCCCTGTACGCATGTCGTAGCGCGCATTTATGCGCGCATGCCCCTTGTTAACGCTCCCCATCCGGACCGGGTCACCCGGACGGCGGCGTGCTGAAAGGTCGCCTTCAGACCGGCCCGCTAGTCTTCCACTGTGATCTCACCTTTAGCCTTGGGTAGAGACCACCCGGCTTCCCACCGAACAAGGGCCACCAGCCCCAGAAAGGGCCACCGACCAGTGAGCGATGAGCTTCCGGCGCCGCCGGACATAGCGCGGGACGTCTTCGCCGGGGAGGCTTGGGAACGCGCGAACGCGTTCGCCCAGCTGCTGGCGGGGCCCGGCGTGGTCCGCGGGCTGCTGGGTCCGCGTGAGGTGCCCAGGATCTGGGATCGCCATCTGCTCAACTGCGCGGTCGTGGCCGAGGCCGTGCCTCCGGACGTGCACCTGGTGGACATCGGCTCCGGCGCCGGGCTGCCCGGGCTCGTGCTGGCGATCGTGCGGCAGGACATCACGGTCACGCTCCTGGAGCCGCTGCTTCGCCGTACTGTCTTCTTGGAGGAGTGCGTCGAGGCGCTCAAGCTCGACAACGTCGAGGTGCTGCGCAGCCGGGCGGAGGAGCTGGCGGGCAAGCGCGAGTTCGACGTCGCCAGCGCTCGTGCCGTGGCGCCGCTCGATCGCCTGCTGAAATGGGCCATGCCGCTGCTCCACGAGGGTGGCGAGCTGATCGCCATGAAGGGGGAGCGCGCCGCCGAGGAGCTCGCCGAGGCGGAGTCCCAATTGCGGGCCATCGGGGCACGAACGGCCGAGCTTGTGACCGTCGGGCACGGTAAGGTCGAGCCGCCTGCAACACTGGTTCGGGTGGTAGCGGGTCGCACGCCGGAGCGAGCCAGGCGTCGACGAAGGAGGTGACGGTCGTGCCAGTCGCGTCAAGCGGTCTTGGTTGGCCGGACAGCCGTCCGTCCGAGAGTCCAAGCGGGGTTGGCTGGCCCGAAATGGGCGTGTCGCGACAGTCAACTCCTGGCACCGGCACACCACTGGTTGAAAGGATGGACATCGTGACCCAGACCCCCCTGAATCCCGGTGATTCGCCGTTGGTACGAGAGGCGCTCAGCTCAGTGGTTTCACGTGAAACATCCGCAACCCCGACGGCCGCTCAGACTCCCGACGGCGGGGACGGCACGTGGCCGCGTCCATCCAAGACCAGGGTGATCGCGGTGGCCAACCAGAAGGGCGGAGTGGGCAAGACCACCACATCGGTGAACATCGCCGCCGCCCTCTCCATGCATGGGCAGCGCGTCCTCGTGGTGGACCTCGACCCTCAGGGCAACGCCTCCACAGCCTTGGCCACCGAGCACCGCGGCGACGTGCCGGACGTCTATCAGGTCCTCGTCGACGACCTCCCGATGGCGGACATCGTCAAGCAGGTCCCCGACATGCCGAACCTCTACTGCGCCCCGGCCACCATCGACCTGGCCGGCGCGGAGATCGAATTGGTCTCGCTGGTGGCCCGTGAGGCCCGCCTGAGGCGCGCGCTGGCGGCGTACGAGGCGATCGACCTCGACTACATCGTGATCGACTGCCCGCCCTCCCTGGGCCTGCTGACGGTGAACGCATTGGTGGCGGCCGAAGAGGTCATGATCCCGATCCAGTGCGAGTACTACGCCCTGGAGGGCCTCGGACAGCTCCTCAGGAACGTCGACCTGATCCGGGCACACCTCAACCCGACGCTGAAGCTGTCGACCATCGTCCTGACGATGTACGACGGGCGGACCCGACTGGCCTCTCAGGTGGCGGACGAGGTCCGGTCGCATTTCGGCGACACGGTGCTCAACACGGTCATCCCCCGCAGCGTCCGCCTGTCGGAGGCGCCCAGCTATGGGCAGTCGGTGATGACGTACGACCCGGGCTCCAGCGGCGCGATGGCCTACATGGACGCCGCCCGCGAGATCGCCCACCGCGCCTCCGTCGCCTAACCCCCACCCCAGCACCACAACTCCCGCGTCCCGCCCACCAGGTCGGCCGCCACGCCCTCACCCGCCCACGCCCACACCCGGGCCCCTCCACACCCACCTTCCCGCCACAGCACCCACAACCCCGCCGTACGCAGCCACCCCGCCCACCGCGGCCTCGACTCACCTGCCCGCAACCCAACCCACCGGCCCCCGCCCTACCTCTTCCTGCTTCGACACGAGCAGCATCGAGCCAGGGCCCACGAGCATGCCTCCCCACCGATCACACGACTGCCGTAGAGGCACGAGCCCCAGGCACACCGAGACGACAGCACGCGCAAACGACAAGCCGCCGCCATAGGGCCAGCGCGAGCCAGCATCACGACGTCCCGGCGGCACAACCGGACAGGGGACACCGACCCCCGAGTGCGAGCGGCACAGCGAGAAGGCGATGCGACGGGCGGTAAAGGCGAGCCTGCCGGGACAAAAGGTGGCGAATGCTGGGTGACTGCAGGGAGGGTTGCCGAGAGCCTGCAGAGGCACAGCGAGTGCGGTTGCGGGCTGGCTAGGCGGAGTGACATTCGAACGTCTTACAACGGCATCCCCGCCTTGCCACATGGGCGTCTCGCGGCTCCGCCTTCCCAGCGGGCTCGGGCTGGCTGCCAGCCACCAGCGCAGGGTCGCCTCGGTAACCACCGCTGGCGTGATCACGCGGTGGCGTCTCGCTCGCCAGCACGGCCTCGGCGTCGAAGCGCGCCGTGCGGTGGCTAAAGGTGCCCTTGAGCAACGCGGCTGTCAAGCCGCGGCGTCTACGCGCAGCGTCGGCTGGACGAAGGCTCCCTAGGCACCGCTGGCGTCGAGCGTGACGTCTAAGCGCACTGTCCGATGGGCGTAAGCACCCGCGATCCCGCCGTTCTGCGGCCGCCTCGGCATCCCGGATTATGGCGATGGGGGGATGCTGAAGAACCCTCACGCCGAGCGGAGCTGCCCCCTGGGCCGAGGCCGTGCTGTGCAAGGCGGTGAAGCGTGGGACGGTGAGGCGGCGGGAGGGGGGAGTGGCGAGGCGGTGGGACAGGAAGGCGGGACGGCGGCGAAGCGGTGGGGCAGCGGGATGTCGGGGTGGCGAAGCGGCGCGGCAGCGAAGCTGTGGGACGGCGAGGCGGCGGGACGGTGAGGCGGCGGGACGGTGAGGCGGTGAAGCGGTGGGACAGCGGGACGGCAGGACGGCCGGGTGGCGCGGCAGCGAGGTAGTGGAACAGGGAACCGGGACGATGCGGCGGCGAAGCGGTGGGGTGGCGAAGCGCAGGGTGGCGAGGGGGCGCGGCAGCGAGGTGGTGGGACGGGGGAGTGATGAGGCGGGCCGGCGACATGATGAGATCGCACGGATGCGGAGCAGTGAGATGGAGGAGAAAGGTGGTGAGGGCGTTGGGACAGGCCTGCGGGGGAAGCGCGTTCAGGCGCGGCGTGGGGCTCTTGACCGCGGCGGCGGGTCGTGTGGTGGTGGCGATTGTCTCGAGCGTGAGATGGGCTCAAGTCAGTCGTTCGGTTGGTTTGTGATCGTGTCGGTGTAAATAGAACCGGGTGGTGTGTGGCGAGGGGGCGCCCCGTTGCGCGCACGACGGTAACCTCTCCTGGAGTGACCGGAATCGGCCGGGTGGATGAGGAGACGCAGTGAGTCAGCAGCGGCGGGGATTGGGCAAGGGGCTCGGGGCGCTCATCCCGACCGGTCCCATCGTTGACGGAACGGGAACGGTACCGGCCCCGTCGAACGGTTCAACGGCGGAGACCGGCCCGAGGCCGATCGCTGGCGCGTACTTCAAGGAGGTCGCGCTGGACGCGATCGTCCCCAACCCGCGGCAGCCGCGTGAGATCTTTGACGGGGAACGCCTCGAGGAGTTGGCGGCGTCCATCCGCGAGGTCGGTCTGCTGCAGCCGATCGTGGTCAGATCAGTTGGTGGTGGCCAGTACGAGCTGATCATGGGGGAGCGGCGCTGGCGGGCGTGTCAGCAGGTCGGCTTGGACCCGGTGCCGGCGATCGTCCGCAACACTCAGGACGATGATCTCCTTCGGGACGCCCTTATCGAGAACCTTCAGCGTGAGCAGCTGAACGCCCTTGAAGAGGCTGCGGCCTATCAGCAACTCCTCGATGACTTCCAGGCGACGCACGATCAGTTGGCGCAGAAGGTCGGCCGCTCCCGCTCCCACATCACCAACACCCTCCGCCTCCTGAACCTCCCGCCCGAGGTTCAGCAGAAGGTGGCCGCAGGGGTTATCAGCGCCGGTCACGCTCGAGCCCTCCTCGGCCTCGGCAGCGCTGACGAGCAGATCGAACTGGCCAAGCGGATCGTGGCAGAGCTCCTCTCGGTCCGGGCGGTTGAGGAGATCGTCGCGATGGGGAGCGCCAAGGCCGCCACGAAGCCCGCGCGTGAGCGCCAGGCGCCCAAGCCCACCGCTCCCGGTCTTACTCACCTCGCCGATCGCCTCTCGGACCACTTCGAGACCAAGGTGAAGGTGGATCTGGGCCGCCGCAAGGGACGCATCGTCGTTGAGTTCGCCACGATCGACGACCTTGAGCGGATCATCGGCACGATGGCACCGGAAGCTGTCCGCGCGATGCGGGAGTCCGAAGACTGACGCTGTTTCACGTGAAACCGTCATTGCTAGCCGATCGGCTCCTGCCCGCTGGCATCCTCGCGTACGGGCGCTGCGGCGGTGACGGCCAGCGAACCGTTGAGTCACCCGGTTCGGATTGCTGTTTCACGTGAGACCGCCGCGGACGGTTCGCCGGGCCGCTGTTTCACGTGAAACCGTCGCTGCCTACCGACCGACCTCCCGGCCCCTAGCGGCCTCGCGATGGACGTCGCGGCGGTGCCGGCGGACGAGCGATTGACGTGCCGGGTCCGGATTCGCTGTTTCACGTGAAACCGTCATTGCCGGCCGATCGCTCCTGGCCGCTGGCATCCTCGTGTACAGGCACTGCGGCGGTGACGGCCGACGAACGGTTGAGGGCGCTCGGTTCGGATTGCTATCTCACGTGAGACCGCCGCGGATGGGTCGCCGGGGCCGCTGTTTCACGTGAAACCAACGCCAAGTCTCGCTTCGGGTGGCCGATGTTTCACGTGAAACGAGGTGCTGGGTTGGTCGAGGGCTCGGGTTGGCAGATCGTCTTACGGGCGGCAGTTCTTCGGGGTGAGCGGTTCTTGGGGGGCGTTTCACGTGAAACATGGAGCCGTGGCGCGCTGCTGAGAAGGGCGATGTGTTTCACGTGAAACGGCGGGCGGCGTGGGCGCGAGGCTACGCGGCGGCGGCCTTGTGGAGGTCGTCGAGGAAGTCGTCCACGTTCTCCGGCGTCGTGTCGAAGGCGGTCATCCAGCGAACGATGCCAGCGCGCTCGTCCCAGTAGTGGAACAGGTAGCGTCCTCTGAGGGTCTCCGCGACGGCAGGTGGGAGGACGGCGAAGACGGCGTTGGACTGGACCGGGTGCGCCAAGGAAACGCCGGGCACATCGGCCAGACCGTCCGCCAGGCGGGCCGCCATCTTGTTGGCGTGAGAAGCGTTCTCGCGCCATAGATCGTCCGTCAGAAGCGCCGAAAGCTGAGCTGAGATGAAGCGCATCTTCGAGGCGAGTTGCAGCGACTGGCGGCGGAGGAAGGGGACAGCGGGCCCGAGCGAGGAGTCGAGGACGACGACCGCCTCGGCCGCCAGAGCGCCGTTCTTGGTGCCGCCGAAGCTGAAGACGTCCACCCCGGCGTCTGTCGTGATGGCCTTCAGATCACAGTCGAGGAAGGCGGCGGCGTTCGCGAGTCTGGCGCCGTCCATGTGGAGCCGTAGACCCGACTCGTGTGCCGCCTCCGCCACGGCGGCGATCTCGGCGGGGGAGTAGCAGGTGCCGAGCTCTGTGACTTGGGAGATGGAGACCACCGTGGGTTGGGACTCGTGGGGGTTGCCGATCCCGCCCAGGCGGGACTTGATGTCCTCCGGGCGGAGCTTGCCGTCCTCGGTGGGGATCGTCATCAGCTTGACACCGAGCAGGCGTTCTGAGGCTCCTGCTTCATGCGTGGCGATATGGGCGCTGTCGGCGCAGAGGATCGCGTCGTAGCGGCCGAGCATGAGGGCCAGCCCGACCATGTTGGCGCCCGCGCCGTTGAGCACCGCGAAGCCCTCGGCGCCCGCGCCGAACACTTCCTTGGCCCTTTCCTCGAACGCTGAGGTCCAGTTGTCATCGCCGTAGGCGGGCGCGTCTCCGTGGTTGGCTGAGGCGATGGCTTCGAGGATGGTCGGGTGAACGCCGGCGTGGTTGTCGCTGGCGAAGCTCTTGGGGTACATGGAATCGATCAGCACACGGTAAGGCTACTTATCTGCCCTCAGCCCGGCGCCCGGGCATCCGTCGATCGATCCCGTTCCACGAGGCTGTGGATCCGGTGGGGGCTACCTCGTCCGCGCGTTCTGTGGATGGGCTGGTGATGAACGGGAGGCGTGCGACCTAGATGCGGCCGGCGCTGGCACGCCCGCGTGCGCTCTTCCTCTGCATGGTGGCCGGCGCCCGTGGTGGCTCAGCGCTGGAAGGCGAGGATGGCGGCGGAGAAGCGCTAGGTCTCCCGCCGATAGGGGCCAGGGCCTCGCCCGTGTAGAGGCGGCCAGAGGGGCGGGGTCGCCCTGGCCAAGCGTGCGTGGCGCTCCACTCCAGCAAGCGTTGCGCCGCTGCGGTCCGTGCCGGGAGGAAACTCGCTCTGAGTCGTGTGCTGTCTCAAGGACTCAGCCACTCCGCCGGAAGCGGTCCCGAACCGACCGGGCTCTCGGATGCCCACCTTTGGGTCGGCGATGGTGCCGGTCGTTCGTCTTCCGGGGTGGTGGTGTTGGTGGTCGCTCGCCTCCGGGTTGGCCGTGCTGTCGGACGTCTGTCTTTGCGTCCGCTGTGATGCTGACCGTTCGCCTCGGTGGTGGTTGCCTTGCTGCCGGACGTCTACCTGTGTGTCGGCTGTGGTGCCGGTCGTTCGCTTTTGGGTGGTCGTGCTGGCGGTTGCTCGGCCTCGGGTTGGCTGGCCGTTGGGCGCTTGCTTCCGGGTCGGTCTTCGACGTCGGCTTTCGGGAGGGGTGTGCTGGCGGGCGCGCGGACTCGAGCTGATTTTTGAGTTGGCCGCGCTCGGGTGAATGGGAACGGGTTGCCTGTGAGGTGCAGTCACGGGTGGCGCCTGGAAGCCCGGGACAGGCGCGCGCTGACTAGGCGGCTGTAGAGGAGGCGGCAGGGAGCGGTGGTCAGGTGTGGGCGCGGGTGGCGGCGTTTTGGAGGAGGGTGCGGCAGAGGTCACCCAAGTCCTGGCCGGCGGCTTCGGCGGCCATCGGGAGGAGCGAGGTCTCCGTCATCCCCGGGGCCACGTTGACTTCCAGGAAGTGCGGGATGCCGTCGGCGTCGACGATCAGGTCCGTACGGGAGATGTCGCGGAGACCAAGAGCCGTGTGGGCGGTCACCGCCGTTTCGGCGCACGCCGCGGCCGCCTGGGCGGAGAGACGGGCAGGGGCGAAGAACTCGGTATGTCCGGCCGTGTAGCGCGCCGCGTAGTCGTAGACGCCCTCGTCCGGGACGATCTCCACGGCCGGCAGAGCCTCCGGGCCGTTGCCGAGGTCCACGACGGAGACCGCCACTTCCACGCCATCCACGTACTGCTCGATCAGCGCCGTGTCGCCATACGCGAAGCAGCCGACCATGGCGGCGGGGAGTTCTTCTGCCGTGCGGACGATCGAGGCGCCCAGCGCCGAGCCGCCTCGGGCGGGCTTGACGAAGAGGGGCAGGCCGAGGCGCTCGATGATGCGCCCCAGCACCACCGTGGCGCCGAGGTCGTGGAACGTCTCCTTCGGCAGGGTGACGGACTGCGGCGTCCGCAGGCCGACTGAGCGTACGACGGCCTTGGCCGTGGGCTTGTCGAAGGCCACTCGGCACGCGTCCGGGTCGGCGCCTACATACGGGACGTTGAGAAGCTCGAGGACGGAACGGATCGCGCCGTCCTCGCCCGCGCCGCCATGGAGGGTCACGAAGACCGCGTCCGGCGGGTCCGCGAGGATGGAGGGCACGAGGGACGCGTCGGTGTCGCGGGCCTCCACGTCTACGCCCGCCGCACGCAGCACCTCGCTGACTCGGCGACCGGAGCGCAGGGACACCTCTCGCTCATAGGAGAGACCTCCGGCCAGCACGAGCACGTGGCCCAGATCGCTCATCACATCTCCTCCGCTGATCGCACGCGCCGCTGTCCAACCGTACCGCCAAGCCGCAGTGAACTGGGCGGTGGCGGGGCTTGGGGAAGGACAGCGCTCAGGGGGCCCTGCCTATGGGGCGGCAGGGCGATGGTGGTGCCTGGAAGGGGCAGGCGGCGATGGTGCGAGTGTCCGGAAGGGGCGGGGCCGAGGGTGCGCCAGGGTGGTGGCGGGTGGACTCCGGGATGGCGCGCGTGGGGGAGGGTGAGAGACGGTGGTCAGGAAGGGAACGGTGCTCAGGCTGCGGCTGTGTCCGTGAGGGTGCGAGGCCACGGTGGTGGCTGTTCACGAGCGGGCGTGAGGCGCGCTGGTGGTGGTGCGTGAGCGGGATGAGGCGCGTAGGTGGTGGTGCGCGAGCGGGCGTGAGGCCAGGGGGGTGGCGGTTCTCAGGCGGGTGTGAGATCGGGCAAGGGGTGGCTGGCCCGGGGGAGTATGTGGAGCAGGGGTGGCCAGGTTTGAAGAGGGGTGGGTGGAGCGGGGCCTGGCTGGTCCTGAAGAGGGTGATCAGTGCAGGGGGTGGCCGAAGTCCGGAGGACCGGGCTTGGTGGGGCCGGCGGAGCGGTGAGGCGGCGCCGGCCCCCTTGGAGACGGTGGTCAGGCCAGGTCGGGGCCGGGGGTGTCGACGCCCTGGTGGTCGCGGGCCGAGCTGGTGCCGAAGGTGTCCCTCAGCTGCATCTCCTGGTCGATCACGCCGGCCAGCCGCCGCACTCCCTCCCGGATCCGGTCCGGCTCGGGGAAGCAGTACGAGAGCCGCATGTGCCGCGCCCCGCTCCCGTCCGAGAAGAACCCGGTCCCCGGTACGAACGCCACCCGCTCGGCCACCGCCCGCGGCAGGATGGCCTTCGAGTCGAGCCCTTCGGGAAGGGTCGCCCACACGAAGAAGCCGCCCGCGGGCCGCGTCCAGGTGACCTCGGGCGGCATCAGGGATTCGAGCGCGTCCAGGAGCGCGTCGCGGCGCTCTCGGTAGAGCTCCCTGAACGTTTTGATCTGCTCCCGCCAGGGCTGCGTGGCGAGGTACTGGCCCACGGCGAGCTGGGTGAACGAGGAGTGCGACAGCACGGCCGACTCCATGGCCAGCACGAGTTTGTCGCGGATGGCGTGCGGGGCCAGCGCCCAGCCGACGCGGAAGCCGGGGGCAAGCGTCTTGGAGAACGACCCCAGGTAGACCACGCCGTCCGGGTTGTCGGCGCGCAGGGCGCGCATGGGCTCCCCGTCGAAGCCGAGCAGTCCGTACGGATTGTCCTCGATGATCAGCACTCCGGCCCGCTGGCAGATGTCGAGCACCTGCTGCCGTCGGGCGATGTTCAGGGTGACGCCGCCCGGGTTGTGGAAGGTCGGGATCGTGTAGAGGAACTTGATGGGAGCCCCGGCCGTCTCCAGCGCGTAGATGGTCTGGGCGAGGGATTCGGGCACGATGCCCTGATCGTCCATGGCGATATGAACGACCTTGGCCTGATAGGCGGCGAATGTACCCAGCGCCCCCACGTACGACGGCCCTTCGGCGAGCACCACGTCGCCCGGGTCGATGAAGATCCGGGTGATCAGGTCGAGGGCCTGTTGCGAACCGACGGTGACGACCACGTCGTCCGCCCCGGCGTTGATCCCCTCCAGCCGCATGACCTCGCAGATCTGCTCGCGCAGGTGCGGGTCACCCTGGCCGGAACCGTACTGGAGCGCGACGGGGCCGCGCTTGGTGACGAGGTCGGATACCAGCTCGCCGACCATGTCGAGGGGAAGAGCCGTGACGTACGGCATGCCGCCCGCGAGCGAGACCACCTCGGGCCTCGACGCGACGGCGAAAAGAGCTCGGATCTCGGAGGCGACCATCCCGGTAGCTCGCGCGGCGTACCGATCGACGTAAGCGTCGATGCGCGACCCTTGGGTCGCGGGTGCCTGACCGTGATCCAGCTCTCCTGTCACGGCCCACCTCCTAGGTGTCATATCGGACTGAAATACCAGATTACGCTAACCGGACATGTCGCCCGTGACGGGCTCGACCGTCGTGGTGTCCGCTGGCGGTATCTTCACTGGGCTACGATGCCACCTGTGGACGCGGTTTTCGCGCGCTTTTCCGGGTCAACGACAGGGGGCCGTAGTTGTCGCGTCGGCTGGTCAACATAACCCTGGACAATCTTGAAGATCTGCCCCATCGCTGCAGGCGGTGCGTGTTCTGGGAGCTTGACCCCATGAGCGGGGAGCGGGCGGTTCGGTCGGGGGATCCTGGGCTGGAGAAGGAGGCGTGGCTCTCCGGCACGCTGCTCGAGTGGGGCAGTTGCGGGAAAATCGCCTATGTCGACGGGGTGCCTGCCGGGTTCGTGCTCTACAGCCCGCCGCTCTACAGTCCCCGGTCCGTGGCCTTCCCCACCTCGCCGGTCAGCGCCGACGCCGTGCTGCTGATGACCGCGCACATCATTCCGGAGTTCTCGGGTGGCGGGCTGGGTCGGATGCTGATCCAGGGCGTGGCCAAAGACCTGACCAGGCGTGGCGTGAAAGCCATTGAAGCTTTTGGCGACCTCAAGTGGGAAGAGCCTAGTTGCGTAGTTCCGGCGGAATACTTCCTTTCTGTTGGTTTTAAGACGGTTCGTCCGCATTTGCGTTTTCCGCGGCTCCGGCTGGAGCTCAAGACCGCCGTCTCGTGGCGTGAGGACGTCGAGGTGGCTTTGGAGCGACTCCTGGGCTCCATGAGTCCGGAACGGGCGCTACGTCCCGTCTGACGACCGCACAGGGCCGTACAAGCGGCTGCACAGGGCCGTACAAGCGGGGCCGTACAAGCGGGGCGGTACAAGCCGCCGTACAAGACCGGGAGAACGCGAAAGCCCCCCGCCAGAGGCGGGGGGCCGGGCGCGCGCCGCGGGAGGGCGGGCTAGATGATGCCGTCGAGCTCGCGCAGCAGCATGGCCTTCGGCTTGGCGCCGATGATCTGCTTCACGACCTCGCCGTTCTGGTAGACGTTCATCGTGGGGATCTGGAGCACACCGTACTGGCGCGGAACGCCGGGGTTCTCGTCAATGTTGAGCTTGACGATCTCCAGCTTGTCGCCGTACTCCTTGGCGATCTCCTCCAGGATGGGGGCGACCTGACGGCACGGCCCGCACCACTCGGCCCAGAAATCGACCAGCACGGCCTTGTCGCTCTTGAGGACGTCGGCTTCGAAAGAGGCGTCGGTGACAGCCTTCACGGTGCGCTCCTTACTCACTTCTCGTTGTTCGCCAGCCAGCGCTCGGAGTCGAGCGAGGCCGAGCAGCCGGTGCCGGCAGCGGTGATGGCCTGACGGTAGGTGTGGTCGACAACGTCTCCCGCGGCGAACACACCGTCGATGTTGGTCTCCGTGGACGGCGAGGCCACCTTGATGTAGCCGTCCTCGTCGAGGTCGATCTGCCCCTTGACCAGATCGGTGCGCGGGTCGTGCCCGATCGCGATGAACAACGCGTCGGTGGCCAGCTCGCATTCCTCGCCGGTCTTGACGTTACGCAGCCGCACGGCCTCGACGCGGCTGTCGCCGAGCACGTCGACGACCTCGGAGTCCCAGACGAAACTGATCTTGTCGTTCGCGAGCGCCCGCTCCTGCATGATCTTGCTGGCGCGCAGCTCGCCGCGGCGGTGCACCACCGTCACCATGCGGCCGAACCTGGTGAGGAACGTGGCCTCCTCCATCGCCGTGTCGCCGCCGCCGACGACCACGATGTCCTTGTTGCGGAAGAAGAAGCCGTCACATGTCGCACACCAGGACACGCCATGCCCGGACAGGCGCTTCTCGTTCTCCAGACCGAGCTCGCGGTAGCCGGAGCCCATCGTCAGGATGACCGACTTGGCGTAGTAGGTGTCGGTGTGGGTCTTGACGACCTTGGGGTTCGCCTCCAGGTCCACCTCGACCACGTCGTCGGTGACCAGCTCGGCGCCGAACCGCTCGGCCTGCTTGCGCAGGTTGTCCATGAGGTCGGGGCCCATGATGCCGTCGGGGAAACCCGGGAAGTTCTCCACATCGGTGGTGTTCATGAGGGCGCCGCCGGCTGTCACGGAGCCCTCGAAGACCAGCGGCTTGAGCTCGGCGCGCGCGGAGTAGACGGCCGCGGTGTAGCCAGCTGGGCCGGATCCAATAATGATCACGTTACGAACGTCGCTCAACGCTCCCACGCCTTCCTCGTCTGCTGTTGCACCGGCGTCAACAGATCCTAGGCCGCCCTGATTCCCTGCCCTACACACAACGCTCGCACAAAGCGAAAGAGCCCGCCGAGGCGGGCTCTGACGTGTATGTCCTTTACCAGCGGCCCAGTGTGGGCTTACGCAGGTTCTTGCAGTTGAACGGGTCGACGATGTCGATGCGCAGCCTCTGGCTGGCCTTGTCCTTCCACGAGGCCACGACGAGGGCCTCCTGGCCGTTGTACTGGCCCTGGTCGACCGCGTACGCCGGCAGCTTGGAGCGGCTCGAGACCCGCTTCACGCACTTGTCGACCTTGCCGTCGTCGTCGGAGCCGCCCTGCACCATGCGCTGGAAGCCGAACATGCCTTCGAGCGGCTGGCGCAGATCCTGGTCGCTGTAGTTGTGGCCGCTGTCGGTCAGCCCGTAGGACCTGGCCATCGTGGGGACCTTGGCCGGGGTCGAGGGGACCACGGAGGTCTCGGTCACGCCGCCGGCCATCACGTCGACGCTGCCGCCCCCGCCGCCGCTCGCGAGCAGGCCGGTGGAGGCCACCGCCGTGCCCACCACGGCGACCGCCGCCGCGGCCGCGATCGCGGGCATCGCCCATCGGCGTCTGCGAGAGGGCTTGGCTGGGACGATCGTGCCGTCGTCGGAGACGACGCCCAGCCGCACCGGCTCGGGGGCCGCCTCAGCGGCCACCTCGACCGGTCGTTCCCACGGGGCGTCCCGCATGAGCTCGTCCCAGTCGGGCGCCTCAACGAGGCCGACACCTCCCCGCCGGAACTCCGCCTCGGCGGCCAAAGCCTTGTCGATGCGCAGTGCGACGCCCATCGGCATGGCCGGTGTGGGGGTCGCCGCGAGCACCTCGCGAACCGCCGCCAGGTCTGCCAGTAGCTCCCCGCATGGGTCGCAGACCGCGAGATGCTCGCGGACCCGGCGCGCCGTGTCGACGTCTAGGAGACCCTCGGCCAGCTCGGCCAGGATGTCCAGATCGTAGTGCGTATCACCCGTCACGAAGTTCTGCTCCCTTCGCGGATGAGACGCGATTGAGGTCCGATCGGTTCCGCAGATGGGAAAGAATTGGGGCAAGTTTCGCGCGCCCTCGAGCGCACCGGCTCTTGACCGTTCCGCTCGGCACTTGGAGCACCTGAGCTGCGTCTTCGACCGAATAACCCATCATGTCGACGAGGACGAGAGCCGCCCGCTGGTCGCTGGGCAGGAGTTTCAATGCGGCCGAAACCTCCATGGAGACTTCGCGTTCGACGGTCTGGTCAGGTAGGGGGGACTCGCGCTCAGCGGCCTCGATCAGCTCGTCGTCGGCGACGGGCCTGACCGATTTACGGCGCATCCTGTCGAGGCAGGCGTTGACCACGATCCGGTGGAGCCAGGTCGTGACGGCCGCCTCGCCGCGAAACGTGGCGGCCTTGCGATATGCGGAGACGAAGGCGTCCTGCACGGCGTCGGCGGCCTCGTCGGGGTCACCGAGCGTACGCAGGGCGACCGCCCACATGCGGTCGCGGTGCCGTTTGACGATTTCGCTGAAGGCGTGAGGGTCCCCGTTGATGTGCGCGGTCAGCAGCTCGGCGTCTGTGATCGCCGGCCGCTCCGCTGCTGAGGGTGTCTCGGGTGGGGAGTTCACAAGAGAGATTCCTGGTTATGCCGATCCGGGAGAGTGCACCACTACTTCATAGATGGTGCCATGAAACTCGCCGCCATCCATCGGAACCCGGGTAAACCAGATCAAAACGTACTGTCCAGTTGCCGGTTGATCAGGGGTAAGAGTGGTTTTACCTGCGGCGTTCTTCGCGGTCGCCACCGTCTTCAGTGCGGACAGATCGGGCGAGTCGCCCACCCTGAGCTCGACGGACGCGCCCGAAGCATCGGACAGCGTAGCGACCACGTCGCTGATCTGCATGGACTTGCCCATGTCGAGCAGCAGGCCGACGCCCTTCTTGAGATTGCCCAGGTCGGCGCTGGTGTAGCGCTCCGTCTTCCACAGCGTGCCGGGCTTGCCGTCGATGGCCAGGTCGGCCATCTCGGGCTTCTCGTTGTTGTCGCCGAGCGGGTCGAAGCCCTGGGCCTTCTTCGGCTTGACGGTCTGGGCCTCGGCCGAGGCGGACGTGGAGGTGCTGGGGCTGGAGCCCGACGCCTCGGGCTTGGTCGGGCTGCCCAGACTGCGGCCGATCGTCCAGGCGCCGACGCCGACGGCCGCGATGACGAGCAGCACGACCAGGGTCATCAGCACGCGGTTGAGCGTGCTGCCGCCGCCCGCGGGACGGCGCGGCGGCGGGGGTGGGCTCTGCGGGACGGTGAGCTGCTGCCGGTGGACAAGGTCCAGGCCCTCGGTGTGGGAGGCGGAGGCCACCGCGGGGGTCGAAGGGTAGGCGATCGGGATCGGCATGGGCCTGGCCACGCCGGACAGCGCCTCGGCCACGTCGGACGGGCTGGCCAGCGCGCCCGTGCCCCTGCGGGACTCGGGCAGGCACGCGCGCACGGTCACCGTGTCGAGGTAGCTCGGCACGCCGGCGGTGACCTGCCGGGGCGTGCAGAAGTGGCCGTCGGTCATGGGGGCCGCGGGCAGGCCGCCCTCTTCCTCGTCGCCCGGCCAGTGACCGGTCAGCCCGGCGTACAGCAGCCGGCCCAGCCCTTCGGCGTCGTCGAGCGCCGGCTGGTCGGTGGTGAGCCCGTACAGGGTCGCGTCGACGGCCACGCCGAGCACCTTGACCGTGTTGCCCGTCGTCCACACCAGGTGGGAGGGGCGCAGGCACAGGTGGTAGAGCTGGGCCTCGTGGGCGTGCGCGAGCGCCTCGGCGGCCTCGGCCACCAGCCCCGCCGCGCGCTCGGGCTCCAGCGGGCCGGAGGCGAGCAGGTCGGTCAGCGACTCGCCGGTGACCCACTCGCTGACGACGTAGGCGGCCTTGTCGTCCTCCGCGGCGTCGAAAACCTGCGTCAGGCGCGGGTCGGTCAGCCTGCTCGCGGCGCGGGCGGCCGTGACCACCTCGTGGACGCGGGGGAAGTCGGGCGCGAAGGTGTGGACGGCCACGGGACGCGCGAGGATCTCATCGATTGCTTTCCAGAGCGTGGCTCCGTCGGACTCGCTGACGCGGTCCTCGAGCCGGAAGCGCTCGGCCAGACGGGTGCCGGGTTCGACGGCCGACGTGCTCACAGGTTCACTCCGCTTGGCCGATCGGGCGTGTTCATGACTCGACTCACCTGCGTGGTGGTGTCCCACGAAGGCACGCTATGCCGGGTGGATCCGCCCACGCCCCTCCTGCTTCCATTCGCGCGTGTCGGGCTCCATGTTAGTGCCGAGTGGATTCGGCCCGCGTTCTTTACCGGCCTACCCGCCCAGCGACCATCCCAACGATGGAATTGACCTCGGGGATGCGCATTCTGTGCGCGACGCCTAGATAGAGCAGCAACCCGAGGCCCCCGCCGACCGCGAGAACGATCAGCGAATTGACGAACCCTAGCCCGGCGAACACCCCCGTGACTACCCAAACCGCCGCGAGCGCCACCACAGCGGTGGGAAGAGCCGCCAGATACATCCTGGTCAACGCCATGCCGATGGTCCAGCCACCCAGTCCTCTGACACGGCGGCTGGCCAGCAACCACGCCCCGACCGCGCCCAGCGCGTACGCGACGGCGTACGCGAGCGCCAGCCCCATCACCAGGTACCGGGCCGGCAGCAACGCGTTGAACACCAGCATGAGCGCCGCGTTGGCCGCCGTGGTGGCCGCGCCGATGAACACCGGCGTACGGGTGTCGCCGAAGCTGTAGAAGACCCGCAGCAACAGCTGGAACAGCGCGAACGGCACCAGCGCGAGCCCGTAGACCTGCAGCACGTTGCCGATGTAGACGGCGTCCGCGACGCTGTTGGCGCCGTGGCCGTAGATGGGCACGGTGATCGCCGGCCCGAGCACCATGAGCAGCAGCGACACCGGCACCATCAGCGAGCAGATCAGCCGCACGCTCGACCCGAACTCGCTCCGCACGTCGTGGAAGCGCCCCTCGCCGACGGCCCGGCTCATCCTGGGCAGCATCGCGGTGATCACCGAGACGCCGATGACGCCGTACGGGAGCTGGAAGAGCTGGAACGCCAGCGTGTACGGGCTGATGCCGTGCCCCTCGACCACGTCGCCGGCCGCGCTGGCCAGGTTGGTGGTCAGCATGAAGCCGAGCTGGGTGACGATCACGTAGCCGATCGTCCAGACGCCTGCCCTGGCCATCTCGCCCAGCCGCGCGTTGCGCACGTCGAAGCGGGGCACGAAGACGAACCCGACCCGCTTGAGCGCCACGATCAGGATGACCGCCTGGGCCACGATGCCGGCCGTGGTGCCCAGCCCGAGCAGCGCCATGTCGCCGGTGCTGATCTGCTCGATGTTGTCGCGCTCGCCGCCGACCATGGCGTACGCCAGGAACACGCAGATGACGACCAGGTTGTTGACCACCGGCGCCCACATGGGCGCGCCGTAGCGGTCGCGGGTGTTGAGGATGGCGCCCGCCACCGCGCCCACGCCGAAGAAGGCGAGCTGCGGCAGGATGAAGCGGGCCAGCGTGACCGCGACCTCGAACTTGGGGCTGCCCGGCGCCCAGTCGGTGTAGAGGTCGATCAGCAGCGGCGCGCCGAACACCGCCACCACCGCGACCACGATCAGCGCCACCCCGGAGAGCGTCAGCAGCCGCTGCTCGTACGCCCGGCCGCCGTCGGCGTCGTGCTGCTGGGCCCGGACGATCATCGGCACCACGACGCTGCTCAGCACGCCGAGCAGCAGCAGGTCGAGGATGCTGTACGGGATCGCGTACGCCGCGTTGTAGGAGTCGCCCAGCGCCTTCGTGCCGATGGCGTAGGCCAGCACCATGGTCCGCACGAACCCCGTGACCCTGGACACCATCGTGCCCGCGGCCATGATGGCGCTGGCCCGAAGCATGCGACTCATACGATCTTATTCTCCCGGGTCTTGGCCGCGTGCGCGAGCTTCCGCTCCGACCTGCGCCGCAGCACTCGCATCACCACGGCGGCGAGCATCACGGTCAGGGCGGCGCCCACGATCACCGAGGCGATCCCGGTGTAGCCGGTGATGCGGATGGTCAGCCGCTGCGGCTTGCCGTACGGCTGGTTGTCGGAGGTCTTGAGCTGCACGGTCACCGTCGCGTCGCCGCTCGTGCCGGCCGCGGCGTTCATCGGTACCTGGACCGTGCCGCTCTGCCGCGGGCCGATCTTCATCGGCCCGCGCTGGTCGAAGTTGACCTGCAACAGCTCGGGGTTGTTGGACGTGACGTCGATGTAGAGGGCGATCTGCACGCCCAGCTCGTTCTTGACGCTGATCGGGACCGCGCCGTTGCTGCCCGCCAGCGTGCGCGTCCAGCTGGGGCCCGCTCCGGTGATCTGGATCCTGTCGGTCTGGTCCGTCACCGCCTCGCGGACCAGCTTGGTCACCGCGCGGCCCGCGCGGGTGCTGTTGCGCCAGGCCGAGGAGGTCAGCCGGAGGACCGCCGCGTCGAAGCTCGACGGCGTCTTCGTTTCGGTGATCAGGGAAGTGAGCTGCGCATTCGACGCGATGCCCTTGACCGGGTCGAGGTACTTCGCGGTCAGCTCTTCCTTGCGGTCCTGGTCGCTGTAGGTCAGCCCGGCGCGCGGGACCGACAGCTTGGTCGGCTTGATCGACTCCAGCGGGGTCAGCCGCAGCCACGGCAGGTTGTCCGCGGTCTTCATCAGCGCGTTGACGAGCGTGGGGTTGGGGTCCCACCGGCGCGACGGGGCGATGACGAGGGACCTGGGCGAGGTCTGGCCGGCCTCCGCGGCGATCATGGCGGTCTCGGCGATGAACCGCTGCGTGCTGAGCAGCACGGACGTGGGCGCCGCGGGCTCGAACAGCTTGCTCAGCTCGGCGTCCGCGACCAGCGCGGTGACGGGCCCGTTCACCGAGTCGAGCGTGGAGGCGGCGTCGGGCGAGAACGGCACGGGCGGCTGCGGCGGCAGGTTGGTGGAGTTGAGCAGGACCGTGTCGACCCGTTCCTTGCCGGCCGGGAGGCTGACCGAGAGCAGGTCGAGCGCGTCGGCGTCGAGCACGCCCGCGGGCGGCCAGTTGATGTTGGTCTTGACCTCGCGCTGGAGCAGCGCGGCGGCCTTCTGCCTGCCCAGCTCGATCGCCCGGCCGGTCTGCGTGTCCAGCCCCTGGTGCGCGAGCGCGGCCACGTCGGGATCGGCGTACGGGACCGCGACCACGGGAGAGTCGGCCAGCGCGGTGCGCATGGTCGTCAGCCAGCTCGCGGCCTCGGGGTTGGCGGGCTTCTCCTGCGTCTCGTCCTTGACCTTGACCAGGTACTTGTTCTTCATCGCGTCGAGGTCGTCGAGCAGCGAGGGCTCCATGAACCAGGTGACGGCCTTGGGCGCGGCCTGCGCGATGCGCGCCAGGTCGGCCAGGCGGCCCTTGCCGGTGATCGACTGGCTCAGCTTGTCGTTCACGAACAGCGGCGTGCGGGTCTTCGGGTCGACGTCGGTCCCGCGGTGCGGCTGGTCGATGACGGGCAGGGCGATGGCCAGCTTGTTGCGCGGCAGCTTCGGCACCGAGGGCGGCGCGTAGGTCAGGTACGTGCGCTGCGTCATGACCTGCAGGCCGTTCTGGACCACCTCCACGGCCACCGGGTAGACCCCGAACGAGCCGTAGCCGAGCTGCACGGGCGTCGCGGTGAACTCCCATCGCGCCTGGGCGCCGGCGGCCAGCGCCGGGATGTCCATGAACGAGCTCAGCGAGGCGCGGAACGGCAGCGTCGCGGGGTTCTGGTCGGTCTGGTAGGCGGCCATGGTGACGCGGTCGGGGAGCTTCTGCGGCGTATAGCGCAGGCGGACGCGCAGGCCGCTCTGCGGCGCGCCGCTGTCGTTGCGGAGCGTGCCGGTGAACTTGATCACATCGGTCTGCGCGGTCGGCACCTGAGGCGAGATCGACGAGATCGACACGGCCAGGGTCTGCCTGCTCGCCTTCACGGACGTGGTGGCAGCCGCGCCGGGCGCGGTCGCCACCACAGTGAGGGCGAGCAGCGCGGCGAGCAGCGTGGCCTTACGGATCACGCGGATGCCCGAGCTGGAGGACGACGACACACGCCCGCAATGGTACGGGCTCAGTGCCGCCGCGCGACCGCCTCACGTGTTCCTTTCGCCCTGAGGTCGACCATCTTGCCTGGCAGGAGTGCGATCAGGTCGAGTGCGCGCAGGGTCAGGGCGGTATGCCGTTCGCCGGTCGCGGTGTAGACCGGCCCGTCGTCGGCCAGGAAGTCGGCCGGCAGCCGGTCGTCGATGAACTTGGGCAGCGGCTCGGGCAGGAGCAGCGGGCACACCAGCCCGCTCGCGTAGTCGGTGGCCGCGTTGACCACGTGGACCGGAGCCGGTCGCACCCGGCGCACGCCCAGCACTCCGCCGACGGCTCCCACCGGTGGCGGCGCCGACACGGGGGTGGTGACCGCGATGACGACCTCGCGGCCGACCCTCGTGGCGACCTCGAGCACTGTGACCATCAGGCACCTGCTCGGTGCAGCGGAGACCGCCTCAGGCAGATCTTCCGCGCATGTCATGGGACGCGGAAGGCGTACGATCTCATGATGGACCTGGTGGGCGAGGAGCCAGCGGTGGATCGCGAGGGCGTCCTTCATATAGTCCTCCTTGCCTCGTTCCCTGGCCCCCGACGGTCCTTGGACCGACGGTAACCCGGACCTGGTGTGGCTCGGGGGATATGTTCCGGAATGCTCCCAGAAGGACCTACCCGCTTGTCCGACTCAACTCTGACTGACAGCCAACGGCGGGCCATGACGGACCTGTTCCGCAAGATCGCCCCGGTGGCCGACGAGCTCGGCCGCCTGTTCGCCGCGCAGGGCCACGAGCTGGCCCTCGTCGGCGGCCCCGTACGCGATCTGCTGCTCGGCCGCATCGGCAACGACCTCGACCTGACCACCGACGCCCGCCCCGAGCGGGTCCTGGAGCTCGTCAGGGACTGGGCCGACTCCGTGTGGACCATCGGCATCGACTTCGGCACGGTGGGCCTGCGCAAGGGCGGCTGGCTGATCGAGATCACGACGTACCGGAACGAGTCGTACGACCCGAAGTCGCGCAAGCCCGAGGTCATGTACGGCGAGACGCTCGACGAGGACCTCGAACGGCGCGACTTCGCGGTCAACGCGATGGCGGTGCGGCTGCCGGGCCACGAGTTCGTCGACCCGTACGGCGGGCTCGACGACCTGAAGGCCAAGGTGCTGCGCACGCCGGGCACCCCCGAGCGGTCCTTCGGCGACGACCCGCTGCGCATGCTGCGGGCCGCCAGGTTCGCCTCGCAGCTCGGGTTCGGGGTGGACGAGGGCGCCGTGGCGGCGATGACCGAGATGGCCGGGCGCATCGAGATCGTCTCGGCCGAGCGCATCCGCGAGGAGCTTGACAAGCTCGTCTGCGGCGCCAACCCGCGCGAGGGCCTGCGGCTGCTGGTCGAGACCGGGCTGGCCGCGCACGTGCTGCCCGAGCTGCCCAAGCTGCGGCTGGAGATCGACGAGCACCACCGGCACAAGGACGTCTACGAGCACACGCTGACCGTGCTCGACCAGGCCATCGCGCAGGAGGAGGACGGCAAGCCCGACCGGATCCTGCGCTGGGCGGCGCTCCTGCACGACATCGGCAAGCCGAAGACGCGCCGCCACGAGACGGGCGGGCGGGTGTCGTTCCACCACCACGAGGTGGTCGGCGCGCAGATGACCAAGAAGCGCATGACGGAGCTGAAGTTCCCCAAGGACGTGGTGGCGGACGTGGCGCGGCTGGTCGAGCTGCACCTGCGCTTCCACGGCTACGGCACCGGGGAGTGGACCGACAGCGCCGTACGCCGCTACGTGCGCGACGCCGGCCACTTGCTGGACCGGCTCCACAAGCTGACCAGGGCCGACTGCACCACGCGCAACAAGCGCAAGGCCACGGCGCTGTCGCGGACCTACGACCAGCTCGAGGAGCGCATCGCCAGGCTCGCCGACGAGGAGGAGCTGGCCAAGATGCGGCCCGAGCTCGACGGCAACGAGATCCAGCGGGTCCTCGGCATCGGGCCGGGGCCGGTGGTGGGGCAGGCGTACAAGTTCCTGCTGGAGATCAGGCTCGACAAGGGCATGATCGGCAAGGAGGCGGCTACCGAGGCGCTGTTGGAGTGGGCGAGGTCGAACGACGCGGGCGTGTGATCATCCGGTACGCCAGCGCGGCCACGGGATAGCCGACGGCGGCGATCACGACGGCCGTGTAGGACTTGCCGTCGGCGGGCAGGATGGCCGCCGACAGGGCCGCGGCGAGGACGTACATGCCGTTGAAGAGCATGTCGTAGATCGAGAACGCCCGGCCCAGGTAGATGTCCTCGACGTCGCGCTGGACCGTGGTGTCGGCGCAGATCTTGACGCTCTGCCCGGCCACGCCCAGCACGAACCCCGCCACCGGCAGCCCCCACTCCTGGAACGGCAGCACCAGCGCCGCCGTCAGCAGCCCGGCCGTCGTCAGCGCGATCGGCACCCAGCGCTCGATCGTGAACCGCTCGGTGGCGTACGGGGTGATGACGACGGCGATGGCGTAGCCGACGCCGGAGGTCGCCACGACCAGGCTGACGCCGCTCAGCGCGGCGTCGGCGTCGCCGTTGTAGAAGTAGTAGCGGTAGAGGATGATGCCGAGCGCGGTGGCTATGCCGTAGAAGAAGCGGTGGGCGGCCATCGCGCCCATGGTGGAGGCCGCGACGCGGTGCTTGACCAGGTGCCTGGCGCCGTCCGTGAGGCCGCCGACCACGTTGCGCAGGGCCTCGCGCGCCTGCGGCCGGCTCGGGTCGGACACCGGGCCGAGCAGGCCGCGGTCCATCGTCCGCGCGACCAGCGCGCTCAGGCCGAACACCACGCCCGAGACGACCAGGAGCAGCGCCACGCCGTAGTCTTCGGCGCCGAACACCTTGCGCAGCAGGTAACCGAGCCCCACGCCCACGAACGTGACCACGGTGCCCGACGTGGGGACGACCGCGTTGGCGGCCATCAGCCGGTCGGCCGGCACCACGTGCGGCAGCGAGGCGCCGAGCGCGGCCAGGAAGAACCTGTTGACGCCCAGCACGGCCAGCGCCGCCCCGTAGAAGACCGTGTCCGGCACGTCGGCGGCGACCAGCGCCGCCGCGACCACCAGCAGCGCGCCGCGCACGATCGGCGCGATCACCAGGATCTGCCGTCGTGACCAGCGGTCGATGAACACGCCCACGAAGGGCCCGAGCACGCTGTACGGCAGCAGCAGCACCGCCAGCCCGGCGGCCACCGCGAGCGCCGTCGTCTTGGTCTCAGGGCTGAAGAAGGCGAACCCGGCCACCCCGAACTGGAAGATCCCGTCGGAGAACTGGGAGATCAGCCGGGTGGCGAACAACCGCCGGAAATCTTCGCCTCGAAGGACCACGCGTAGGTCGGCCACAAATGACACGCGGCCAGCCTAGCCCTCCACCCATCGCCTAGGATGCGCGAGAGTCGTGCTGCGCCAGGTGGGCCGTGGGTTCCGAACGGTCACCGTGTCTCGTACGCTTCATAGCGTGACGACTGAGGAACACGTTGTGCTGGTCGACCGCGACGGCCACGCACTCGGGACAGCGCCCAAGCTGGCGGTGCACGGTCGCGAGACACCCCTTCACCTGGCGTTCTCCAGCTATGTCTTCGATCACGAGAGCCGGGTGCTGCTCACCAGGAGAGCGGACAGCAAGCTCACGTGGCCGGGGATCTGGACCAACAGCTGCTGCGGCCACCCGCTGCCGGGCGAGCCCCTGGAGCGGGCCGTCGAGCGCCGGCTCTCCTACGAGCTGGGGCTCACGGTGGACCGCGTCGACCTCATGCTGCCGGCCTTCTCCTACCGCGCCGAGATGGCCAACGGGATCGTCGAGCACGAGCTCTGCCCGGTCTACCGCGTCACCGTGACCTCGCCCGTCGTCCCCAACCCCGCCGAAGTGGGGGAGACGATGTGGATGCCGTGGAAGGAGTTCGCGGAGGGGGTGCGCAACGGGCTGCTGGCCGTCTCGCCCTGGTGCCAGGAGCAGGTGCCGCTGCTGGCCGACCTCGGCGCCGACCCGCTGACCTGGCATCCCGCCTCGCCCGCCGAGCTGCCCCCGGCCGCCCGCCCGTAGACAGCGCGGCGGCGCCCCCCCGGGCCCCGGGGGGGGGGCCCCCGGGGGGGCCCCCCCCCCCCCCCCCCCCCGGTACTTATACACGTAGTGGCCGGGCGCCGGGTGCCCGAAAATCTTGGGGGGGGGCGTAATTAAGTAAGAGG
>NZ_JBIUCF010000067.1:0-65457 GCF_044593615.1 Nonomuraea sp. NPDC051941
CGCCAAACCGGGCCCCCCCCCGCCCCCCCCCCCGCCCCCCCCCCCCCCCCCCCGGGGGGCCCGCGGGCCCCCCCCCCCCCCCGCCCCCCCCCCGGGGGGGGCCCCCGCCTCCCAGGCGGTGCTCAGACGGCGCTCAGCCCGTGCGGCGGCGGTTGCCGCCCCCGCCACGGGGCTGGCGGCGCTGCTGCTTGCGCTCCGTGGCCGCCGACGGGGCGATGTCGTCGTCGTCCGAAGCCAGGTCGGGCGACTGGAAGATCACCGTGAACGGGTTCGGCGGGACGATCCGCTCCTGCTCCGTGCGCACCGGCGGAGGCGGCGTCGAGAGGAAGCTCGGCGCCGGCTCGCTGACCGGAGGAGCGGGCGGGGCCTCGGCGACCGGCACCGGGTCGGCGGCGCGGCGGGAGCGGGTGCTCTTCGCCGGCGTCTCCTCGACGGTGTCGGCCTCAGGGGCCGCCGTGACGGCGGCGGCCCGCCGCGACCGGGTGGCCTTGACGGGTGCCTCGGGTGCCTCGGCGAGCGCCTGCTTCGACCGGGTGGCCTTGACGGGCGCCTCGGGGGCCTCGGCGAGCGCCTGCTCGATGGCAGACGAAGCCGCCCCCCTCCGCGTACGCGTCCGCTTCGGCTCGGCGGCCGCCTCGATCTCGTCCGTCGAGAAGATCGCGGGAGTCTCCTCCGTCTTGGCATCCACGGGCTCGACCTCCTGAGTCTCGACGGCTGCGGTCTCAGCCAGCTCCTTGCCGCCACGGGTGCGGCGGCGCTGGCGCGGCGTACGGGCAGGGCGCTGCTCGCGCTCTTCGCGCTCGTCGCGGCGACGGCCGCCGCCACGAACACGTGCCCTGCCGGTCTCCCCGAGATCCTCGAGGCGCTCCGCGGACAGCCCCGCACGCGATCGGCTCGCGTGCGGCAGGACGCCCTTGGTGCCCTCGGGGATGTTCAGCTCGGAGTAGACGTGCGGCGAGGTGGAGTAGGTCTCCTCGGGCTCGGCGAACTCGAGCCCGAGCATCTGGTTGATCATCTTCCAGCGGGTCAGCTCCTCCCACTCCACGAACGTGACCGAGATGCCCGTGCGCCCGGCCCGGCCGGTGCGGCCGATGCGGTGCACGTACGTCTTGTCGTCCGTGGGGCAGTCGTAGTTGACCACGTGGGTGACGTCGTCGATGTCGATGCCGCGGGCCGCCACGTCGGTGGCCACCAGCACGTCGATCTTGCCGTTGCGGAACGCGCGCAGGGCCTGCTCGCGCTGGCCCTGACCGAGGTCGCCGTGCACGGCCGCGACGGCGAAGCCGCGCGTGTCGAGCTGTTCGGCGACCATGTCGCAGGCTCGCTTGGTCTCGCAGAAGACCATCGTGAGCCCGCGGCCCTCGGCCTGCAGCAGCCGCCCGAGGATCTCGATCTTGTCCATGCGGTGCGCGCGCCACACGAGCTGGCGGACCTGCGGCGTGGTCTCGCCCTCGCCGCTCTCGTGCTCGGCGCGTACGTGCGTCGGACGGTTGAGGTACTTACGGGACAGCGTGACGATCTCGCCCGGCATGGTCGCCGAGAACAGCATCGTCTGCCGCTGTCCGGGGATCAGGTTGAAGATCCGCTCTACGTCGGGCAGGAAGCCCAGGTCGAGCATGCGGTCGGCCTCGTCGAGCACCAGGGTCGTGACCTGGCTCAGGTCGAGGTGCTTCTGCTTGACCAGGTCGAGCAGGCGTCCGGGGGTGCCGACGATGACGTCGACCCCGGCCTTGAGCGCCTCGATCTGCGGCTCGTACGCGCGCCCGCCGTAAACGGTCAGAACCCGGGACCCGAGCTTGCCGGCGGCGGTGACGAGGTCTTCGCTGACCTGCGTGGCCAGCTCGCGGGTCGGTACGACGACGAGCCCGCGGGGCTTCTTGCGGTTCTTGCGCGGCTTGCCGATGCTCTGGAGCATGGCGATGCCGAACGCGTAGGTCTTGCCCGTGCCGGTGCGCGCCTGACCGATGAGGTCCTGGCCGCTCAGGGCAAGCGGGAGAGCCATCTCTTGGATGGGGAACGGTGTGACGATGCCCTCGGTCTCGAGGGCATCGGCGATCTCTGGTGTGACTCCGAGGTCTCGGAAAGTCGTCAGCGTGGCCTGCCTCAGTTCTCAAATGAAGGCGGGCCTGCCGGGACCGACGGGCATGAAACAGCCCCCGTTACGTGGGTCCTCGCGGTAGAGCCAGCCCTCTCGCGTCATCAGCGACCGCGCACCCGGAAGTGGGGGTATTCGGGAGAAACCCCCGAATTTGCACAGTGCGGTCGCACTTTCACAGAGCAGTGTACTCGATACCACAACGCTGGCCGAGCTTACGTATGTTCCCGAAGATTCACGGAAGTACGCTGCCACTCATGAAGGAGTCTCCAGGAGTCGTCGATCTGCTCGGGGTGCTCGCCTACGCCGAGCTTAGTGCGTACGCGCGGATGACCGAGGACGCCGCCACGCTGGCGCCCTCGCTGGCCGACCGCGCGGCGCTGAGCGAGCTGGCCGTGACCGAGTACGCCCATTTCCGCCTGCTGCGTGACCGCCTGGCCGAGTTCGGGGCCGATCCCGACGAGGCGATGTCGCCGTTCGTCGGCGCGCTCGACGCCTGGCACACGCAGACCAGGCCGGCCGACTGGCTGCAGGCGCTGGTCAAGACGTACGTCGGGGACGGGATCGCGCTCGACTTCTACCGCGAGGCGGCCAGGCACCTCGATCCCTCGATCGCCAAGCTGGTGGACGAGGTGCTGGTGGACGAGGGGCGCTCGCAGTTCGCGGTCGAGCGGGTCAGGGCCGGGATCGAGGCGTCGCCCGCGGTCGCCGGACGGCTGGCGCTGTGGGCGCGCCGGCTCGTCGGCGAGGCGCTGAGCCAGGGGCAGCAGGTCGCCTCGGCACGGCCCGAGCTGGCGCTGTTGCTGGTGTCGGGGGAGGGTGCCGCCGATATTTCCCGACTTTTCGCGACGTTGACGGAGGCCCACAACAAACGCATGGCCACCCTGGGCCTCTGACCGGCCCCGAATACGGCCCCCGAAACCACCGGGACGGCGATGGTTGCCGCGCGGGCCACGGCCAGCGTTGCGCCATCCCTGCCGCTCCACCGGCGCCGAGGTGGGTGTGAGGGCCGTTGTTCGGGTCGCGCCACCCGGCCGCTCCGCTGGCGCAGAGGTGGGTGTGAGGGCTCGGGTCGCGCCACCCCGGTCGCTCCAGTGGCGCCGAGGTGGCTGTGGGGCCGTTGCGCCGCTCCCCGCACGCCTTCTCGCCGACGCAGCGCTGAGGGCGTGCTTTGGGGTGGCCGTTGGGTGCGCACTGCCCCGCGAGCCCGGGGCGATCGGGCGCGGTCGCCATGCGCCGACCTCTCGCAGCCGCATTGCCCCACGGGGGTGGTGGCAAGCCCTGGGAGGGGTACGGCGGGTGAGCCGTACCCCTCGGTCAGGAAACTCCTAGAGGGTGCCGCCGAACCCGACGGGCCGGGCCTGGTCCTCACCGATCTCAACGAAACCGATCGAGGCCACCGGCACCACCACCCGCCTGCCCTTCACGTCGGTCAGGGCGAACACGCCACGCTCGACCGACAACGCGTTCCTGATCTCCTCTTCGACCTGCTCAGCGGAGAGTTCGGTCTCGACAACGATTTCGCGGTGTACGGAGCGTACGCCGATCTTGACTTCCATGTGGCTCCCTAGTCGACGGGCTGGCTCACTCCCATCGTGGCGGCTCTAACCCGGGAAAGGGGCAAATGATCGCGCCCAGCGAACGGGTTATGCCGTACGCGGAAAACCGCTGATGCCGCGCCAGGCCAGCCGGGCCATGAGTTGTTCGGCCGCGTCCTTCGGGATCGAGCCGTGCTGGGTCACCCAGTAGCGGGCGCTCACCTCGGCCATGCCGACCAGCCCCACGCCGAGCAGGTGCGCCTCGTCGCTGGTGCAGCCGGTGTCCTCCTGGATGAGCACGCTGACCATCTCCGCGCACTCCTGCAGCGAGCGTTCCACGCGCTGCCGCACCGGCGCGACGTTGCGCAGGTCGGACTCGAACACCAGCCGGAACGCCTCGCCCTGCGTCGAGACGAAGTCGAAGAACGCGCTGAACGTGGCCTGCACGCGGAGTTTGTTCTCGTGGGTGGAGGCCAGCGCCTCCCGGCAGCGGTTGACCATGTCGTCGACGTGGAGGTCGAGCAGCGCCAGATAGAGCTCGAGCTTGCCGGGGAAGTGCTGGTAGAGCACCGGCTTGCTGACCCCCGCACGATCGGCGATCTCGTCCATGGCGGCCGCGTGATAGCCGTTCTCCACGAACACTTCCTGCGCGGCGCTCAGGAGCTGCCGGCGGCGGGCGAGTCGGGGCAGCCGGGTGCCCCGGGGCTTAGCGTCCGGGGTTGCGGTCACGCGGGTCTCCATAGGTCTCTCAGCGGGCTGTGCGGACATCCTACGTGCGGGCAGAGCAGATGTTCATTGCCTTGCTCCGCTCCCCGGTCCGGGCAACGGCGCTCCTCAGCGCCACGAGGCGGGCTCGGTCGCCGCGGAGCCGTACTCAGCGATATTCGTCGTCGTCGAGATCCACCACGCGGTCCTGATCGGCCGCGTCGGCGGGGTCGACGTCGAGCGGCAGCTCGCGGCGCTGCCTCCCGGCGCTCTGGCGGATCTCGAAATGCTGCTCCGCGGCGTCGGCCTCGGGCGTCTCGATCGACAGCTCTGCCTCGTCCTGGTCGTAGGAGAGCTCGTCCCCGCGTGTGTCCATCTCCGACATCTTCTGGTCCCCCTCTTGGTGTGGACGGCACCAGCCTACGCCCGGCCGAAAAGGTCGCCGCGTTTCTCCACTCTGGCGAGTACGTCGGCCGCCGTGAACACCAGCTCCTCAGGCCGTTCGCAGCCCTCGACCTCCGTCCACCTCAGCGGTGTCGAGACGGTCGGCAGCTCCCTGGCCCGCAGCGAGTAGGGCGCCACGGTGGTCTTGGCCGGGTTGTTCTGGCTCCAGTCGATGAACACCTTGCCGGGCCTGGCCTTCTTCGTCATCACGCTGACGACCTGCCGGGGATGCTCCTTCTCGAGGAACTGGGCCAGCCTCTTGGCGTACGCGGAAGGCTCCTCGCGGCCGTCCCAGTCCGCGTACAGCTGCATGCCCTTGTTCCCGCTGGTCTTCGGCAGGGCGGTGAGCCCGTCGGCCGCCAGCACCTCGCGCAGCATGAGGGCCACGCGGCAGCACTCCACGATGGTCGCGGGCGGGCCGGGATCGAGGTCGAACACGAGCGTGTCGGGCGGCAGCGCCTCGCCGTCCTCGTCGACGCGCCACTGGGGCACGTGCAGCTCGAGCGCGGCCAGGTTGGCGTAGTAGACGAGCGTGGGCAGGTCCTCGATGACGGCGAAGTCGATGGCCTCGCGGTTCTTGGTGCTGCCGGGGACGGGGAGCTTGACCCGCCTGACCCAGTCCGGGGTGTGGTCGGGGGCGTTCTTCTCGAAGAAGGACTGGCCGCCGACGCCGTTCGGGTAGCGCTTGACGGTCAAGGGTCTGCCCCGGAGGTGGGGGAGGAGCACGGGGGCCACGCGGCTGTAGTAGTCGATGACCTCGGCCTTGGTGAAGCCGTGCTCGGGGTAGAGGACCTTGTCCAGGTTGCTCAGCGTCAGCGCTCGCCCGTCGACCTTTACCGGCACCTTCGCCGGGCTGTTCACAGCGTCACCTCCGAGGGGAGCTTGTCGGGGCGCAGACCACGCCACACGGGGTGGCGCAGCCGCTGCTCGTCGGTCCACATCGTGTAGGCCACCTCCCCGACCAGATCCGGCCTAACCCACCGATTTCGCCACGGGACCGCGTTGCTGAACGGGCTGTGCGGGATCTCCAGAGACCGCATCCGCCGGTGGAGCTCGTCGAGCACGGTGTCGGTGAACCCGGTCCCGACGTGCCCCACGTACGCGAGCCCCCGATCGGTGAACATCCCCATCACCAGCGAGCCGATCCCGCCCGCCCGGCGCCCCTTGCCGGGCTTCCAGCCGCCGATCACGACCTCTCTGGTACGCAGGTGCTTCACCTTGATCCACCACGGGGACCGGGTGCCCGGCCGGTAGGGGGAGTCCAGCCGCTTGGCGACCACACCCTCCAGGCCCTGCTCGGAGGTGGCCGTGAGCAGGTCGGAGTCTCCGGGGAAGTACGGGGGCGCGCCGACGTCCAGCTCGTCGAGCAGCGCCCGCCGGTCGCGGTAGGGCAGGTCGAACATCGGCGTGCCGTTGAGATAGAGCAGGTCGAACGGCATGTACGTGATGGGGTAAAGCTCCAGCATGACCGGCTCGGGATCGGTCAGGTGCATCCTGTGCTGCAACCGCTCGAAGCTGGGCCTGCCGCGCTTGTCGAGCGCGACGACCTCGCCGTCGATGATCGCGTTCTTGATCCCGAAACCGGATATTTCCGGATACCTCCGCGTGTATTCGACCCCGTGCCGCCCCGTCACCCTCAGTCCGCCGTCAAGATGGACGACGGCGCGGATGCCGTCCCACTTGACCTCCAGTCCGTACCTCTCGCGATCGGGAGGTAGTTCCCCAGGTACGGCCAGCATCGGTTCGACGGGGTATGGCATTGGTTGCCCCATGACGGGTATGTGCCCATTGGCGAACGATTGAGAGCTGAGGAGTGACCATGCGCAGCATCTGGAAGGGTGCGATCTCCTTTGGCCTGGTCACGATACCCGTCAAGCTCTACTCCGCCACCGAGCAGAAGGACGTGACGTTCCACCAGGTCCATCGCGAGGACGGCGGCCGGATCCGCTACAAGCGCGTGTGCACGCAGGACGGCGAAGAGGTGCCGTACTCCGACATCGCCAAGGGCTACGAACTGCCGACGGGCGAGATCGTCGTGCTCACCGACGAGGACTTCGAGGATCTGCCGCTGAGCACGTCCCGCAGGATCGACGTCCTCCAGTTCGCCCCGGCCGAGCAGATCGACCCGATCTACTTCGCCAAGTCGTACTACCTGGAGCCCGACGCGCAGGGGGCGAAGCCGTACGTGCTGCTGCGCAACGCCTTGGAGAGCTCGGGCCAGGTGGCGGTGGTCAAGGTGGCGCTGCGCCAGCGCGAGTCCCTGGCCACGCTGCGGGTACGGGACGGCGTCTTCGTCCTGGAGACCATGCTCTGGCCCGACGAGATCCGCACGCCGGACTTCGGCTTCCTCGAGGAGGACATCGAGGTACGGGCTCAGGAGCTCCAGATGGCCGAGTCCCTGATCAGCACCATGGAGTCGGACTTCGACCCGGGCGAGTACCACGACACGTACCGCGAGGCGCTGCAGCAGGTGATCGAGGCGAAGGTGGCGGGCAAGGAGGTCATCCCGGCCCGCGAGGAAGAGGAAGCCGGACCGGCGGTCGACCTCATGGCCGCGCTGCGCGCCAGCGTGGAGGCCGCGAAGCGGGAGCGGGAGGGCGGGGCCGCCAAGCCCAAGAAGGCCGCCGCCAAGCCCAAGGACGAGGAGAAGGCTCCCGCCAAGCGCAAGCCCCGCAAGACGGCCTGAACACTTTCAGAACCTCTCTCAGCGGTTCCGTATGCCTCCGTAAGGGAGGCGCTCCACGGCCTCGCCGACGCTTCTCGCGTTGAGCCTCTGGCCGCCTTTCCCAGGCATTCACCCCACCGCGAGGTGGGGTTTTCCGTGCTGCCCTTGGGGTCTCTTCGACGCGATCACCGAATAGGACATATCCGGATAAGTCATGTCATTTCGCTCTATAAATCTTTAATGCAAGCAATAAGATTGTTAATGCATAGCAAAACCGGCTAGGTGTCGTTTGTTGGGCTGCTGTCTGGAAATGACACATCATGGATGGCTCTTCGGCAGGCGTCCAAGACCTCTTTCCGGGATAACCGGAAATGTCGAGAACGGGGCAATCGATCCTTTAGGGGGAAAACGCAATGCCCAAGCTCAAGACTGTTTTCGCGGGTCTCGCCGTCAGCACGGCGCTGACCGGTGGCGTGGTAGCCGCGGGCGCGGCCACGACCTCGGCCAGCGCCGGCGCCGCCGCTCAGGTCAAGTCCGCCGCCTCCGTCCTCGCCAATGGCTGCGGCGGCGGGGGCTGGCGCCGCTGCGGCTGGGGCGGCGGCTGGGGCGGCGGCTGGGGCTGGCGTCGTCACCACCAGAACAGCCGCGTGCGGGTCAACGTCCACAACCGGAACATCAACATCAACCGGTTCGAGCGCGAGCGCGAGCACGACCACCACCACCACAACGGCGACAACTGGTCATAGCCGTGTGCTGACGGCGCGGGGATGACCGCGTTCTCGCGGTTGGGGGATTTCTCCGCGCCTCCACGGCGGCCTTTCGACAAGGGCTCCCCAGACCTTAGGGCTGGGGAGCCCTGCTGTGTCCGGATCTATGTGAGGTGCGGCGTTTGCGCAGAATCATGGGGATGTCTGTGGTGGGCCAAATGACGGCAATTCCAGTTTGCTTGCTGTTTCAGCCGGAAATATGCATGATGCGGATGATTCGTTAAGGATCATCCGGGGCGTTTCCTAGTCGATCGGGTTTTCGGGGATTGGCCGGGAACGTGAGGAACGGGGCAATCGAACCTGTAGGGGGAAAACGCAATGCCCAAGCTCAAAAGTGTTATGGCCGGCCTCGCCCTGAGCACGGCCTTCTCCGGCGGCGTGGTCGGCGTGGGCGCGGCCATGTCCGCGGCCGACGCGGCGACCCAGGTCGGCACCGCCACCTCCGTCCTGGCCAAGGGCTGCGGCGGCGGCGGGGGCTGGGGCCGCTGTGGCTGGGGCGGCGGCTGGGGCGGCGGCTGGGGCGGCGGACGCTGGGCCAACTGGCGCCACCACCGCATGCCCCGCATCAAGATCATCATCATCAACACGAACCGCAACCGCAACGTGCAGCAGCGCATGGACGAGCGCCACGAGATGGACCACCACGAGGACAACAACCAGCCCACGTGGCAGTAGAGCTCACCGCACAGGCGAACCGGTGGCGCGGACCGCGCCACACCAGGAGTCCCCTGAGCGATGAAGCTCCGGCCACGCCGATCGAGTGCCCGTATTCACCGGGTCCCGACGTCTGCCCCGACAGCGACGACGTCGACCCACCGAATACGGGCACTCGACGTGTCTCCTACCGCCGGCGCCCGAAGACGGTCCCGGCCGGGGTCGCCCCGAAGACGGGCCTCGCCGTGGCCACCCGAAGACGGGCACAATCCGGGGCCACCCCGAAGAGGGCCGGGACCGCCCTCTTCTCGGGGAACGGACGGTCCACGGCGATGACGGCCGGCGCCGGGGGACAGGGGCGCTCGGCTTGTGGGGGCCGCATGAGACGGGGCGACGACCGTAGAAAACAGAAGTGAGTGCCCGTATTCGCTTGGGCGGCGCCGGTCGGAGGGTGGCGCCGGGTCCCGATGAATACGGACACTCGTTTGGCGTGGGCGGAGTGTCATCGCTCGGGGACTCCGCCCGCTACGGCGGCCTCAGAGGCGCGCCAATGCTCAGCTCAGTGTCTGAGTCCTACCACTCGTCACGGTGGCCACCGTTGATGTTGTGGTTCTGGTTGACGATGACGATCCGGACCCGGGCTCCCCTGTTGTGACGGCCCCAGCCGCCGCCCCAGCCGCGACCGCCCCAGGCCCAGGGGCCGCCCCAGGGGCCGCCCCAGCGGCCGCCCCAGCCCCCGCCGCACCGGCGCCAGCCCCCGCCGCGGCAGTTGCCGGCGAGGACGGGTGCGGCGGACTTGACCTGGACGGCCGCGCCGGCCGGCGACGTGGCCGCGCCCGCGGCTACCACGCCACTGGTCAGCGCCGAGCTGACGGCGAGACCCGCAATAACACTCTTGAGCTTGGGCATTGTTTTCCCCCTAAAGGTTCGATTGCCCTGTTTCACGCCCCCCGGCACAGACGGATACAGATCCGGCCGCATCGGGGAAACGCTACGGACGATTCCTAGGGAATCTCCCGCACGCTGCATATTTCCGGACAAATCACCAGCAAACCGGAACTGCCTTGATTTGGTGGACCACAGACTCCCTCATGGCCGAAACAAAAGATTCCACCCCACTTAGCCCCGTCCCCTGCTGTACTGGTATAAGTCCGCCGGCACTGCAGCCTCGCCGTACAACGCAGTGAGGGCTCCCCCGGCCAAAGGCCGGGAGAGCCCTCACTAAACCCCCCGCGGAAGACGAGAAGATTGGACCTACCCGAAGGTGCGGACGTTCATCCTCCCGCCATTAACACACGGCTTTGTTACCAGGTACGCCGGCGGCGCTCCGGCCTGTTGTCGTTGACGTTGTCGTTGCGGATGACGACGCAGACCTCGCCGCCACGGCGGTGGCGACCCCACCAGCCGCCGCCCCAGCCGCCGCCCCAGCCGCCGTGGTGACGGCGGCACTGCCGGCGGTGACGGTCACGGTCGCGACGGTCGATGACGATGTTGCGGCCGAGGTCGTCATCGAGAAGGCCGTCGTCGATGCCGTCGTCGAAGTCGTCGTCGGTGCCGGTGAGGATGGATGAGGTGTTGAGCTTGATGGCGTCGGCGCTGACCGCAGTGGTGGCCGCGCCCGCGCTGACCATGCCGCCGGTCAGCGCCGTGCTGACGGCGAGGCCTGCGATAACACTCTTGAGCTTGGGCATTGCGTTTTCCCCCTAAAGGATCGATTGCCCCGTTCTCGACGTTTCCGGGTACCTGAAAACAGGTCTTGGACGGCTGCTGAAGAGTCATCCATTGAATGTCATTTCCGGGGCGACGGGCGGGCAAACTGGAGAGACCCTATTTTGCTATGCATTAACAATCTTATTGCTCGCATTAAAGATCTATCCAATGAAATGGCATGATATGTCCGATTGTGGCGCAATTGATAGGGCGGCCACGCATGGCAATGCTCGCGCGCCGGCCTGGCCTGTCGTCATCGGCCATGCCGGTTCTGCGAGTGGTGATTTGCCTGCTGCGGTGCCGCCCCCGGACCGATGAAAGTCCGCGAACATATCGATGGCCATTACCCCGGACGCTTCGCCGACGCCCGGCGTCATTATTCGGAGGACGCCATTGTGCGCCCTCCGAAAATGTCTCCCGCTTTTTGCGGCACCCGGCAGTGGTGCGTTCGAGGCTGGTCTGTCCCGCCATTAACGGTGCGTTCCTCAACCGTCACGCTAAGTGCTGCTGGTTGTCATGCTTTCCGACCTTGGTGCGCCATAAACGATGAACGGTGCCTTTTGCCACACTCTTGGCATGCGATGAGATCGATTAGACCTCTAAGCCGCGATATATGGCGATATGTCCGAACACGGCGATGATCGCCACCGATCCGCCCGCCGGCCCGGTTCCGGGTGTCGCACCGGGCCCCGAGGCGCGGCCGCCCTCGCTGGGGATCGCATCAGCGGGGTGTTTGAGGCATGTGTGACGGTGTGTACCTGATGCCGGAAAAGGTGATGTAAGCAGGCTTCTGTACGGAATCCAGACCTCACCCAGACGGGGTGGTTATCGTTGAGAGAACGAGAAGGAACGGCGGGGAGGACGCATGATGGCGAAGCCGGTCCCGGACTGGCCGGGTCGCATGGTCGGGTCGGTGCACGTCCGATCGACGAGTGACCACAGGGGACAACGCGAGCAGGCCGTCTTCGTGCACGGCCTGGCCGGGTCGGCCACCAACTGGACCGACCTCATGGACGAGCTCAAGGACACGGTCACCGGCCACGCCCTCGACCTCCCGGGCGCGGGCTTCTCGCCCGCCCCGGCCGACGGCGACTACACCGTCGCCGGCCACGCCAGAGCCGTGGCCGAGCTGATGGAGCACACGGGCCCGGCCCACCTGTTCGGCAACTCGCTCGGGGGCGCGGTCGCCGTCCGGGTGGCCGCCACCCGCCCCGACCTGGTCCGCTCGCTCACCCTCGTCTCCCCGGCCCTGCCCGACCTGCTCCCCAGGTACGGCCCCGTCCGGGTGGCCGCCGCCGCGGTGCCCGTACTGGGCGAATGGGTGGCGAGCAGGCTCCGCCTGGTGCCCGCCGAGCACCGCGTCAACGCCTCCGTGGCCATGGTCTGGGCCAACACCAGCTCCGTCCATCCCGTACGCCTGCGCGACGCGATCGACGAGCTCCGCAGGCGCGACGACCTCCCCTACTCCGGCGAGGCCATGATCGGGTCGGCCAGGGGCATCGTGGCCGAATACTTCCGCCGCGGCGAGGACAACCTGTGGCGCCAGGCGGCCAACGTCAAGGCCCCGACCCTGATCGTGCACGGCAGGCATGACCGGCTGGTCCGGCCCGCCATGGCCGCGAAGGCATACCGTACGTTCCCGCAGGTCCGGCTTGTCTTGCTGCCGACGGCGGGCCACGTGGCGATGATGGAGATGCCGCAGGTCGTGGCGGCGGAAGCACGCCGTCTGATCCGTGAGACTCGATTGGGGAATGCCCCACTCGCCAGCTAGGTTTCAAGGTGAGATAGGACCCCCTGGAACGGGAGCGTAGAAAGTGTCGTTGCCACCGCTGGTCGAGCCGGCCGCAGAGCTGACCGTCGACGAAGTGCGCCGCTACTCGCGCCACCTGATCATCCCCGATGTGGGTATGGCGGGGCAGAAGCGGCTGAAGAACGCCAAGGTGCTGTGTGTGGGCGCCGGGGGCCTGGGCTCGCCCGCGCTGATGTACCTCGCGGCGGCGGGCGTCGGCACCCTCGGCATCATCGACTTCGACGTGGTCGATGAGTCCAACCTGCAGCGCCAGATCATCCACGGCCAGTCCGACGTGGGCAGGCTGAAGGCCGAGAGCGCCGCGGCGTCCGTCCGCGAGATCAACCCCCTGGTCGACGTCGTCATCCACAACACGGCGCTGACCACGGAAAACGTCATGGAGATCTTCTCCGGCTACGACCTCATCGTCGACGGCACCGACAACTTCGCCACGCGCTACATGGTGAACGACGCCGCGGTGCTGCTCGGCAAGCCGTACGTCTGGGGCTCGATCTACCGGTTCGACGGCCAGGCCAGCGTGTTCTGGGCCGAGCACGGGCCCTGCTACCGCTGCCTCTACCCGGAGCCCCCGCCTCCCGGCATGGTGCCGTCGTGCGCCGAGGGCGGCGTGCTCGGCGTGCTGTGCGCGTCGATCGGCTCCATCCAGGTCAACGAGGCCATCAAGCTGCTGACGGGCATCGGCGACCCGCTGGTCGGGCGGCTGATGATCTACGACGCCCTGGAGATGAAGTACCGCGACGTCAAGGTCCGCAAGGACCCCGAGTGCGTCCTGTGCGGCAAGAACCCGACGGTCACGCAGCTCCTCGACGACTACGAGGCCTTCTGCGGCGCCATCTCGGACGAGGCCGCCGAGGCGGCCAGCGGCTCCACGATCACCGCGGCGGAGCTCAAGGGCATGCAGGACCGCGGCGAGAGCATCTTCCTCGTCGACGTTCGCGAGCCCAACGAGTACGAGATCGTCTCGATCCCCGGCGCCACGCTGATCCCCAAGGGTGAGTTCCTCAACGGCTCCGCCCTGGAGAAGCTGCCCCAGGACAAGCGCATCGTGCTCCACTGCAAGTCCGGCGCGCGCTCGGCCGAGGCCCTGGCCATCGTCAAGAACGCCGGGTTCTCCGACGCCGTGCACGTCGGCGGCGGCGTTCTGAGCTGGGTCAAGACCGTGGACCCGAGCCTGCCCTCCTACTGATGGTTTCCGGAGTGTTATCCGGAAGGCCCGGTTAAGGTCGGTGGCGTGAACACTGCCCGTCCGTGGCCGACGCTCGTGGTGGCCTCCGCGCTGACCCTGGTCTGCGCGGTGGCCGCCGGGGTGTCGGGCAGCGCGGCGGGCACGGAGCTCACCCGGGGCCCCAGCGCCGCCGAGCTCCAGGCGGCGGCCAGACGCGAGGTCGCCGAGCGCTGGCGCACCTGGCCCAGCGGACGTATCTTCCCCGCCACATTGCCGTACTCCGCCGAGCAGGGCGGCCGGGAACGTGCCAGCCGGATCGGCATCTCGCCCGGGACCGCCTGCGACCCGGTCGACCCCAAGGCGGTCAAGGCCCTGCGCAAGGCGGGCTGCAAGGGCCTGCTGCGGGCCACCTACATCGACGCGCTGCGCGGCGTGCTCGTCACGATCGGCGTGGTCGCGCTGCGCGACGAGCCGGACGCCGTACGCGCGAAAGCCGCCTTCTCCGACAGCGGCAAACCCGTGCCGGGCCTGTACCCGCTGGCCTTCAGCGGCACGGTCGCCGACCGCTTCACCCCCGGCGTGCGCCAGGCCGGCTCGGTGCGGCAGGCGGGGCCCTACCTGGTGCTGACCACGGCGGGCCAGGTGGACGGCCGGCCCGCGGACGCGGCGGACGAGCAGCGGCCCTCGATCTTCGCCTTCGCGACCGAGATCTCCGAGCGAGTGCTGACCGACCTGAGCACGCCGCGGATGCCCGACTGCACGGCCGAGGAGTGGCGGTGCTGAGCCGGGGCAGTACGGGGGTCATGCTCAGGCGGGGAACGGCGGCCGTGGCGGCCGGGATGCTGCTGTACGCCGCCGCGCCGGCGTGGGCGGACGACGTACGCGGCGGGCAGCGGCCGGTCATCAAGACGCTGGCGCTGACCGAGGCGTGGCGCACCAGCAAGGGCGGCGGCGTGACGGTGGCGGTGCTCGACTCCGGCGTCGATCCGCACCATCGCGACCTGGTCGGCTCGGTGCGGGTGGGCAAGGACTTCACCGACGGCGCGAACCCGCCGGGGGTCGCCCCGAGCCGCCTGCACGGCACGTACATGGCCTCTCTGATCGCCGGGCACGGCCACGGCGATGGGGGAAATCTGGGGATCATCGGCGTTGCGCCCGAAGCGGACGTACTGTCAGTAAGAGTCATCCTTGAGGACGAGGAGCCGGGTTTCCGGGAGTTCAACTCGGCGGAGCGCTTCGAGGACGTGGTGGCCCAGGGCATTCGCTACGCGGTGGACGAGGGTGCGGACGTGATCAACATGTCGATCTCCAAAGAGCTGGCGACCAGGGAGGAGCGGGCGGCCATCCGCTACGCCATCTCCAAGGGCGTCGTGCTCGTGGCCGCCGCCGGCAACGACGGCGACCGGAAGATCGACGGCGACTTCGCCCCCTACTCCTATCCGGCCGCGTTCCCCGGGGTGGTCTCGGTGGGGGCGACGGACCGGCGGCTGCGGCGGGCCACGTTCTCCAACTGGAACTCCTCCGTGCTGGTGGCCGCCCCGGGCGTGGACATCATGGGCGCGGGTCCGGGCGACGAGTACTGGGTCGGCAGGGGCACCTCGCAGGCGACCGCGCTGGTCTCGGGCATAGCCGCCCTCATCAAAGCCAAATATCCGGGCATGTCGCCGCCGCTCGTGGCCCGCGCCCTGACGGCCAGCGCCACCGACAGGCCCCCGGGCGGGTACGACACCGGCACCGGCTTCGGCGTCGTGAACGCGGCCAGAGCCCTGTCCGAGGCCCACAAGCTGGCCGGCTACACCGAGACCGCCGCGGGCGACCAGGCCCACGACCCGGCCGCGCCGCTGGCCGGCGGCCGGACGGCCCCCATCCAGGTCATCGTCAGGGACGAGAGGCGCGTCACCGTCTACGCTGCCGTCGCCGCCGCGGCGGCCGTCGGCGCGTTCGCTTCCCTGGGCGTCATATTCATCCTGGTCAGGCGCGTACGTCGGGTGTACAGCTCACAAGACGCATGATCCGCCTACTAAGGGGGACGAAATAGACACGGGACGCCAACGGCTCCCCAGCCCGCCCCACGCAGTGAGGCAACGGGCAGGGAGGACGGCGAGGATGAGGCGGTGGTGAGGGCTCGTAGGTCGACTTCAGGGCTACCGCGTTCCGAGGGCGGGGCCACGCCGGAACGGAGGAATCCGCTCGGCGCCACCACCGGCCGGCGGTCGCGTGTGCGTACGTGGCCGGCCGCGGGTTCACGCACGCGTGCGGCCGCCAGGGACCGCGTCGAGAGGGTGGCGCTCCAGCAGGGCGTCCGGTATCGGCGCATCTTCGTGATGCTGCTGAGCGTCATCGTGGTCGTGTCGTCCGTGGTCGTGCTGCTCGGCACGGTCGGCCTGTTCGCCGAGACCCGCTCGCGCCCCCTGACCCCCTCCGAGCAGAACCAGTACAAACAGGAGGAGATCGCCAGGCGCTGGCAGGCGTGGCCGGCGACGGGCGTCTTCCCGGAAGAGGTCAAGTACCTCGGGCTCGACCGGGCCCAGCAGTACGCCAGGCGCGTCGGCATCGCCCCCGAGACCGAGTGCGGCAAGGGCGTGGACGCCTCCGTGGCCGGGGTCCTGGAGAACCACGGCTGCGTCACGGTGCTGCGGGCCACGTACGTCGACCAGACGGCCTCGTTCGTGATCACGGTCGGGGTGGCCGTGCTGAAGGACGAGGCGTCCAGGGTCTCGGCGAGCGAGGAGCTCACCCAGGACGACCGCGTGGGCGTGCTGCCCGTCGCCTTCCCCGGCACGGTGACCGAACGCTTCGGCCCCGACCAGCGCCAGCGCACCGGCTGGGTGGGCGCCGGGCCGTACATCGTGTTCTCCACGGCCGGCTACGCCGACGGCCGGACCAGGGCCGCGATCCCGCCGGAGGAGATCCTGCACTCCGAGCTGTGGCCGGCCGCGAAGTCCGTCGGCAACCAGATCGCCTACTTCCTCGCGGACCCGCCCAAGGTGCCGCCCTGCACCCAGGGGAACGTGTGCTAGCGACCGTACGCGCGCTCACCGCGGCCCTCCTCGTACTGGTCGGACCCACCGCCGACCCCGTGCAGGAGCAGCAGCAGTGGGTGCTCGACGCCCTCAACGTCGAACAGGCCTGGACCGTCACCAAGGGCGAGGGCGTCACCGTCGCCGTCGTGGACAGCGGCGTGGACGACCAGGTCAAGGAGCTGAAGGGCCGGGTGACCGCGGGCCCCGACATGACCGCGGGCGCGGTGGCCAAGGAGACGGCGCCGGGCCGGCACGGCACCGCCATGGCCGGGCTGATCGCGGCATCGGGGCAGGACGACGGGCTGGTCGGCGTCGCCCCCGAGTCACGCATCCTGTCGCTGCCCATGGTCACCGACGACAACCCCGAGCTGGGCGTCCCGCCGCTGGACGACGAGGAGCAGACCTCGGAGAGCCCCCTCGCGCGGGCCCTGCGGTACGCGGCCAACCACGGCGCCAAGGTCATCAGCATGTCCATCGGCTCCTACGGCCCGCTCAGGTCCGAGCGCGAGGCCGTCTCGTACGCGCTCGGCAAGGGCGTCGTCCTGGTCGCCGCCGTGGGCAACGACGGCCTGACCAACTACGCCAGGGAGAACGGCACCTCCTACTGGAGCTTCCCGGCCGGCTATCCGGGGGTCATCGGCGTGGCGGCCACCGACAAGCAGGGCAAACGGGCCACGTTCAGCAGCGACAACCTCTCCGTGCTGGTCGCCGCGCCCGGCGTGGGCGTGCCGGTGGTCAAGCGCAAGAGCGGCTACGAGCTCTCCGAGGGCACCAGCTCGGCCGCCGCGCTCGTGGCGGGCGTGGCCGCGCTCGTCAAGTCGCGCTATCCGGACCTGCCGCCCGAGCAGGTCGCCCAGGCGCTGGCCTCCAGCGCGCGGGGCCGGCCCGCCCCGGGATACGACGACCAGACCGGGTTCGGGGTGGTCGACGCGGCCGCGGCGCTCAACGCCGCCGAGCGGCTGACCGGTGAGCAGCGCAGCGTCATGTCAGGTCAGGACCACTTCGGGCAGGGCGAGGACTCACCCGTGCCGACCAGGCCGGGGCCCGATCCGCTGCGGCTGTGGTTGTACGGAGGAGGCGTGCTGGTCGCGCTGGCCATGTTCTGCGGCGCGATCATCGTGCTCAATCAGCGCAAGGAACAGTAAAGATCCGCTATGGTCCCGCGTCATGGGATACGAGCTGCGGGTGGTGCGCGAGTCGCCACTCGCCTTCGCGGAGCTCGCGAGGGCCATCGCACCGGCCGGTTTCGGGCTGCGCGGAGATGATGAGATCGTGGCCGCGCACAGGGGCGGCACGCACGCGGTGGCGCGCTGGCAGGGCCACCTGGTCGGCGAGCCCGGCTCCGACTGGCAGGTCGCGCAACTCGTCCGGCTCTCGGCCGCGCTCGGCGCCCGGCTCGTGGGCGAGGACGGCGAGGTCTACGCGCTGCGCGACGGCGTCATCGAGGTCGTGACGGGCGGCAGCGCGATGGAGATCGGCAAGTTCGAAGAGATCATCGAAGCGGGCCCGGCGGCATGGACCCCCTGAACCCCTTCGCCGAGCGGGTGCTCGACCTCGTCGAGCGCATCCCGCCCGGCAAGGTCATGGCCTACGGCGACATCGCCGAATACCTCGGCGAGGGCGGCCCCCGCCAGGTCGGCAAGGTGATGTCGACGTGGGGCGGCGGCGTGCCGTGGTGGCGCGTCGTCCACGCCGACGGCTCCTGCGCGGCCCCTGACCACCTGCAACGCTGCCTGGCCCATTGGCGCGAGGAAGGCACCCCGTTACGGGGCGAACGGGTGAACATGAGAGAAGCTCGCTGGGACGGGCCTTCAGCGGATTTTCAGTAAGGGTCATGACCTGCCGTTTCGCCGAACCGGCGAATTTGTGACATGTGACTCGCATTACCATGGGCAGAACACTGAATGGCGGCCCGAAAGGCGGTGCCACCCCAATGGCCACCGGCGTCACAGCCCAGAGCCAGGGCGGCGATTCGCTCGCCGACCGCCTCAAGGCTGTCCAGGATCTTTGTGATCGTGGAGAGCCCCTCGAAGCGGTCATGCGAGCCGTCGGCCCCGGCGGTCGCGACGCGGCGTACGACACCGAGGTGCTGAGCGGCCCACTCGGGTCCCGCATGGACCTCGCGGTCAAGCGCGGCGCGGCACGGCGGCGCGAGATGCTCGACCTCGTCCGGCCCTACCTCGCGGCCGTGGACGCGCGCGTCAAGCACGACCTGCCGGTCGCGCGGCGTGTCATATGTCACCTGATCGAGCACCGGCCCGACGAGGAACTCGTCGAGGGCGAGACGCTCGCCAAGGTCGTGACGGCCGCCGCCGAACCGTCCAAGCGCATCCGCAAGGGCCTGCGCTGGTACGCGGACCTGCCCTTCCGCGACGAGCTCTCACCTGACCTCTACCGGCTGCGGCGTGCCGACATGGTGCCGGTGACCCACATCGACGACATCGTCTGGGTCGACGGCAAGCTGCGCGTCACCGGGTTCGCGTATCTGGCGGGGCTCTCCGTCCGCAGCCGCAGGTTCAACTGGGCGACCGTGGTGCTGCGCGGGCCGCGCTGGCTGCCGCCGATCCGCATGCGCACGCGGCGCGTGCTCGCGCCCGAGGCCACCCATGGCGCGCGCGAGCCCGGCTGCAACTACGACTGGTCCGGGTTCAGCGCCGAGCTGAGCCCGTGGCCGCTGCGCTGGCGCGGCGCCGTACGCGATGTGGTGTCCGCCGTGCGGCGGCGGATGCGGCACCGCCCGTCCGTGCCCGACACGACCACCTGGCGGGCCGAGATCGTGTTCTGGAGCCGGGGCGCGCGGGCCACGGGCCTGCTGCGCGGCTCCTCGGTCGGCCGTCCCGAGCGTCCCACCGGGCTCAAGCTGAAGCCGGGCCTGTGGATCCGGCCGGTGTGGACGTCCGACCGGGCGCTGCAGATCGTGCTCCAGCCCAACCGGGCCGAGCTGAAGGGTGTGTCCGTCGAGGGCGAGCGCCTGGAGCTGAAGATCTCCCTGCCCGGCCGCACGGTGACCAAGGGTCACGCCCGCCTGGGCGGCCACCGCATCGCCGCCGACTTCACCCCGGCCGGCGACGGCACGGAGGTCACGGTGGGGCTGGCCGTGCCCACCCTGCTGCAGGAGAAGGACGGGCGGCGGCTCTGGGTCGAGCCCAAGGGCGATCCGGCGGCCTCCGTCATGCTCGCCGACCTCGTGGAGACCCGCACGCCCGTGGGCGACCGCGAGATCACCGTGCTCGGCGACCGCCGTGACCGCGTGGTCGTCTCCGCCCACCGCATCCGGCCGGTGATCACCTCGGCCGTCTGGGAGGGCTCCGCGCTCCTGCTGCGCGGCCACTATCCCGACGCCCCGGGCCCTCGCACGCTGACGCTGCGGCACCGCTCCGGGCTGTCCTATCTGCTTCCTATGGAGCGCTCCGGCGAGGAGTTCTCCGTACGCGTCGAGCCCTCGGCCATGGACCGCTTCGGCGAGCCCGTGCCGCTCGCCTCCGGCACCTGGAACATGTCGATCCGGCACCCGTCGGGCGAGATCGTGCCGTTGCGCATGGACCACGCGGCCCTGCCGGGGCTCGACGAGGAGCCGCGCACGCTCGACGGGCACACGTACCGGATGATCTCCACCCGCTTCGACGTGCCGGTCGTGACGGTCGAGGAGGCCAGGCCCGCCGACGAGCGGGGCGTGGCCGGCACCCACGTGCTGCGCCGCGTGTTCTACCCGGCCCAGCGCACCGAGCCGCTGAACGACGCGACCGTCTACGTCGTCAACGACGGCCGCCTCTACGCCGACAGCGTCCGCGCCATCTACGAGGAGCGGCTGCGGCGGGGCGACGATCGCGAGCACATCTGGGTCGTCAAGGACGGCGCCTTCGTGCCGCCCGGCGGCGCGACCGTGATCCGCGCGGGCAGCCGCGAGCACCACGCCGCGCTGGCCAGGTCCCGCCACATCGTGACCAACTCGTTCCTGCCGGTCTGGTTCAGGGCCCGCGAGGACCAGGTCGTGCTGCAGACCTGGCACGGCACCCCGGCCAAGCACATCGGCAACGACCAGGCCCACATGGCGCGCGACCCGAGGCCGCCGATCTGGCACCGCCAGGCGGCGGAGGTGCGCGGCTGGGATCTGCTGCTGTCGCAGTCGCCGTGGGCCACGCCGGTGCTGCGCAAGGCGTTCGGCTACAAGGGCGAGATCCTGGAGAGCGGGCTGCCGCGCAACGACGTCCTCAACTCGCCCGACCGCGAGGCGCTGGCCGCCGCCGTGCGCGAGCGGCTGGGGCTCGTGGAGGGCAAGCGGGTGATCCTGTACGCGCCCACGTGGCGGGACTACGACCGCAAGAACGCCATGGTCAAGCTCGACCTCGCCAAGGCGCGCGAGGCCCTCGGGGCCGATCACGAGATTCTGGTGCGGGCGCATCCGATGCAGGCAGTTCCGGCCGTCCCGGACATCGCCCACGACGTCACCACTTATCCCGATATTGCCGACTTGCTGTTGGTGGCGGATGTGCTGGTGACGGACTACTCGTCGGTCATGTTCGACTTCGTGTGCACCGGCCGGCCGATCGTGTTCTACGGCTACGACCTGGCCAAATACTCGACCAAGCGGGGGCTCTACCTGGACCTGGCCGAGCAGGCGCCGGGGCCGGTGCTGTCGACGTCGGCCGACGTGATCGAGGCCCTGCGCGACATCGACTCCGTGTCGGCGGCCCACGCCGACCGCTACGAAGCCTTCCGCGCCACCTTCGCCCCCCGCGACGACGGCAAGGCCACGGCGCGCGTGGTCGATCACCTCTTCTCGTAGTCGCCGCTCCACGGGCGGGCCGCTTCCCCGCCCGTGGGGGCTTTCATTTTTTGCGGCTGCGCCCGGTGGGCCGCGCGCATCAAGGCCTTCATCCTTTACGGCTGCGCCCGGTGGGCCGCACGCGCCGACGTCGGTGGCCGTCTGTCGTGGCCGGTCGTGAAGGCTCACGGGCTGCTCGCCGTGACGACGCGCGTCCTTGACCGGCTCCATGGTCAAGGACGCACCACTCTCCGCCCCCACTCACCCGCCGCCCCGCACCACCCGCCCGCCCGGGGAACGTCCCCGTCAGCGCCCGTTCGCCATACGACGTCCAGCCCCTTCGACGCGAGCTCTCCGTACGGCGCCTCACCCCGCCCTGAGCGGTGGCGTTAGAAGAGGTTGGGGAGGTCGGGGAGGAGGAAGCGGCGGTTGGGGTCGTAGTCGGAGGTGAGGTCTTCGGTGCGGTGGAATCCGCCGTTCGGGAGGTTCTCCACCAGGAGGTAGAGAAGGGATGACATGGTGGTGCCGCAGACGATCTCGCCGCTCTCGATGAGCTTGCGGAGGCGCGAGGCGTGCACCCACTCCACCCGCTCCGCCTCGTACGGGTCCGACGGCGGCCCGATGCGGGTGGCCGAGTCGGCGCGGTAGATGTGGTGCAGGCTGTCGGTGAAGCCGTTGGTCGGCTGGATCGACAGCAGCGGGCGCAGAGGGCCGGGACGCCAGCCCGTCTCCTCCTCGACCTCGCGCGCGGCCGCCGCCTGAGGCATCTCGCCCTCGTCCACCTGGCCCAGCGGGATCTCCCAGGCCCACGTGTCGGTGATGAAGCGATGCCGCCAGATCAGCAGCACCCGGTCCTGGTCGTCGGTGACGACCGCCCCCGCGCCGGGTGCAATGCGTACGAGCCGGTGGTCGAGGCGGCGTCCGTCGGGCAGCTCCACATCCGCCACCCGGATGTCCAGCCACGGGTCCGCGTACAGCGACCTCTCGGAGTGGACCTGCCACCGCATGCGATCAACCCCCACACCGAGGCGAAATGTTGACCCTACGTTACAAGCCGGAACGCTCCGTGGGCGAGGTTGTCGATCACTTCCGCAGTTCGATGTCGAGCGCCAGAGGCGACGTGTGGATGCCGTACGTACGGAAGCGCGTCCGCGCGATGAAGTCCTCGAACTCCGGCTTTGTGTACGCCCGCCGAGGCAGGAAGGACCGCAGGGCGAACTTCGTGAAGAGCCTGGACAGGCCGCTCATCCCCATCCGGGCCACGTCGGCGTCCACGGCCTCCTTGGACACGTCCCTGCGCAGATCGATGACGAGGGCGTGGCCGCCGGGCCGCAGCACCCGATGCATCTCGTGGAGCGCCCCGACGGGGTCGGAGAAGTTCTTGAACGCGGCGCAGCAGACGACGAAGTCGAAGCTCCCGTCCTCGAACGGCATCGCGGAGGCGTTCCCGCGGCGGAAGTCCACCCGGACCCCGGCCTCGGCGGCCTTCGCGCGGGCGATCTCGACGAACGTCTGGCTGATGTCGAGCCCCGTGACCGTGTAGTCGCCGGTCGCGGCCAGGGCGATCGACAGGTTGCCGGGCCCGGGGGCCACCTCTAACACCTCGCTGCCCGGCTCGGCCAGCTCGCGCACCCGTTCGACCTGGTCGGAGAACCGGTCGGGCGACCTGTCGTTGCTCGCGGCGTACCAGCGGGCGATCGCGCCCTCCATGCCGACGCCCTTGTATCCCTTGTCAGTCATAGAGACACGATATGTCGCGTCTAGGAGAAGTCAAGATATATCGCGGCAACGCCGTCGGCGAACATGAGGGCGGCGTGTCGCGCGAGAAAGTGGAGATTCGCCCCGATACGGTAGGCGGATCGCGTGGGGAGACCGGGCAAGTCGGCACGATCTGTCCCTGTGGTCTGGTGGAATCTAGTGCTGTGAGTGGTCAGACCTGGCGGTTGGTGCGACGCGGCAACAGTGGACCTGTTGCGCCCCCTGTGCTCGATGAGCACCAGCGTGCCGTGGTCGCCCACCGGAGCGGCCCGCTGCTCGTCCTCGCAGGTCCGGGCACCGGCAAGACCACCACGATAGTCGAGAGCATCGTCGACAGGATCGAGCGCCGCGGCGTCGACCCCGAGCGCGTGCTCATCCTCACCTTCAGCCGCAAGGCCGCCGAGGAACTGCGCCAGCGGGTCACCGCCCGCCTGCGCCGCACCACCCGCACGCCGCTGGCCCTCACCTTCCACTCCTACGCGTACGCGCTCCTGCGCCGCGAGGCCGTGCTCGAGGGCAAGGCCCCGCCGCGCCTGCTGACCGGCCCCGAGCAGCTCCTGGAGATCCGGCGGCTGCTCCACGGCGAGCTGGAGAGCGGCGCGCTCGACTGGCCGGTGTCGCTGCGCGAGCCGCTCAAGACGCGGGGTTTCGCCGAGGAGCTGCGCGACTTCCTGTCCAGGGCCAGCGAGCGCGGGCTCGACCCCGAGCGGCTGATCGCCCTCGGCAGGCTGCACGGCAGGGGCGACTGGGCGGCGGCGGGCAGGTTCGCCGAGCGCTACCAGGACAGGTTCGACCTCGACCCGGAGGAGACCTACGACTACGCCGAGCTGATCGGCGCCGCCTCGGCGTTACTGGCCCGGCCGGAGGTGCGCGAGCGGGAGCGGGCGGCGCACGACGTGGTGTTCGTGGACGAATACCAGGACACCGACCCGGCACAGGAGTTCCTGCTGGCCCAGCTCGCCGGCGACGGGGCCGACCTGGTCGCCGTCGGTGACCCCGACCAGTCGATCTACGGCTTCAGGGGCGCCGACGTGCAGGGCATCATGAAGTTCCCCGAGCGGTTCAAGACCAGGGACGGCCGCGAGGCGCCGGTGCTGGCGCTGCGGGTGTGCCGCAGGAGCGGGGCCGACCTGCTGGAAGCCTCCCGCCGGTTGGCGGCCAGGCTGCCGGTGGCGCCCATGCCCGACCACGCGTATGGGCACGAGCACGACCACCGCGACCTGGCTCCGCTGCCCGACGCGGACGCCGGCGACGCGCGGGTGCTGCTGGCCGACAGCACCAGCCAGGAGGCGGCGATCGTGGCCGACACGCTGCGGCGCGCGCACCTGATCGACGGGGTGCCGTGGCACCGGATGGCGGTGCTGGTCCGCTCGGCCAAGCGCCAGGTGCCGCTGCTGCGCCGGGCGCTGGTCAACGCGGGCGTGCCGACGATGATCGCGGGCGACGAGGTGCCGATCGCGCAGGAGCCCGGCGTGCGGCCGCTGCTCACCATGCTCCGCGTGGCCATGGACCCCGCCCAGCTCGACGAGGGCGTGGCCGAGGAGCTGCTGACGGGGCCGCTCGGCGGCACGGACATGATCGGCGTACGCCGCCTCCGCCGCGCACTCAAGATCGCCGAGAACGAGGCGGAGGGCACGCGCTCGTCCGGCGAGCTGCTGGTCGCGGCCGTGCAGGACGTCAGGGAGCTCATCCGCGTCGAAGATCACGTCGCCGTCCCCGCCGAGCGCGTGGCCAAGCTCCTTGCCGCCGCCCGCGAGGCCGCGCAGGAGGAGGGGACGGCGGAGGACCTCCTGTGGGCCGTGTGGCACGCCAGCGGCCTGGCCGGGCGCTGGACCGAGCAGAGCTTGCAGGGCGGCCCCAGGGGCGCGCAGGCCGACCGCGATCTCGACGCCGTGGTGGCCCTGTTCGACCACGCGGCCCGGTTCGTGGACCGGATGCCCAAGGCGGGCCCCGAGGTGTTCATCGACGATCTGGCCGCCCAGGAGATCCCCGGCGACACGCTGGCCGACCGGGCCCCTGACGGCGACGCCGTACGCGTGCTGACCGCCCACCGCTCCAAGGGCCTCGAATGGGACGTCGTGGTCGTCGCGGGCGTGCAGGAGGGCGTCTGGCCGGACCTGCGGCTGCGCGGGTCGCTGCTCGGCGTGGAAGACCTCGTCGAGGTGGTCGAGGGCACCAAGCCCAACGCCGCCTCGCTGGTCTCCAAGCTGCTGGCCGAGGAGCGCAGGCTGTTCTACGTGGCCGCCACCAGGGCCAGGCGCAGGCTGGTGGTGACCGCGGTGGGCGGCGAGGACACCGACGAGCGCCCGTCCAGGTTCCTGTCGGAGCTGATGCCGGGAGCGGTGGAGTCGGCCACGGTGGACGACCGGGCCCGCTGGCTGAACATGTCCGCCCTGGTGGCCGACCTGCGCAGCGCGGTGACCGACCCCACCAAGCCCAGGAAGATGCGGCAGAAGGCGGCCAGGCAGCTCGCGCGTCTCGCCGCCGCGGGCGTCCAGGGGGCCCACCCCAACGACTGGTACGCCCTCACGCCCATCTCCGACGACCGCCCGCTGAGCTGGCCCGACGACGTCGTCAGCATCTCGCCCTCGGCGGTCGAGAGCTTCACCAAGTGCGGCCTGCGCTGGCTGCTGGAGACGGCCGTCGGCGCCGCGGGCACCAGCACCGCCCAGGGCCTGGGCAACATCATCCACGCACTGGCCGTCCTGGCGGCCACCGACCTGCCCAGCGAGGATCTCCTGGGCGACCGCCTCAACCAGGTCTGGAACGACCTCGACTTCGGCGGCGTCTGGTACAACCGCAAGCAGCGCCAGGTCGCCGAGCAGATGATCGGCAAGTTCCTGCGCTGGCACAAGGAAAATCCGCGCGAGCTGGTGGCTTTGGAGGAGGCGTTCACGGCGATGGTCACCGAGGGCGTCCAGATCAAGGGCCGCGTCGACCGGGTCGAGCGCGACTCCGACAACCGCGCCGTGATCATCGACCTCAAGACCGGCGGCTCCAAGCCCAAGGCCGGCGACCTCGACCGCCATCCCCAGCTCGGCGTCTACCAGCTCGCCGCGCTGCTCGGGGCCTTCGCGCGCCACGGCATGACCGAGCCGGGCGGAGCCGCGCTCGTCCAGGTCGGCAAGGCGGCGGGCAAGAATGACGCGCTGGAGCAGGCGCAGCCCCCGCTGGCCGACGACAAGGACCCGGGCTGGGCCGCGGACCTGGTCGACACGGTGGCGACCGGCATGTCGGGCCCGTTCTTCCAGGCCAAGGTCAACGACGGCTGCCGCACGTGCGCGGCCAGGGCGAGCTGCCCGGTCAACGACAACGGGGGCCAGGTGTGCTGACCCCCGCCGAACTCGCCGGCAAGCTCGGCATCCTGCCCCCCACCCGTGAGCAGGCCACGGTCATCGAGTCCCCGCTGGAGCCCATGGTCGTCATGGCCGGCGCGGGCTCGGGCAAGAGCGAGACCATGGCCGGTCGCGTGGTCTGGCTGGTCGCCAACGGCCTGGTCAAACCGGAAAACGTGCTGGGCCTGACCTTCACCCGCAAGGCCGCCGCCGAGCTGGCCAACCGGGTCAGGGAGCGGCTGAACGCCCTGGCCGAGGCGGGCCTCGTGGAGCCGGGCGCGCTCGACAACGAGCCGACCGTGTCCACCTACCACGCCTACGCCGCCCGCCTGGTCACCGACCACGCCCTGCGCGAAGGGTTGGAGCCCACCATGCGCCTGGTCACGCCGGCGGTGTCGTGGCAGCTCGCGTCGCGGGTGGTGGCGATGTACGACGGGCCGATGGACCGGATCGAGCTGGGCCCGCCGTCGGTCACCGCCGCGGTGCTGGAGCTGGCCGGCGAGCTGTCGGAGCACCTGCGCTCGGCCGGCGACGTGCGGCGGATGGGGGAGTGGCTGCGGGGCAGGCTCGACCTCCTGCCCGGCAGGACGACCGTGGCCCAGCGCAAGCCGCTCGGCGTCCAGTCCGCCAGGGAGCAGTTGCTGCCGATGGTGGAGGCGTACGAACGACTCAAGCGCGGCAGGGAGGTCATCGACTACGGCGACCAGATGTCGCTGGCCGCCAGGATCGCCGCCAACCACAAGGAGGTCGGCGAGATCGAGCGCGGCCGCTACTCCGTGGTCCTGCTCGACGAATACCAGGACACCAGCCACGCCCAGCTCGTCCTGCTGCGCTCCCTTTACGGCGGCGGCCACCCGGTCACCGCCGTGGGCGACCCCTGCCAGTCCATCTACGGCTGGCGCGGCGCCTCCGCGGGCAACCTCCGCCGCTTCCCCCAGGACTTCCGCGACAGCTCCGGCGACCTCGCCGAGGTCCGCCAGCTCAGCGTCAGCTTCCGCAACGGCGACCGGGTGCTCGACGTCGCCGCCCGCGTCCAGCTCCCGCTGCGCATGGAGGCCCGCGAGGTGCCGGTCCTGGTCCCGGGCCCCAACCGGGTCGACCGCGGCCGGGTCACCTGCGCCTTCCACGAGACGGCCGAGGACGAGGCGAAGTGGGTCGCCGACGGCATCGCCAGGATCCTCGGTGCGGAGACGGCGCCCGACGGCCTGCCCTGGGGCGAGAAGGAGCGCAAGAAGACGCTCGCCGTGCAGCCCCAGGACGTCGCGATCCTGGCGCGCAAGCGCTCGCAGTTCCCCGCGCTGCGCAGGGCGCTGGAGGAGCGCGACATCCCGGTCGAGGTGGTCGGTCTCGGCGGCCTGCTGACCGTGCCCGAGGTGACCGACATCGTGGCCACCCTGCGCGTCCTGTACGACGCGACGGCCGGCGACGCGCTGGCCAGGCTGCTGGCCGGGCCCCGCTGGCGGATCGGGCCCGCCGACCTGCGGGTGCTGGGCGAGCACGCCAGGCTGCTGGCCCGCGAGCTGAGCGAGAGCGGCCGGGAGGAGGACCCGCTCGACCAGGTGGTGGCCGACCTGGCCGAGGAGCGCGGCAGCCTGGTGGACGCGCTGGACGAGCTGCCCGACCGGGAGGAGTGGCTGGAGGCGTTCTCGCCGCTGGCCCGCACCAGGCTGGTGGCGCTCGCCCAGGAGCTGCGCCGGCTCAGGGCGCACACCGCGCAGCCGCTCCCCGACCTGATCAGCGAGGTCGAGCGCACGATCGGCCTCGATGTCGAGGTGGCCGCGCGCAGCGGCACGACGAGCACGTTCGCGGCGCGGGCCGATCTCGACGCGTTCCTCGACGCCGCGTCCAGGTTCGCGGGCGACGCGGAAGACCCGACGCTGGGCGCCTTCCTGGCCTACCTGCAGGCGGCAGAGAGCGAGGAGTTCGGGCTGGAGGCGGGCCGGGTCGGCGACAGCAACAGCGTCAAGCTCATGACCGTGCACGCCTCCAAGGGTTTGGAGTGGCCGATCGTGGTCGTGCCGGGCTTGTCGCAGCTCGTCAGCTCGAAGGGGACGATCGCGACGGGCAGCATCTTCCCCGCCACGCCGGTCATGAACAGCCGCTGGACCGAAAACCCGCGCAAGCTCCCCTACCCGCTCCGCGGCGACGCCGCCGACCTGCCGAGGCTGAGCGGGCTGAGCAAGGAGGAGCTGGGCGCGTTCGACGAGCACTGCCGCGAGCGCGACCTGATGGAGGAGCGCAGGCTGGCGTACGTGGCCGTGACCCGCGCCCACTACCACCTGATCGCCTCCGGCTACCGCTGGGGGAGCGCCACCAAGCCGCTGGAGCCGTCCGACTTCCTGCTGGAGATCCGCGACACCGCCGACCGCGTCTCGGTCTGGGCCGGCGACCTGGCCGACGGCGCCACCAACCCGCTGCTCGCCGAGCCCGCCGAGGCCATCTGGCCGGTCACGCCCGAGGGCCTGCGCTACGAGTCCGTGCTCGACGGCGCCCGCCTGGTCGAGGACGCCCTGGCCGGGGCGCTCGCCGACGACGAGGAGGAGGACGAGCAGCTGCGGGCGTTCGAGGAGGAGCGGCTGCGGGCCTGGGAGCGCGACACCGACCTGCTGCTGCGCGAGCGGGAGCTGCACCGGCGCCGGCCCGCCACGATCGTCGAGCTGCCGGTCAAGCTGACCGTGTCGTCGCTGGTCACGCTGGCCGGCGACCCGCGCGAGCTGGCCCGCAGGATCCGCCGCCCCGTCCCGGTCAAGCCCGCGCCGCTGGCGCGCCGGGGCACGTCCTTCCACAAGTGGCTGGAGACGCGGTGGGACCAGCAGCGGCTGATCGACGACCTGGAGCTGTACGACGAGGAGCTCGAAGAGGCGGATGTGCGCCTCGCCGAGCTGCAGGAGCGGTTCGAGCGGAGCGAGTGGGCCGATCGTCGGCCGGTCGATCTGGAGGTGCCGTTCGAGACCATGATCGCCGACCGGCTCGTGCGCGGGCGGATGGACGCGGTCTTCGAGCTGCCCGACGGCGGCTACGAGGTCGTCGACTGGAAGACCGGCGAGCCGCCCAGGGGGAAGAAGGCCACCCGGGTGGCGGCGGTGCAGCTCGCGGCGTACCGGCTGGCCTGGTCGCACCTGGCGGGGGTGCCGCTGGAGAAGGTGCGGGCGGCCTTCCACTTCGTACGCGCCAACCGCACCGTGCGCCCGGTCGACCTGCTCGACGCCGACGGCCTGGTCGCGCTCATCGAGGGGGTCAGGCTCGTAGATGGTGGAAAGCCGGCTTCGGGTGCATGAGGAAGTCGTGGTGGGAGATGTTCCAGGCGTAGGCGCCGGCCATCTCGAAGACCACGGTGTCCCCGACGCGAGCCGAGGTCACGATTTTTCGGGAAAAAACGTCCTTTGGGGTGCATAGCTGGCCGACGAACGTGATCGGCTCGTCCGCCAGGCCCGGCCCCTTGCCCGTGGGTAGGATCGTGAACGGCTGGTCGTGGCCCTTGGTCGCCGGCGTCCGCAGGTGGTGGGTGCCGCCCAGCAGGATCGCGTACGCCTCGCCGCGCACCCGCTTCACGTCCACGACCCTGGTCACGTAGGAGCCGCAGTACGCGGTCAGCGCCCGGCCGGGCTCGATCCGCAGGCGTTTCCCGCCCCGGACGGCCGCGAGGCCCGCCCCGTACGCCGCCCAGTCGAACCTGGACTCCGGCACCGCGTACGACACCGCCATGCCGCCGCCCAGGTTGACCTCCTCGTGCTCGTTGTCCAGCAGGGCCCTGGCGAGGGTCAGGAGCTGAGGGGCGTCCAGGCCGCTGGCCAGGTGGGTGTGCAGGCCGCGCAGGCGTACCCGCTCGGTGAACAGCGGCAGGCACTCCGCCACGCCCTGCTCGTCCATGCCGAACGGCCCGCTCATCGTGAGCGCGGCGCCCTCGACCGGCAGGTCGGGGTTGAGCCTGAGCAGCACGTCGGCCTCCAGGCCGGTGGCGAGGAGGCGGCGCAGCTCGTTCGGGGACTCGACGTGGATGCGGTGGTGCGGCAGGCGCAGCTCGGCGTCGGTCTTGCCGGGGCCCCCGAGCGCGACCGGCTTGCCCGGGAACAGCGTCGTGACGTGCGCGTGCTCGCCCGCCGACGACGCCTCGAACCCGTCCACGTGCCCGGCCAGCACGCGCAGCAGCTCGGCGTCGGGATTGGCCTTGACGGCGTAGTAGAGCTCGACCTCGCCGAGCGCCCGCCGTACGGAGGCGGCGTGCTCGTCCAGCGCGGGCAGGTCGTACAGGTAGGCGGGGGCCGCACCGAGGCGCAGCGCGGCGTCCTGGACGCGGTCGGTGATCATGCGAGCGGGTTCGCGATCGGGACGTAACCGGCGGCGCGGTCGGCCGCCCGCGCCCAGCGGACGCCCAGGTTCGCCTTGGCGGGAAGCGGCGCGCCGGCCAGCAGGTCCGACAGGGGCAGCGGCCGGCCGAGCTCGTCCGCCTGGCCGGCGAGCAGGTCGCGGGCGATCCGCCACAGCTCGCGCAGCAGCCCGTCGTCCGCCCCCGCGACGGTGGCGGCGATCTCGGTGAGGTGGTTGACGAGCAGGCAGTACACCACGCGGGCCCAGCCGCGCTCGGCGTCGTAGGTGAGGGCCGCGGCCACCTCGGGGTGCAGGCCGGCGAGGTCGTGGCGGCCGGCGACGAGCTTGGTGCCCTCCAGGTCACGGAAGACGGCCTCCGCGGGGAGCCCGTCCCCGTCCAGGCCGACCAGGACGTTCTGCAGGTGGGGCTCCAGAACGACGCCGTACGCGAAATACAGCTCCAGGACGGGCAGCGCGACCGCCGCCACGTACGCCCGCCACCAGGCGAGCGGGTCCTTGACCGGCGCTCCGAGGGCGAGCGCGGCGGCCAGCACCGGGGTCACGCCGGGGGAGCAGGCGGTCCAGGGGCTCTGCCGGACGATCACGCCCAGGCCCTCGTGGAGCCGGATGCCGAGGGCCGCAGAGCGGTAGCCGGGCTCGGGGAGCCAGCGGGTGGCGGGGTGCCTGTTGGCGACCTCCTTGAGGATCGGGCCCAGGCGGGAGGTGAGCTCCACGGCGCCGGCCAGCTCGTACCAGGCGTTCTTGCGCACGCAGTTCGTGATCCGGACGTCCAGGGAGAACTTCAGGCACGCCTCCGCGCCGGGCGCGTACACGGTCCGCACGGACGAGGTCGGCAGGACCATCGGCCCCTGCCCCAGGTCGATCAGCTCGGCCCCGAACGCGGGCCTCAGCAGCTCCACCTGCCACGGATGCGCCGGAAGCAGCCGGTAGCCGCGCGGCGCCTCGCCCATCGTGTCGAGCACCGACGCGTCGCCCCCCTCGGCCAGCACGTCCTCGCGCACGCCGAGCAGCCGGACGGGGAACTCGGCGTGCGCCTCGGGCGCGTAGCGCAGCCAGCCGTCCCCGCCGCGCGCCTTGGGGCTGGGGTGGAAGGGATGGCCGAACACCAGCGACTGCTCCGAGGCCAGCCACGGATCGGCGGGCGGGACGGCGTCCTCCCGCGCGCGCAGGATCATGGCCACCGCCTCGCGGCTGGCCGCCACCTGCTCGGCGAACTCGGCGTTCGCCCCATGGAGGTCGGACTCGACCATCCGTACCAGCTCGCCGGTTGTCAGCGGCTGCCAGGCGCCCTCCTCCAGGCGCTCAGGCCGGCCGTCGAAGCGCAGCGCCGCGCCGCCGTGGGTGCGGACCCGCAGCAGCGTGCCCGCCACCCGCAGCAGCAGGTACGGCGGCGCGGGCCAGACCAGACCGCGCGGCCCGGCCACCTCCCGCACGCAGCAGCGCAGCAGGGCCGCCAGCGTCGCCTCCTCGGCTGTTTCCTCAGCCGGGGCAGAGGGCGCGTCGAGGGCCGGAGCGTGCATTCAAGCTCTCCTCAGGTAGTTGGGCCCGCTGGTGCCGTAGAACTTGTTGACGTCGCGGGCGCCGGAGCGTTCCTTCGCGACGAGCGTCCCAGCGGTGATCATGGACTTGCCGGTGAGCCTGGCCGCGTCCAGAGTCCTGGCGCGCAGGATCCTGGCCATGGGGTCCTCGCCGTACTCGTCGAGGGCCTCGGCCAGCGTGCCGCGCAGCAGCGCCGCGGCCTCGGCGTGCGGCATCGTCCCGAACGCCACGGCCGCGGCGGCCAGATGCAGCGTGATGGTCACGAACACGTCGGCCAGCGCGTGCGGATCGTCGTTCAGCATCCGCTCGTCGGCGAACGCGGGCACCTCGATCCCGGCCGCCCGCAGCCTCGCGGGTGAGGCCAGCAGCCCGTCGTTGTCCTTGACGAGCAGCCGCGTCCGGTCGCCTTGGAAGACGAGGGCGAGGTTCTGCTGGTGGGCTTCGAGGGCGACGCCGTAGCGCACGAAGAGCCGTACGTTCCAGCGCAGCAGCAGCCGCAGGTAGGCGGGGACGACGTCGCCCACCTCATTGAGCACCCCGGGCGCGCCCAGCGCGGCCACCGGCACGATCTTGCCCTCGGGCAGGCGCCTGACCATCCAGGCCAGGTACTCGTGCCCGGCATGCGCGTGGACCTGCTCGTCGGCCAGCACCACGTCCGGGCCGGCCAGCTCCCGGAGCAGCAGCTCGGCCTTCGCCCCGTCGCCGAGCGTGCCCGGCTTGATCGACCGTCTGTTCCGGGCGCCCAGGGTGCTGATGGGGAGGGGCAGCTTGAGGTGGGTACGGGGGTCGATCTCGACGGTCCGCATGGACAGGGTGGGCCGCACGGTCAACCGCGTCTCGTCGAGCAGCCGTACCCCGTCGATCTTCCGCACCTCGCCGACCGTCAGCGGGTGGACGGGGAAGAGAACCTCGTCCGGCCCCACCTCCCACCTGCCCGCGTCGGTGGGGAAACGCCCGGCGGAGCCCGGCGCGAGCGCCCGGCGGGGCACGGCAGCCCACCGCAGCTCGAACGAGGGCGCGAACTCCGGCGCGTACGCCAGCAGCTCCTCCTCCGACAGCCCCACCCGCGCCCGGGACGTCGGATAGACGGGATGGTCCACGAAGGCGGCCAGCGCCTCATAGGACGGCCCACGCGCGAGCACCTCGCCGGCATGGGAGTCGTGCAGCTCCAGAGCGGTCAGCGCCGCCAGGCACTCCTCGAAGAAGGCCGCGACCCCCTCCGAGTCCGCCGGGTCCGCCACCTCGACCAGCGTCTCCAGCGCCTGCTCCAGCCCGAGCCGCTCCTCCGAGGCCACCACGAAGTCCTGGAACAGCGCGCCGGGCTCCAGGCGCACCCACCGGCCGTCCGCCAGAAGCAGCCCCGCGCCGTCCTTGGTGCGGCTGATCCGGGAGGACAGCCCGCCGTAGTCCTCGCGCAGCAACGCGTTCAGGACCCGGGCGGCCAGATAGGCCTCCCGATCGCTCATTCGACCACCCACGGCCGCGCGGCCCGGTAGGCCTCGACGGCCGCGTTCACGGCGGCCCGGGAGGGCCCCACGGCACGTACGACGCCCAGATAGTCCCGGTTCGTGTGCGTGAGCGAGATGACGTCCCCGACGGCCCGCAGCGGCCGGTGCCACAGCCGGACGTCCCCTTCGACGAAGGTCTCGGCACCGGGGGCGTCCTTGACGGTCCCGGCCCGGTCGGCGACGAGGCTGACCGCACTCCCGTACGACGAAATTTCCGGAATGTCGGGCACGGCCTCCCCGAGATGCACCCGCAGGATCCACTCGAACAGCGGCACCCCGAGCACATCGCCGAGCAGGAAGTCGCAATGGTCGCCGATCACCCGGTAGTTCACCTCGACGATCCGGGGCCCTCGCGGAGTGACCACGTACTCGGTGTGGCACGCCCCGAACCCGACCCCCAGCGCCCGCAGCGCCGCCAGCACGTGCTCGTGCGTCCCGTCCCGCGGCGCCCAGTCGAGCCGTTCCTCGATGAAGTACGGCAGCGCCCCCAGCGTCGTCTCGAACCCGCCGAGCACCCGCGTCCCGGACGCGTCCCCCAGCGTCTCCAGCGTCCGCAGCGGCCCTTCCAGGTACTCCTCGACGACCAGCGTCTCGCCCGGCCGCCGCTTCCTGACCAGGGCCACGGCGCCGGCCAGGTCGCGTTCGACGAGCATGACGTCCTCGCTGGCCACGCCCTCACGCGGTTTGAGCACGACCGGGTAGGGGAGGCGCTCGGGCACCGGATCGCCGGGGGCGAGCCGGATCGACCACACCTGCTCGACCCCGGCCTCGAGGAGCCTGCGACGCGTCAGGAACTTGTTCTTGGCGGCCACGCAGGCCCGCCAGTCCTTCCCGGGCAGCCCGAAGTAGGCCGCCGCGAGCGCCGTCTCCGCCTGCAGGTGGTCCGAGTTGGTGAAGATCGCGTCCGGCCTGCCGAGGCTCTCGACGGCGTCGATGAGGGCCCGCGGGTCGCGCACGTCGCACGCCACCGCGTGCGGATGCCGCTCCGGCCGATCCGTCAGGACCGTGACCTCCAGCCCCAGCGCCTCGGCCGCGGGCAGGAAGCCGTCCGTCACGGAATCGGTTGTTTTGAGCGCGGTCAGGTAGAGCCGCAACGCGAAGGCACCCCCGAAGGATCAGGTAAGGCTAACCTAACTCGTCGATCTTAGCCCGAGAGAGATCACCCCGGGGCCCGGATACCGTAATCGCCGGCTAACTGCGAGGTCATAGGATGACAGGGGATTTCGGGAGGGGACGGCCTGTGGAGACGACCGCGGAAGAGCAACTCATCGGGCCTCTGCTTCTGGCACGCGGCACCATCGACAGATCCTCGGCGCTGCGGGCCAACGAGCAGTGGCTGGAGCAGGCGTGGACCGATCCGTCGACCAGGGTGCTGGTGATCGACGACGGTCACACGCTGGTGCGGCGGTCGGGAGACGCGGTGCAGGCGGTGCTCTACGCGCCGGCCGACGCGCCGCCGGGCGAGCGCTACCTGCTCGGGGTCGAGGACGGTGTGGCCTACTTCGCGGTGGCGGCGCCGCTGCCCAGCGGCCCCGGAGGCGACGTCAACGGGCGCGTGACGGTGCCCATGAGCCTGCGCGACACGCCCGAGGGCGAGGCGGTGGCGGCCGGGCTGCGCCAGGTCGGGGGCCTGCTCGGCGACCGCGACGCCGGCCTGCTGGTCTACGCGGTGGCGCTGGAGGCCTGGCACACGACCCACGAATACTGTCCGCGCTGCGGCACCCGCACCGACGTGCGGGCCGGCGGGCACATCCGCGTCTGCCCGCAGGACGGCAGCCAGCACTTCCCCCGCGTCGACCCCGCGGTGATCATGCTGGTCCGCGACGAGGACGACCGCTGCCTGCTCGCCCGCGGCCCGCAGTGGCCGGAGGGGCGGCTGTCGATCCTGGCGGGGTTCGTGGAGCCGGGGGAGTCGCTGGAGCACGCCGTCGCCCGTGAGGTGGCGGAGGAGGTCGGCGTCACCGTCGTCCGCCCGCGCTATCTCGGCAGCCAGCCCTGGCCGTTCCCGCGCAGCCTCATGCTGGGCTTCTTCGCCGAGGCGATCTCGACCGAGCTCACGCCGGACGCCGAGGAGATCGCCGAGGCCCGCTGGTTCTCGCGCGAGGAGCTGGCGCGAGCGCTGGAGTCCGGCGAGCTGCGCCTGCCCCCGCCGGTGTCGATCGCCCGCCGCCTGATCGAGACCTGGTACGGCGGCGAGCTGACCGGCGACTGGTGATCAGGCGGCCCCGAGCAGGGCCTTGACCTCGAGAGCTGAAGGGTTCGTGCGCACGACGCGGCCGCCGGGGGTGTCGATCACCACGGTCGGCACCACCTGGTTGCCGTTGTTGACGCTCATCACGAACTCGGCCGCCGACGGGTCGCGCTCGATGTCGATGTCCTTGAAGCTGATGCCCTCGCGGGTGAGCTGGGACTTGAGCCGCTTGCAGGGGCCGCACCAGGTGGTGCTGTAGACGGTGAGCGCCATGTCGGGAGATCCCTCCGGAGATCGGGAAAATAGGCGCTCCTTGCAACAACCGGACTGTGCAAGTTCATTCCTGAGGCGGGAGTGTCCCGCCTCGGGCGCTCAGCCGATGCGCTCGGCGATCCAGGCCTGCACCTGCTCGGCCACCCCGGGCTCGCGATAGAGCGGGTTGCTGTGGTTGATGCCCGGCTGGGTGATCACCGTCACGGGCACGCCGACCTGCCCCAGCATCGTCTTGAGCACCTGGCTCTGCAGCGGCGGCACGAACTCGTCCTTGGAGTGCACGGTCAGCATCGGCGCGTCCTTGCGGCTGGCGTGCCAGGCCACCTCCATGCTGGCCCAGACCCGCGAGCACTTGCCCTTGGGCGCGCAGCCCCCGGCCAGGCGGATGGCGGCCGTACGGAGCTTGCGCTTGTTGGGGTCGTCGGACTTCTCGCCGTCGGAGTAGGCGCGCAGCGGCGAGATGATCGGCGACAGGCCCACGACGCCCTTGAGGCCGGAGATGCCGTCGCCGTACGTGCCCACGGCCGCGGCGATGTGGCCGCCGGCGGAGAAGCCCACCACCACGTAGTTGCTCGGGTCGAACGCCCACCGCTCGGCGTGCTTGCGGGCCAGCGCGATGGCAGCCAGCGCGTCCGACCGCTGAGCGGGCCACGCCGCGTCGCCGGAGAGCCGGTAGTTGAGGTTGAAGACCGTGTAGCCCAGCTCGGCGTACTGGCGGACGATCTCCTTCATGTAGCGCTTGTCGCCGCCCGACCACCAGCCGCCGTGGATCAGGAACACACCGGGGCGCTGCTGGCCGTCGGGCGTCCACCAGACGTCCATGGCTTGACGTGCCTGGGGGCCGTACGAGACGGTCTCGGAGGCGAAGTCGCCGAGACCGTACTGGTCGACGATATCGGTGGGGCCGGGCGTCGGCTCCTTGTTGGCGCTGGCGGCCACGGGTGTGAGCACGACGGCAGCGAGCGCGAGCACGCCCGCGAAAACCGCAGTTCGCACGGCCTTCCTTTCCCCCATGCAGATGGTCGGACCCATTGTGAGGGAAGAGACCGGTTCTTTGCATCTGGTGGCTATGAACATACGTCGGCCCGCATGTTGCCAGAATAAAGAGGCTGTCCGCTACACCTGAGAGTATGAACGGGTGAACAACATGGATGACGTCCTGGCCGGTCTCGACCCCGAGCAGCGCGCGGTGGCCGAGGCGGTGCGCGGTCCGGTGTGCGTGCTTGCCGGCGCGGGCACCGGCAAGACCAGGGCGATCACCCATCGCATCGCGCACGCGGTCCGCAGCGGGGTGGTCGACGCGCAGAGCGTGCTCGCTGTGACGTTCACCACTCGCGCGGCGGGGGAGCTGCGCCAGCGGCTGCGCGCGCTCGGGGCGCCCGGCGTGCAGGCCCGCACGTTCCACGCGGCGGCGCTGCGGCAGCTCACCTACTTCTGGCCGAAAGTCATCGGCGGCGCGGCGCCCTCGGTGATCGAGTCCAAGCTCCCGGTGCTGGCGGAGGCCTGCCGCCAAGTCCGGAAAACTCCGGATCGGTCCGAGTTGCGGGACATCGCGGCCGAGGTCGAGTGGGCCAAGGTCACCCAGATCGGGCCGGAGGACTACGTGACGGCCGCGGCGAAATACCACCGCACGCCCCCGGTCCCGCCGGAGGAGGTCGCTCGCCTTTATGAGGCGTACGAGCAGATCAGGCGCGAACGCCACCTGGTCGACTTCGAGACCATCCTCGAGCTGACCGCCGCCGTGATGACCGAGCACAAGGAGGTCGCGGGGCAGATCCGCCAGCAGTACCGCTACTTCGTGGTGGACGAGTACCAGGACGTCAACCCGCTGCAGAAGCTCCTGCTCGACACCTGGCTCGGGGGCCGCGACGACCTCTGCGTGGTCGGCGACCCCAACCAGACGATTTACTCCTTCACCGGCGCCACCCCGCGCTACCTGACGGGCTTCGCGGTCGAGCACCCCGACGCCGCCGTCATCAAGCTGGTGCGCGACTACCGCTCGACCCCGCAGGTGGTCGAGCTGGCCAACCGGCTGATCGTCAGATCCCCGCACCGGCTCGACCTGGTGGCCCAGCGTCCCGACGGCCCCAAGCCGTCGATCTCCGACTACGACGACGAGCCCGCCGAGGCCGCGGGTGCGGCCCGCGCGATCAGGAAGCTGCTGGACAAGGGCATGCCTTCGCGGGAGATCGCGATCCTGTTCCGCGTCAACTCGCAGTCGGAGGCGTACGAGGAGGCCCTGTCCAAGGCCGAGATCCCGTACGTGCTGCGCGGCGCCGAGCGCTTCTTCGACCGCCCGGAGGTCCGGCAGGCGGTCGTCCTCCTGCGCGGCGCCGCCCGCGCCTATGCCGGGGAGCCGCTGGCCGCCGAGGTCCACCACATCCTGACCGGCATCGGCCTGACCCCGTCCCCACCGGGCGGCGGCAAGGCCAGGGAGAAGTGGGAGTCCCTGAAGGCGCTGGCGGACCTGGCGGAGGATATGGCGGCCGAGGGCGCCGACCTGCCCGCGTTCGTGGCCGAGCTGGAGCGCCGGGCCTCCGAGCAGCACGCCCCGCCCGTGGAGGGCGTCACCCTGGCCTCGCTCCACGCCGCCAAGGGCCTGGAGTGGGACGCCGTCTTCCTGGTCGGCCTGACCGACGGCATGCTCCCGATCATCTACGCCGAGTCCCCGGAGCAGATCGAGGAGGAGCGCCGCCTCCTCTACGTGGGTGTCACCCGCGCCCGGGAGCACCTCTCCCTCTCCTGGGCCGGCGCCCGCGCCCCCGGTGCCCGCAGGACCCGCCGTCCCTCCCGTTTCCTCGACGGTCTCGGCTCCCGCGCCTCCTCCGCGATCCCGCCCCGCGTCTCGACCGCACCCCGCGAACGGCGTGCGGTGGCGGCGCCGGTGAGCTGCCGGGTGTGCGCGAAGACGCTGGTGGCGGCCGCCGAGCAGAAGCTGGGGCGCTGCTCCACGTGCCCGGCGGACTACGACGAGGCCCTCCTCGAACGCCTGAAGGCCTGGCGCACCGCCACCGCCAAGGAGGCCAAGGTCCCGCCGTACGTCGTCTTCACGGACGTGACCCTCCAGGCCATCGCGGAGCGCGCGCCTTCCACGGAGCAGGAGCTGCTGTCGATAGCGGGCATCGGCAAGATCAAGGTGGACCGCTACGGCGAGGCCGTCCTGTCTCTCTGTCGTGCCGACTGACAGCCCCGCTTTAGTCCCATATAAGGGGCACGTCAGACTTGTCCCCAACACCCGAGAGCCCAAGGGGGACGGACACGTGAACGAGGCGCTGAAGGAGCTGCTGGATCTGCTCGACCTGGAGCAGATCGAGCTCGACATCTTCCGGGGACGGAGCCCGGAGGAACGCATCCAGCGCGTCTTCGGTGGTCAGGTGGCGGCCCAGGCCCTCGTGGCGGCCGGCCGTACGGTGCCGAAGGACCGTCACGTCCACTCTCTGCACGCCTACTTCATCCGCCCGGGCGACCCCTCCATCCCGATCATCTACAACGTCGACCGCCTCCGCGACGGCCGTTCGTTCACCACCCGCAGGATCGTCGCCGTCCAGCACGGCAAGGCGATCTTCACGATGTCGGCGTCGTTCCACATCGCCGAGGAGGGCGTGACGCATCAGGCGTCCGTCATGCCGCAGGTGCCCGACCCCGAGACGCTCCCCACGTTCCGGGAGCGGATGTTCGAGGCGGTCGGCGACCACCCCGAGCTCCGCGAGTGGTTCTCGCGCCCCCGCCCGGTGGACGCCAGGTACGTCTCGCCGCTCACCTGGGAGGCGTTCAAGAACCCCGACCTGCGCAGCGCCGAGACCAACGTGTGGTTCCGCTACCACGCCGACCTGCCGGACGACCCGCTCCTGCACGTGGTGCTGGCCGCGTACGCGTCCGACTTCACGCTGGTCGACACGATCCTGCTGGCCCACGGCATGGCCTGGGGCGCCTCCAACGTCTCCGGCGCCTCGCTGGACCACGCCATGTGGTTCCACCGCCCCTTCAGGGCCGACGACTGGTTGCTCTATGCTCAGGAATCCCCCTGGTCGGGGGGAGCTCGGGGACTCGCACGCGGCGAGATGTTCACTGCCTCGGGTGAGCTCGTGGTCTCGGTCGTCCAAGAGGCCATGATCCGCCTGACGAAATAGTGCCGACACGCCGCGTGCAATAGGCCGCCAGGCGCGGTCAATGTAACAAAATCGCAGGTAGAAAATATGTTGCCCCTTCCCGGCTTCCCGGTTTAGGGTCATGGTCAAGCGAGTCGGACACTACTGTTCCGACGATCCAGAGAGTGGAGGTGAGTCACCGTGATCAGCATTCAGATGCCAGCCACGCAATGGCTCGCTTCCGCATGCCGTAACTCGGTGAGACTCGTCGATGGTCCCACCAAGCTGCGGCAGGAGAAGTCTGCCCGTAGCCAGGCTGCCGCCTACGGCGCGCGCGCCCACTTCGGGGCTGCCACGCCAGCTGCTCCTGTCTACCACGCACGTATCGAACTGCCGGCTTACCAGCTCACCAATGGTGGACTGTGGGGTCCGCAACCCTGGAGGGATACACCGGTCATAACCTGACCGGCGTAGACAGCCCCCAGGCCGCGGATCCTGCACACGGATCCGCGGCCTTACTTATTTGTCCGTGATTCCCGACCACCTACGAGGTGTCCGACCAAGATCAAAAAGATCTGAACAAAAGGAGAAAGCAGATGGGGGCGAAGACGATCATGGACCTGATCGACGAAGCCAAGATCCCCTGCCGTACCGACCCTGACCTGTGGTTCGCCGAGTCGCCGGAGGACGTCGAGTTCGCCAAGGCTCTCTGCGGCGGCTGCCCGATCCAGAAGGCCTGCCTGGCCCGCGCGCTCGAGCGCGAGGAGCCGTGGGGCGTCTGGGGCGGCGAACTCATCCTCAGGGGAGAGATCGTTCCCCGTAAGCGTCCGCGCGGGCGTCCCCGCAAGCACCCGGTCGCTGCCTGAACACCGCACCTTCAACCAGAAAGCGAACAAACCAATGAGCACTCAGATCACGAGGAGCCGAGCAGTGCCGGATCTCATCCATGACCTGGTGAGTGACCGAATACAAACCCTCCACCGCGAGGCGGAGGAGCAACGCCTCATCGCGCGCGTCACCCGTGTGCAGCGTGCGCGGCGCAAGGTCCAGCGGGCGAACGACCGCCTCCGCGAAGCCCTGAGCCGCCAGGTCTGACCGGGGAGATCCTGCCGCCGGCGCAGGATCTCCCCGCAGATCCCATTTCAGAGAGCCGGGCGCCCGAAGCGCCCGGCTCTCCGCGTACAGCTACGCCCCCGATCCTCGCCGCCCGCACCCCGAGCCCCGGACCCCGAACCCCGCCCCCCGAACCCCGCAGCCCGGACCCCCGCAGCCCGGACCCCCGGACCCCGCAGCCCGGACCCCGCAGGCCGCGCCCGCAGTGCGGGGCCTGTCGGACGCCATCGCCTTCGGGTGACGCATCCCCGGAGCCGCCACCGATGATCGCTCAGGCCGTCGGCCGTACACCCGTCGTCCGTGACGGATGCGCGACGAACTCCTCCTCCGCCCGCCACAGCCGGGCCGCCATCCAGGCGACCCCGATCGCCGCCACCACGAGCCCGGCCAAGTAGACCGGCACCGGCACCACGTTCCGCAACGACCCCGGAACCATCCCCGCCGCATAGAGCACCACCCCGACCGCAGGCATGGCCCCGCTCCTGATCGCCGCCACGCTGAAGGTCAGCACCCCCGCCAACAGCACGGCCGACGTGACGAGGAATGCCCGCCCCGTGCTCCCCGCCAGCAGTTCGCTGACCGTGCCCCCGCCGAGGTAGGGGAAGACGAAGTGCAGGATGTACTCGATGGCGAACGCCCCGGCCAGCCCGGCCGAGTTGAGCACGTACCCGATGAGTCCGAGACCACCTGCCGTACCCCGAACGATCAGGTAGATGCCGGTGATCGCGAGGAGACCCGTCAGCGCCCCGAACGGCGCGATGGCGTGCGTGAACGCCGTCTCAGGCAGCAGCCCGGCGCGCCGGGCCGAGTTCACCACGAGCAGGACGGCGCACACGAACCCGGCCGCCGCCGTGACCCGGTAGACACCCATCTCTGGAGCCCTTTCTCTCGGTGATATCAAGCGATAACGCTCGTTATGATGCGCGTTATCGCCGGATATGGTGAGAGCGTGCCGAGAGACGTAAGCACCCCGAAAGAACTCGGCGCGCTGCGCCAGGGCCTGCTCGACGCGGCCATGCGTGTTCTCCGCGAACAGGGCGCCCTCCACCTCACCCTCCGCCGTGTCGCGGACGTCGCGGGCACCTCCACCATGGGCATCTACACCTGCTTCGGCAGCCGCTCCGGCCTCTTGGAAGCGATCTACGAGTACGGCTTCAGCCTCCTCCACGACGCCATGACCTCGTCACTGAACGGCCACGCCGACCCGCTGGCCCGGATCATGGCGGTGGCACGCGGCTACCGGGAGTTCGCGCTGGCGGATCCCGCTCTCTATGCGCTGATGTTCGAGCGCCCGCTTCCCGACTTCGACCCGTCACCCCAGCGCCGGAACGACGCCCTCAACCTCACCTTCGACCTCCTCACCCAAGCCACCTCGGCCGCGGCCCAGGCCGGGCTCATCCAGTCGAACGACCCGATACGTGCGGCGTACCTGGTGTGGACCACGATCCACGGCATCGTCAGCATCGAGCTGACCTGCTCACTCCGCAGCCCGCTACCGGGCTGGTTCCTGAACTCACGCGAGGAAGGCGAGCGCGTACTCACCGAAGGCGTCCACGCCCTCCTCATGGGCCTCACCTGAACGACCGCGGAAGCGGCGCCCGGCCGCCTGCCGTGATGTCGGCACCGCGGGAAGAAGGCCCCTCGCGAACGGCACCGACTCCTACCGGCCGGCCAAGACTCAGGCCGCCACAGCCAAGAAATCCACAGCGGGCTGACAATTCACGACCCACTCGACGTGCAGTAGGTAGTCGCGGCTATTCCGTGGGCCGGCGTGCCTGTCTTACTTCCCGGTCGACTGCCCAGGCGTCCGCCACCGTGCCCAGGTGCCCGAGCTTGTCGGGGTTGATCACCGCGCGGATCGTCTGGATCTGCCCGTCGAGTACGTCGAGCGTCAGGGTGTGGAGCACCTTGCCGTCCCGGTCGCGGAAGATCGCCCCCGGCTGGCCGTTGACCTCGTGCGGCTCGCCCGTCACGCCGATCAGAGCCATCCGAGGGAAGGCAGAGGCGAGCAGCCGGGCCACGTTCTGGGCGCCGATGACGGCCTTGGCCAGCTGCGGGGCCTTTCCGCCGCCGTCGCCGACCATCGACACGTCGGCAGCCAGCAGGTTCTGCAGCCCGACGACGTCGCCTTCGCGGAGAGCGTCGAAGAACCGCGACGCCAGTTCGTCCCGCTCTTTGCGGTCCGCCTCGAAGCGGGGCCGGCCTGCGGCCATATGGCGCCGCGCCCGTACCGCCAGCTGGCGGCACGCCGCCTCCGAGCGCCCCACGGCCGACGCGACCTCGGGAAAGCCGAAGTCGAACACCTCCCGCAGCACGAAGACCGCGCGCTCGAGCGGGCTGAGCCGTTCCAGCAGCAGCAGGGCCGCCATCGACAACGAGTCGGCCAGCTCCGCCGACCGTTCCGGGTCCTGGTACGGGTCGGCGAGCAGCGGCTCGGGAAGCCACGGCCCCACGTACTCCTCCCGCCGGACGCGGGCCGAGCGCAGCACGTCGATGGAGATCCGGGTCACCGCGGCCGACAGGAACGCCTTGGTCGACCTGGGCTCGGTCGGGGTGGCCTCGAAGCGCAGCCAGGTCTCCTGAACCGCGTCCTCGGCCTCGCTCACGCTGCCCAGAATCCGGTAGGCGAGCGAGAACAACAACGGCCGCAGCCCCTGAAACTCCTCGGCCCTGCTCATGCCAACTCCTCCTTGAAACCCTGCCATCACGAGGGGCAGCGCAGCTGCCGGCCGAGCTCCCGCTTGGCCTTGGCATCGGACAAGCCGCGCCCCTCGCCCATCATCGTCACCACCACCTGCCCGCCCAGCAGCCGGGTCGGCCATACGGGCACCCACTTCGGCCACTTCGCTCCCGCACGCTCCGCCAGATGGGGCAGCTCCGCTCCCGCCTGCCACGAACACTCGCATGATCATCTCCCCACGTGAACGACCACCGGCCCCTCTGCGGGCCGGGGTCAGAAGATCGGAAACTGTGCGTCGTCGCCTGTCAGCCGGTGAAGGCCCAGGGACCGAAGCGGCCCCACGCGACGAACATCGCAACCGCGAAATAGATCAGATTCAGCACCACAAACGCGGCTTCCCCACGTCGGCCGTGGGTGATCATCGCGCCGACCATCAGCAGGACCCAGCACACCGCGGTCACCGCCACCAGAACCGGCGCGATGCCGAGCACGGCGGGCACGATCAAGCCCACCGCGGCCAGGAGCTCAAGGACGCCCAGGGCCCTGACGAAGCCGGCGCTGGCGTCCGCGGTCCATCCCCCACCACGGAGCACAGCCAGCTTCTCCCTGGGCACGAACGTCTTGCTGATCCCGCCGCTCACCGCAACCACGGCCAGCAGCCCGGCAGCGATCCACAACGCGAGGTTCATCGTCCACTCCTTGACAGAGAATTGCCTGCACCCCCTAGACGAGACAGCAACCCTCGCCAGTGACATCGCGTGCGTACGGCCATCTCGGGCACGTCCTCACCCCGCCGGCAGGCTGATACCCGCCACCGGCCCGTAAGGGGCTCCCGATCGTGAGGACGCTCACACCGTGTCACAGCCCAGCGGGGCGTCTCGTCTCAGAGGGCATGACGAACTCGGAACAGACCACAGTGCTGATCACCGGCGCCAACAAGGGGCTCGGTTTTGAGGCGGCCAGGCGGCTCGGGGAGCAGGGCTGGACGATCTTCCTCGGCTCGCGCGACGAAGAGCGAGGGCGGGTGGCCGCCGCCAAGCTGACCGACGGCGGCGCGAACGTGGTCATGGTCCCCCTGGACGTGACCTCGGACGAGTCGGTGAAGGACGCGGTACGGCTCGTTCGCGAGCACACCGACCGACTGGATGTGCTGATCAACAACGCCGGCGCGCCGGGAAGCGTCGTCGCGCCTGCGGACGCGACGGCTGACGAGATTCACTCCGTCTACGACACCAACGTGTACGGACCGATCAGGGTCACGCACGCGTTCCTTCCCTTGCTGCAGGCGGCGGACAATCCGCGGGTGGTGATGGTGTCCAGCGCCGTCGGTGCCTTCGCGGTCGTGACCGATCCGGAGCAGCCCGCCTCGAAGATGCACGAGCTCGCCTACAGCTCGTCGAAGGCAGCACTGAACATGATCACCGTCCGGTACGCCCAGGCGCTCCCAGAGATCAAATTCAACCTGGTCACTCCCGGAGAAGTGGCCAACCGCAAGTTCGCCGCCACCGACATGAACCATCACACCGGCCAGCTGACGGTCACCGAGGGCACCGACCCGATCGTCAAGCTCGCAATGATCGACGCCGACGGGCCAACCGGCATCTTCATCGACCGCCTTGGCCCCGTTGCCTGGTGACTGCCCGGAACTCGGGCACCGGTACCCACCGGCAGGTAGCGTCCGCGGGCACGGTCGCCCGTGACGCCTACAGGCCACGCCTCGCATTGCCATAACGGTTCCGGTGCCCTGACCTGCGAGAAAGTCCCCCTAGGCGCCGACCGGCGGCCCCCTCACCCACACGCCCGCTTTCGACCGCTCATAGACGACACCAAGACACGAACGACCCGTCTGGGAGATCGAGCCCCGGACGGGCCGCTCGTCGGCATGGGTTCGGAATCGTCGGACGACGTGCCCTGCTGCTGCCCGTCCACTGACCCTGATGTCGGCACCGAAAGACGGGGACGTGTCTTGGTGCGTGGTTCCTGGCCTCGGCTCGACACTGCCGGAAGGCGTGTCCTGATGCTCGCCTCTCGGCCTCGGCTCGGTGCTGTCGGAAGGCGTGTCCTGGTGCGTGGCTCCTGGCCTCAGTTCGACGCTGCCGGAAGATGTGCCCTGGTGCTCGGCTCTCAGCGTCGGTTCGACACTGCCGGGGGATGTGCCGTGTTGCTCACCCACCGGCGCCGGCTCAGCACCCTGGAGGGGGTGTGCTGACCATCAGCGCCGGTGGGATCACCGAGCATGGCACGGGCACATGCACGGGCCTTGTGGACCGAGCCGGCCGGAGGTCACGGACCCGGACGGGCCGTTCCGGAAGCCGGATCGGTCACGGACATCGGGGCGCCGCACTCACTTCAGGCACCATGACGCCGAACCGTGCGCGAGCTCATGCCGGCCTGACCGCGTTCGTGCTACCCGTGCCATGGGGGGTGGGGGAGCGAGTGGGTCCGCGGAGGTGGTGAGCAGGCGCGCGGATCGGCGCATGTGGATCCTTTCGCGTTGGTAACGGCTTGCACTCGTATCATTACACAGCGAAGTCAGAAGTTAACCTGATGTTCAGTAAAATCCTTGCGGCCCGCCAACAAGCCGCCGGATCAGCCCCAAGGGCCGGGACGATCAACCGATGGCCAGGGCCTCGTCGTTGGGATCATCGGCGAAGCCGGGAACCCAGCGGATCACCTCGTCGCGGAAGCGCGCCGTGGTGCCCAGCTGGCACAGGACGCCGATGCCCGCCGCGTGGACCCGGTGGATGAGCACGTACGAGGCAGGCAGGTTGAGCTGGCGGACCACGTTGGTGGGCCGCAGATCCGCCACGCTCGCGGCCTGGGCCTGCAGCCACTCCCGGCTGAACGTGAACTCCTCCACCGCCGTGGGCTCCACGTACGGCGCGAGAAAGGCCCGCAGCGCGTCCGGATCGATCTCTATGTTGCTGCGGATGAAGCCTTCCCGGCGCAGGCCCGCCGTGACGGTCTCCATGTCGCCCTCGTTGAAGATCCTCGTCAGCCGCCCGAACGCCTTGGGGTAACCCCCCGGCAGGCGATTGACCGCGCCGAAGTCGAGGACTCCGAGCTTGCCGTTGGCCAGCATGCGGAAGTTGCCCGGGTGCGGGTCGGCGTGGAGCATCCCGACCCGCGCGGGGGAGCAGAAGAGGAAGCGTACGAAGAGTAATCCCGCCCGGTCGCGCTGCTCCTTGGTGCCCTCGGTGATGACGCGGGACAGCGGGGTGCCGTCCATCCACTCGCTGACCAGCACCAGCTCGTTGGCCGCGACCACATCGGGGACGTGGAAGTCGGGATCATCGTTGAACTCCAGCGCGAAGGCGTGCTGGGCCTCGGCCTCCCGGAGATAGTCGAGCTCCTCCGCGACCCGTTCGCGCAGCTCCGCCAGCACGGCCTTCACGTCGAGGCCAGGCAGCAGCACGCCGAACAGTTTGCCCAGCCGCGCCAGCTGCGCGAAGTCGCCGAGCAGGGCCTTGCCCGCCCCCGGATACTGGATCTTGACGGCCACCTCCCTGCCGTCGTGCCACACGGCCTTGTGCACCTGGCCGATGGACGCCGCGGCCGTCGGTTGGTCGTCGAACGACAGGAAGTTTTCCCGCCAGTCGTCACCCAGCTGCTCGGTGAGCACCTTGTGGACGGTGGACACGGGCAGCGGGGGAGCGGCGTCCTGAAGCTTGGTCAGCGTGGCTCGATAGGGACCGACGATCTCCTGCGGCAGCGCCGCCTCGAAGATGGACAGCGCCTGCCCGAGCTTCATCGCGCCGCCCTTGAGCTCGCCGAGCACCTTGAAGATCTGCTCGGCCGTACGCTGCTGAACCTCCTGAGCCACGATCTCCGCAGACTTGCCGCCGAGCCGCTTGCCCAGCCCGAGAGCGGCGCGGCCGGCGAAACCGAGCGGAAGGGCGGCCAGCTTGGCGGAACGCGTGACAGCACGGCGCGGAAGATCGCTCACCCTCATGCGCGGAACCTCGACGAGATGCCGCTTCCCCCCTTCATGGTCATCCTCTGAGCACGTCAGTCGCGGTTAGGAGACATGACCATTCTTAGCGAATATGGATTGTTTCGCATACAACGACATTGCGGATGTATGGCCCACGACCGTCTTTTCCAGCGCCAATCAGGTGTTACGTCCATTGTGCCGTTGGTCACAGCCGACTCTCTGCCATCAAGGTAGGCAAGCGCATGGCCCGCCACCGCCGCCGCGACCAGCGCCGCCAGGGTGACGTCGCAGGCGATCTCGCCCGGCGGATAGCCACCCAACCGGGCGGTGACGATCGGCCACATCGGGTCGCGATCCCGCCGCGTCAGGTCCAGGCAGTGCAGGCACGCCGTCTTCCCCGGGATGACCAGCGGGCCCACGGTCCCGTGCCCTTCGAAGGCCGAGGCCAGGAGGTGCGGGATCCCGAGCGAGGTCAACTCGTTGACCAGCACCCCGTCGAGAGGGGCGACGGGTGTGAGTATGACGAGGTCGGGGCGGTCCGACTGATCCCCGAGGTAGGGGCCTCCCGCCATCGCGTTGATGGACGGCCGCCACGCGCTCTCGTCGTCCTCGGTTTGGGAGATGTGGGTGCCTTGTGTAGCTCGGGTGGTGCGAGGACCTTTCCCGGCTTGCGGGCATTGGGGTTGGGCGGGCTGGGCGGTCGGGGTTCCTTGGGTGCGGGGGCCGTTTGCGGTGTCGCGGGGGTTGTCGCTTGCGGGGGTGGAACCGGTGCCGGCGATGGCGATGGGCTTGCCTGGGTTGGTGCCGGTGGTGGCGATGGGTTTGGGCGTGGCGGTGCCGGTGGTGGCGATCGTCTGGGGTGGGTTGGCGCCGGTGGTGGCCATGGGCTGGGCCGCGGCGGTGCCAGCGGTGGTCTGGGGTGGGACGGTGGCGGCGGTGGCCATGGGCTGGGCCGCGGCGGTGCCGACGGTGGGCTGAGGTCGGGCGGTGCCGACAGTGGGCTGGGGTGGGACGGTGGCAGTGGGCTGAGGTGGGGCGGTGTGGAAGGGGGCGGGAGGTGCGGTGTCGGGGGAGGCGGCCGGACTGCGCCGCTCCGTGGGGGTGCGGCCGCCTGAGGTGAGTCGCCTGGCGACCATCGCGGCGCCGACCTCACGAGGGAGGCCCACCTCCGCCCACGTCAGGCCGCCCGGTGTGATGTCGCACGGGCGTGCCGTGGACGGGTCGAGGATCCGGATGGTGCCGACTCCGGAGGCGGCGAGCAGGGCGGCCACCTGGGCGCCCACCCGGCCCGCCCCATACACGCGCACCCGCCGCTCGCGGCGGCGGGCGATGAGGCCGATCGCGCCGTCGGGGGCGGTCGAGGCGAGGTCGAGGGCGTCAAGGTCCGGTCGCAGGCGGTCCCGTTCGGCCAGGGAGAGGTCGGCGATCGGCGCGGGGCTGGTGGCGGCGTCGTGGAGAGCGCCTTGGGCGGCGAGCTGATCCAGCAGGGAGCGGGCGCGGATCTCGTCCAGGCCGGCGGCGGCCGCGTCGTTCAGGACGCACTCCAGGTCGCGGGTGCCGTCGAGGCTCTCTATCCATCGACGGACGGCCTGGGTCAGGCCGCTCAGCAGGACGGCCCGGAGAGGGTGCGCGCCGTACTGGAGTGTGTGCTTGTCGCGGATGATGCGCCGGAGGGCGGGCTTCACACGTGGCCTCATGGCGGGAAGGGTTCCATGCCGGAGCAAGATCCCGAGGGGGTTCGGTGATGGCTGTGGATAACTACGGGTCGTGAAGGCGCCTGTGGAAGCAAGCAGGTCAGAGCACCGATGGGCGGCATATCCCGTTGATGACGGGCAAGGTCACCCACCCGGTTGGCCAGGGAGGGCTGGGGGCGGTTGCGGGTGAGCCGTGTGGCGGGCGTCGGAACGTGGTCTCGGACGGTGGCTGTCGGGTGGTTGGGGTGAGGGAGGGGCCCTTGGGGGTCGGAATGTGGTCTCGGACGGTGGCTGCCGGATGGTGTGGTGCGGGTGGTTGGGGTGAGGGAGTGGTCCTTGGGGCACGAAAGGGTGGCCTCGGGGTTCCAAACGCAGGGGCGTGACGCGGCCAAGGAGGGCGGCTGAGGGGGATCGCTAGATAAAAGGTCTGGTAAATCAAGCTTTCCCGAAAAATGACCGAATGTCGGAAGCTCGAGGGGCCGGAATGAAGATCATTTAGAACGCTCCCATCACCACAAGACCCCGCAAACTACCCCAGAACCAAGACCATCAAGGCTTGGAAGCCGTGCTGAGGTGGGAATCTTCCGTCTGGCCCATGACCACGGCCTCCACCCGCATGATCAGGCGCTCGACGCCCATCGGGAAACGCCGCATGCCCAAATTCACCGGCTCTTAATCATCTGACCAGCAGAAACAACGTCCACCCTCTGTGGAATTTCGCCAGGGTCGGCTACCGTGCATATGTGCCCCCCGAGACAGTCGAGGTTCGTCGCAGTTCTCGTCGCCGGCGTACGGTCTCCGCCTACCGCGACGGCGACAAGACGATCGTGCTCCTGCCCGCCTGGCTGAGTGGCGAAGACGCAGATGAATGGGTGAGCCGGATGCTCGATCGGCTGGCTGCGAAGGAACGCCGACGAAGGCCCACCGACGAGGCGCTGCTCGAACGAGCCAGAGAACTGTCGGCGAAATTCCTCAACGGCATGGCGGAGCCGGCGAGCGTGCGCTGGGTCGACAACCAGCAGCACCGATGGGGCTCGTGCACCCCCGAGAACGGCACGATCAGGATCTCGACCAGGCTCAAGGGCCTGCCCGAATGGGTCATCAACTACGTGATCATCCACGAGCTGGTGCATCTGCTGGTGCCCAGCCACGGTGCCAAGTTCTGGGCGCTGGTAGAACAGTATCCCAAGGCAGAACGCGCGCGCGGGTTTCTGGAGGGATTCTCGGCCGCGGCCCAGACGGCACCGGAGGAGTGTTGACGCGCATCGCCGCGGTCCTGGTACGACAGCGCATGGCACAGGCGGCGCCCCCGGGCGTGGATCCCGCACGCTTCCTCGAAGCGGTGGCGGAGGACACCTACGAGATGGTCGCAGGGCTGGAGCTCGTCACCCCGGTCCTGATCACCAGCGTTCCAGAGCTGGAGGAGATCGTCTGGCCGGGCACCGAAGTAATCACGATAAAAGACGACGAACCGCTAAAAATCATCCTTCAGCGCCTCAAAGCCGACCAAGTCGCAGTGATCAGCGCGGACGCGCCCGACCTGCCGCCCCTCCTCGTCGGCAAGCTGTTCAGGGAGCTCGGCAGGGCCGAGATCACCATCTGCCCGGCGGAGAACGGCGGCGCCGTGGCCATGGCCTGCGCGCTCCCCCCGCCCACCTGGGCGGACCCCGACCTCGACGACGAGCGGATCGTGGCCACCCTGCGCGCCCAGGCCCCGGGCCCCCGTAAGGTCGCCACCACCCCGGGCTGGCACCGCCTGCGCACCCCCGAAGACGTCGAACGCCTCGACCCCGGCCTGGAAGGCTGGGAAAGCACCAGGGCGCTGATCAGGGCACGGTGAGCTCGGCCAGCACCGCCCGGTGGTCGGTCCTCGGCACGTCGCGCACGCTGACCTCCTTCACCCCCACCCGCTCGTCCACCAGTACGTGGTCGATCGTGATGATCGGCGGCACCCGCTTGTTCGCCGGCCACGTCGGTATCAGCCCGGCCCCCACGGTGCCGGCCGCGTCCTTGTAGCCGCGAGCCAGCAGCCCGCGCAGGGCGGCGTGGTCGAGGGAGGCGTTGAAGTCACCCGCGATGATCCGGATCCGGTCGGGGGAAGTGGAGGGAAAGGCCGCCATGGCCTCGTTCCACTCGATGACCTGGGGCCCGAGCGGTGGGAACGGATGCGCGTCGATGAACTCGATCGGCTTCCCGCCCGGCAGCGAGATCAGCGCGGCGGGCATCTGGTGCCCGACCGGCGGCATCAGGTTCCACAGCGGCTCCACCGGATGCCTGGAGTAGAGCCCGCTCCCGCCGGCGCTCCACTCGTCCTGCAGTACGCGGTACGGCATCAGCTCCTTGAGCCCGGCCTCGTCGAGGTCGGTGACCGCCCCGGGGGTGAGCTCCTGCGTGCTCAGCACGTCGGGCTGGAACTCGTGTACCAGCTTCATGATCGTCGCAGTGTCGGCCCGGCCGAACAGCATGTTGATCGTCATGACCTTCAGCGGCCTGCCCGTGGTGGCCTCCGCCCTGCCCAGAGCCCTGGGCAGCACGCTGAAGCCGAGTGCGGTCGTGGCCAGCAGCGCGACGGCGGTCGCCGCCCGCTTACGCCCGACCGCGGCGATCAGGAGCGGGACCAGCGAGCCGGCCGCGGCGTACGGGGTGGCGGTCATGATCTGCGTGGGCAGCGACCCCCGCTCCAGACCGGCCACCCGCACCACGGCCCACGCCGCGAACGGGGTCACGGCCAGCCAGGTCAAAGTAGTCGCGGGGAACCTCCGGCGCTTGCGCCCGGGTGTCACGATCGTGCCGCCGACGGCAGAAGTCTCCACGCAGCCCCCTATTTGGAACGACGCAAAAGACTCTAGCCAAACGCGCGTGAGCCCGAGCCAAGAGCCGCCTGTCCACGTGCGGCCAGCCGCCGCGTCGCCTCGTCGGACAGCTCGGGGATCGCGTCCACGGGGAACCAGCGCAGGTCGAGCGACTCGTCACTGATCACGGCCTCGGCGCCGGGCGGGGCCACGGCCGCGTACTCGACGTCGAGATGCCAGCTGTACGGGGGATGGCACCACACCTCGTGCCTGTCGACCGCGAGCGGCCCGGGCAGCAGCTCAAGCCCGGAAATTCCCGACTCCTCCCATGCTTCCCGCAGAGCAACATCCACGAGCGACATGTCGGAAATCTCGCAGTGGCCACCCATGGGCAGCCACTTCTTGGCCTTCGGATGCAGCGTGAGCAGCACCTGCGTGCCGTCGTGCGACAACACCGCCGTCGTCGCCGTCAGATGCCCCGGTACGCATTCCCGCAGCATCGCGTCATCATGCGCACGCAAATGCTCCAGGAACTCCAGGCGCAACGCCTCTTCCTCGGGCGTGGGCGCGCTCCACGCGGACAGCACCGCCACCGCGTCGCCGTGCAGGCTCAACTCTCGTCGCCCTTGTCGCCCTTGTCACCTTCGTCGTCCGGCTTCGCCTCCAGCTGGGAGATGTCCCAGGCCGCCTCACCGCGTACGAACGCGTCGGGATCGTCGAGGTCGTCGGCCGTCGGCATGAGATCGGGGTGGCCCCACAGCGCGTCGCGCCCCTCGAGCCCGCGCTCGCTCTCCAGCGCGCGCCACAGCGCCGCCGCCTCACGCAGCCGCCGGGGCCGTAGCTCCAGCCCCACCAGCGTGCCGAACGTCAGCTCCGCGGGCCCACCGGTCGCGCGCCGCCGGCGTACGGTCTCCGCCAGCGCCACGGCGGAGGGCAGCTTGCCCTCGGCGGCCTGGTCGACCACGGTGGCCACCCACCCCTCGACCAGGGCGAGCATCGTCTCCAGCCGCGCCAGAGCGGCCTTCTGCCGCTCGGTCTCCTCGGGCTTGAGCAGGTTGCCCCCGCTCAGCGCCTCCTGGATCGCCTGGGGATTGTTGATGTCGAGGCCGCGGATCTGCTCCTCGAGCGCCGAGGTGTCGACCGTGATGCCCTTGGCGTATTCCTCGACCGCGCCCAGCAGGTGGGAGCGCAGCCACGGAACGTGCTGGAACAGCCGGTGGTGCGCGGCCTCGCGCAGCGCCAGGTAGAGCCGGATCTCGTCGGCCGGGATCTCCAGCCCCTCGCTGAACGAGGAGATGCCCCCGGGCAGCAGCGCGGCCGTGTCGGACAGCGGCAGGCCGATGTCGGTGGTGCCGACCACCTCGCGGGCCAGCGAACTGATCGCCTGCCCGATCTGCTGGCCGACCATCATGCCGCCCATCTGCTTGAGCATGCCGAGCAGCGGACCGGCCATCTGCTGGGCCTCGGGAGGCAGCCCGGATCCGCCCAGCGCGCCGCCCATGGTCTCGACCATGCGCTCCGCGATCGGCTCGCAGAGCTTGCGCCAGACCGGGATGGTGTTCTCGATCCACTCGGACCGGCTCCAGGCCTGCGGGTTGGACACGCCGCTCGGCAGCGTCGTCGCCTCGTTCAGCCACAGGTCGGCCAGGCTCAGCGCGTCGACGATCTGACGGCGCTCGCCTTCCATGACGCTCGGATCGCCTTGGGCGACCACGGCGTGCCGGGCGATGTTCTTCGCCATGTCCCAGTTGACAGGGCCTGAACCCTGAGGCGCCGACAGCATGTCGGCGAACTGGCGCATCGCCTGAGCCATCTGCTCAGGGTTGCCGAACATGGCGAACGGGTTCTCGTTAGGGTCGTTTTCGCGACCTGGCAGGTCAGTCACCGCTCTACCTCGTGCAGGATGGAGGAGTCCACATCCGCCACGTTAGTCGTCCTACGGCGGATCAGTGCAAAGTGAGGACCTGGTGCCTACCTCGAAACGCCCGAGCCAACCCGTAGTAGCCGTCACCGGAGCGGCCTCCGGCATAGGCCGAGAGCTGCTCGCGAGGCTCGTATCCTCCGCGGATTTCCGCAGGGTGGTGGCCATTGACGAGGAGCGCGGTGATGTCGGGGAAGCCACGTGGAGAGTGATCGACGTACGGGATCCGCTCTTGGCGAACCGGATCTCCGACATCGACGTCCTGGTCCATCTGGCCGGTGACTACGCCGTCGACTCCGACCCGTCCGAGCGGCGCGCGTACAACCTGCGGGCCGCCCAGACGGTGCTGACCGCCTGCGCGGCGGCGCGCGTGCGGCGTGTGGTGCTGGTCACGAGCGCGATGGTGTACGGCGCCGCGCCCGACAACGAGGTGCCCCTGCCCGAAGACGCCCCTGTGGCGGCCGAGCCCGACACCGGCGTCGTGGGCGACTACCTGGAGATCGAGTCCCTGGTACGCCGGTCGCTGCGCAGCCACCCCGGTCTGGAGGTCACCGTGCTGCGCCCGGCCGCGGTCGTCGGCCCGGGAGTGGACACCGTCATCACCCGTCACTTCGAGTCCCCCAGGCTGCTGACGGTCAAGGGCTGCAACCCGCGCTGGCAGTTCTGCCACATCGACGACCTGGTCTCGGCACTTGACCTGGCCGCCCGCGGCGCCGTCACGGGCGTGGTCGCCGTCGGCTCCGACGGATGGATGGAGCAGGAGCAGGTCGAGGAGCTGTCGAGCATCCGCAGGTTCGAGCTGCCCGCGGGGCTGACGTTCAGCACGGCCCAGCGCCTCCACCGGCTCGGCATCACCCCGGCCCCGGCGACCGACCTGCACTACGTCGTCTACCCGTGGGTCGTCGACTGCACGGCGCTGCGCGAGGCGGGCTGGAAGCCCTCGTGGACGAACGAGGCCGCGTTCGAGGAGCTCCTGGAGCTGCGCGAGAACAGGACGACCGTGGTCGGCCGGCGCCTGCCCGTCAAGGAGGCTACGCTCACCGCGGCCGGCGCCACCGTGGCCGTCATCGGCACCGCCGCTATCGTCCGCCAGGTGCGCAAGAAGCGGCGCGGCTGAGAAATCCGCCGTCAACCCGGCCTTGACCAGGTACGACGGCGTTTCGGGAGTCCAGCGGGCGGATTTCTTGTTGGTAGGCTCTTTGCGTGGACGTCATCCGGTTGCTCGGCATTCGTGATACCGCGCTCTCCGTCGACGAGGTGCTGGCCGCCGTGGGCGACCACGCCGCCGGCGGCACCGCCCTCTTCGTGGGCACCGTGCGCGAGCAGGACCACGGAAAACCGGTGACCAGGCTCTCCTACTCGGCCCACCCCTCGGCGGAGGCCGAGCTGCGGCAGGTCGCCGAGAAGGTGGCCGCCGACTTCCCCGTGACGGCGCTGGCCGCCGTCCACCGCGTGGGCGACCTGGAGCTGGGAGAGGCGGCCGTCATCGTCGCGGTGGCCGCACCCCACAGGGACGAGGCGTTCAAGGCTTCGAGACGGCTGATCGACGACCTGAAGGCAAACGTCCCCATCTGGAAACACCAGGTGTTCGCCGACGGTGAGACCGAATGGGTCGGCGCCGGCGAATAAGCTCATCGACATGTCACGACGCGCCCTGACCCTTCTGCTCGCGGGATTCCTTGTGCTCGCGCTCGGCGTGGTGGGCGCGTTCAGTCCGGTCCCGTACGTCGTGCTGAGCCCCGGCCCGACCGAGAACACGATCGGCGAGGTCGACAAGAAGCCCGTGATCTCGATCAAGGGGCGGGAGACCTACCCGACCAGCGGTGCGCTGAGCCTGGTCACGGTGGCCTACCAAGGCGGCCCGGCCGCCCAGATCGACCTGCTGACGGCGTTGCGCGGCTGGATCGACCCGACCGTGGCGGTGGTCCCGCAGGAGACCATCTTCGCTCCCAACCGCGACCCCAAGGAGGTCGAGGAGGAGAACACGGTCGAGATGACCAACTCCCAGGACTCCGCCAGGGCCGCCGCCCTCAGCGAGCTCAAGATCCCCTTCAACATGGTCGTGACCGTGGTCTCCACGGAAAAGGGCCGGCCCGCCGACGGCAAGCTGCTGAAGGGCGACGAGATCAACTCCGTGGACGGCAAGCCCGCGAAGGACGTCGACGTCGTGGGCGACGCGGTCAAGGCACACAAGCCGGGCGACAACGTGGCCTTCTCCGTCACCAGGGGAGGCCAGAAGCTCGACGTCACGGTGCCCACCGTGGCCGGGCCCAAGGGGCAGACCCTCGTGGGCGTGGTCATGCAGGCCAAGTACAAGTTCCCGTTCGACGTCGACATCAACGTCGGCGACGTCGGCGGGCCGAGCGCGGGGCTGATGTTCTCGCTCGGCATAGTCGACAAGCTGACGCCCGGTGAGATCACCGGCGGCAAGCGGATCGCCGGCACCGGCACGATCCAGCCGTCGGGAGAAGTCGGCGCGATCGGCGGCATCGCCCAGAAGATGGTGGGCGCGAAAGACTCCGGCGCGACGGTCTTCCTGACGCCCGCCGACAACTGCGCCGAGGCCATGCAAGCCGTGCCCGACGGGCTCCGGCTGGTCAGGGCCGACACGCTGCATGACGCGGTGCTCGCGCTCGACGTGCTGCGCACGGGCAAGGGAAACGTGCCCGCGTGCGAGGCCGGATGAAACTTCTGGAGCTCGCCGTGCGTTAGCCGTAGGGCTGGCACTGCGGTGTAAGTTGCCAGACACGGACCGTTTCTTCATCACGACGAGGGGTTGGCCTTGAGCTTCCGGACCCCAGGAGCCGGTAGGGCGATGCGCTTGCCCCGCCGTCCGAGACTGCTTCTGCCTGTGGCGATCGCTCTGGTGGCGATCGTGGCGCTATTTTTCCTATTTTCCGGTATTTATACCGACTATCTATGGTTTGACGCGGCCAAGTACACGTCGATCTTCACCGGCGTCCTGCTGACCGAGATCGTGCTGTTCCTGGTCGGCGCGCTGCTGATGGTCGGCATCGCGGGCGGCAACATGCTGCTGGCCTTCCGGACGCGGCCGATGTTCGGGCCGGCGATGTTCGGCGGGGGCAGCGGCGCCGACCGCTACCGCATGGCGCTCGACCCCCACCGCAAGCTGATCTTCATTGTCGGCATGGGCCTGCTCGCCCTCTTCTCCGGCTCCTCCTTCTCCGGCCAGTGGGAGACGTGGCTGAAGTTCGTCAACGGAGAGTCGTTCGGCAAGCAGGACACGCTGTTCGGGCTGGACATCTCGTTCTACGTGTTCGACTACCCGTTCATCCGGATGGGGCTGAACTTCCTGTTCACCGCCGTGATCATCTCGATCGTGCTGGCGGCGATCACGCACTACCTGTACGGCGGGTTCCGGCTGCAGTCGCCGGGCGTGCATGCCTCCAGGGCGGCCCGCGTCCACCTGTCGGTGCTGCTCGGCGTCTTCGTCCTGCTGAAGGCCGTCGCCTACTTCGTCGACCGTTACGGCCTGGTCTTCTCCGACCGCGGGTTCGTCCACGGCGCCTCCTACACCGACGTCAACGCCGTCCTGCCGGCCAAGACCATCCTCGCGATCATCGCGCTGATCTGCGCCGCCCTGTTCTTCGCCGGCATCTTCAGGCCCGGCGGCATGCTCCCCGGCGTCTCGGCCGGCCTGCTCGTGCTCTCGGCCATCCTGATCGGCGGCGTCTACCCGGCGCTGGTCGAGCAGTTCCAGGTCAAGCCCAACCAGCAGGGCAAGGAAGCGGCCTACATCCAGCGCAACATCAACGCCACGCGCGAGGCGTACAACATCGACAAGACCGAGGTCGAAAACTACAACGCCGAGTCCGACCCGTCCAAGGTCCAGAAGGAGGGCGACGCCTCCGTCTCCGGCGTCCGGCTGCTCGACCCGGCGCTGCTGTCCTCGACGTACGAGCAGACGCAGCGCATCCGCGGTTTCTACAACTTCGGCGACACGCTCGACGTCGACCGCTATCCCGACAGCACCGGCAAGCTGGTCGACCACGTCGTCGGCGTGCGCGAGATGACCGGTCCGCCCGAGGGCCAGAACAACTGGATCAACCGGGCCCTGGTCTACACGCACGGCTACGGCTTCGTCGCCGCGCCGGGCAACCAGGTCGACGGCGGCGGTCTGCCCAACTACGACGCCAAGGACATGCCGGTCACCGGCCCCCTGGCGACCACCACCGGGCTGCGCCAGCCGCGCATCTACTTCGGCGAGGAGCCGGCCGCCGAGGAGTACATCATCGCGGGCGGCAACCCGAAGACGAAGGAGCTCGACTACCCGCAGACGGGCGGCACGGGCCAGGCCGACAACATCTACGACGGCAAGGGCGGCGTCCGCGTCGGCTCGTTCCTCAACAGGCTCGTCTACGCCGCCAAGTACGGCGAGGCGAACATCCTGCTGTCGGGCGACGTCAACGACAACTCCCAGATCCTGTACGTGCGCAACCCGCGCGACAGGGTCCAGAAGGTCGCGCCCTTCCTCACGCTCGACGGCAACCCCTACCCGGCGATCGTCGACGGGCGCATCACCTGGATCCTCGACGGCTACACCACGTCCAACGACTACCCGTACTCGCAGAGCGAGAGCCTCGGCGACATGACGCGCGACGCGTCCACCGACCGCCGCGTGATCGCCCAGCAGCCGAGCGACAAGGTCAACTACATCCGCAACTCCGTCAAGGCCACGGTCGACGCCTACGACGGCACGGTCACGCTCTACGGCTGGGACACCAACGACCCGCTGCTCAAGACCTGGAGCAAGGCATTCCCGGGGGTCATCCGCCCGGCCTCGGAGATGAGCGCCGACCTGCGCAACCACGTCCGCTACCCCGAAGACCTGTTCAAGGTGCAGCGCTACACGCTGTCGCGCTACCACATCACCAACCCGGCCGCCTTCTACAACGGCCAGGACTTCTGGAACGTCCCGGGCGACCCCACGCAGAACGACAAGAACATCAAGCAGCCGCCCTACTACCTGACCACCACGATGCCGGGCGGCACGCCGACGTTCTCGCTGACGACGACGTTCGTGCCGCGGCAGGGGAGCGCCAACCTGTCGGCGTTCATGGCGGTCGACTCGTCGGCCGGCTCCGGCTACGGCCGGCTGCGCATCCTGCGCATGCCGTCCAACACTCCCATCCCGGGCCCTGGACAGGTGCAGAACGCCTTCCAGAGCCGCCTCGCCGGTCAACTCAACGTGATGGGCGTGGGTAGCTCGTCGCTCCGGTACGGCAACCTGCTGACGCTGCCGTACGCGGGCGGCCTGCTCTACGTCGAGCCGGTGTACGTCCAGGTGGCCGCGGGCGGTGGCCAGGAGCCGTACCCGATCCTGCAGCGGGTCCTGGTGTCGTACGGTAACAAGATCGGCGTCGGGCCGGACCTGGAGAAGGCGCTCGCAGAGGTCTTCGGCGGCCAGCAACAGCAGCCGAACACCCCCACCGAGCAGAACGTCCCCAACCAGGCCAACACGGCGATCAACTCGGCGATCGCCAATGCCAAGAAGGCGTACGAGGACGCGCAGAAGGCCCTGCAGTCCAGTCCGCCCAACTGGGACGCCTACGGCGAGGCGCAGAAGCGGCTGGAGGAGGCGCTGAAGGCGCTGGAAGGGGCCAACGCCCAGCAGCCCAAGCCTTCGGCGACCCCGTCGGCCACTCCATCCGCCAGTCCGTCGGCGACCCCGTCGGTCGCGCCGTCGAGCGCGCCTTCCGTCTCGCCATCGCCTACGGGATCGCAAGCGGCAGGCACGTCCTAGCCCAATCGGTTTGCGTCCACCCCTCGTCGCCCACTAGTCTTTAAAGGCAACAACGCGACGCGGGGTGGAGCAGTTCGGTAGCTCGCTGGGCTCATAACCCAGAGGTCGCAGGTTCAAATCCTGCCCCCGCTACCAGCCCAGAAGCCCGGGCTCCTTAATCGGAGTCCGGGCTTTTGCTATTGGTCCCACGGGGGTCCGGCGATGCGTTCCCCGACCTGCGTGGGCCGTCCGCGGCTCTTCCTCAAGGGACGGCGGGCAGTTCGGAGTCGGCGTTGGTCAAAGCACCGTCGCGGGCCCTGTATAGTTATATCCAGAGACACCGACGCGGGGTGGAGCAGTTCGGTAGCTCGCTGGGCTCATAACCCAGAGGTCGCAGGTTCAAATCCTGTCCCCGCTACCAAGCCAGAGTCCCTGGTCACCGGAGAGATCCGGAGACCAGGGACTTTGTCGTTTCCGACCTTGCCGCCGTCGCCCGGCGAATGATTACATCATTACATGAGTGAACCCACCCTTTACGACTGGGCCGGCGGCACTGAGGCGTTCGAGCGGCTCACCGAAGCGTTCTACCGCACGGTCGTCAAGGACGACCTGATCGGCCCGCTGTTCGCGCACATGGACCCCGATCACCCCAAATATGTGGCGATGTGGCTCAGCGAGGTCTTCGGCGGCCCCGACCGGTACACCAAGGAACGCGGCGGCTACCCGAACATGCTCCGTCACCACCTCGGCAAGGCCATCACCGAGCCCCAGCGCCGCAGGTGGGTGAATCTCCTCATGGACGCGGCCGACGAAGTGGGACTGCCTGACGACCCCGAGTTCAGGGCGGCGTTCGCCGGCTACGTCGAATGGGGCACCAGGCTGGCCAGGCACAACTCCCAGCCGGACGCCACGCCTCCGCTCGAGGCTCCCGTGCCCCACTGGGGTTGGGGGGTCGCGCCGCCGTACCAGCCGTAACCTGGAGGAATGGGGAGCACGTCCCGCGGGAGGCTGCGCGTTCACCTGGGTGCGGCGCCCGGCGTGGGCAAGACGTACGACATGCTGAGCGAGGCGCACCGCGCCCGCGAACGTGGCAAGGACGTGGTCGTGGGCTTCGTCGAGACCCACGGCCGCGCCAGGACGGCCGGCCTGCTCGACGGACTCGAGATCCTGCCGAGGCGGACGATGACCTACCGCGGCGCGACGTTCACCGAGCTGGACGTCGATGCCGTCATCGCCCGCGCCCCCACCGTGGCGCTGATCGACGAGCTCGCCCACACGAACGTTCCCGGCTCCCGCAACGTCAAGCGCTGGCAGGACATCGACGAAGTGCTCGACGCCGGCATCGACGTCGTCTCCACCCTCAACATCCAGCACCTCGAATCCCTGAACGACGTGGTCGAGCAGATCACCGGCGTGTCGCAGCGGGAGACCGTACCCGACGAGGTGGTGCGGCGGGCCGACCAGATCGAGCTTGTCGACATGGCGCCCGAGGCGCTGCGCCGGCGGATGGCACACGGGAACGTCTACCCGCCCGATCGCGTCGACGCCGCGCTGGCCAACTACTTCCGCGTCGGCAACCTGACCGCCTTGCGGGAGATCGCCCTGATCTGGCTAGCGGACAAGGTGGACGAGCAACTCGACCAATATCGCGCCGACCATGCCATTGCGGGCACCTGGGAGGCCCGCGAGCGCGTGGTGGTCGCCCTCACCGGCGGCCCGGAAGGGGACACGCTCATCCGCCGGGCCGCGCGCATCGCGGCCAGGAGCAAGGGAGCCGATCTGCTGGCCGTGCACGTCACGAGCGCCGACGGCCTGACCTCCGGCGGCGACCCCGCGAACCTGGTGCACCAGCGGGCCCTCGTCGAGGCCCTCGGCGGGTCCTATCACCAGGTGGTCGGCGACGACATCCCGCACGCGCTGCTGGAGTTCGCCCGTGGCGTGAACGCCACCCAGCTCGTGCTGGGCGCGTCGCGCAGGGGACGGCTCGCGCAGATCGTCGCGCGCGGCGTGGGTGTGACGACGACGGCGCTGTCCGGGTCGATCGACGTGCACATGGTGACGCACGAGGCGACCAGGACGGGCCGCGGGCGGGCGCGGTCGAGCGCCACGCTGACCCGCAGGCGGCGGCTGTCCGGCTGGGGGCTGGCGCTGCTCGGGCCGCCGCTGCTCACGGCCGCGCTCCGGCCGCTGGGCCTGTCGCTGCCCAGCGAGATCCCGCTCTTCCTGCTGCTGGTCGTCGGGGTGGCCCTGGTGGGCGGCATGTGGCCGGCGTTGACGGCGGCGGTGCTCGGGTTCGGGCTGCTCAACTGGTTCTTCACGCCGCCGCTGCACACGTTGACGATCGCCGAGCCGCAGAACGTGCTCGCGCTGACCACGTTCGTGCTGGTGGCGGTCATGGTCAGCACGGTCGTCGACCTGGCGGCCAGGCGCAGCAGGGAAGCGGCGCGCTCGCGGGCGGACGCCGAGGTGCTGTCCACGCTGGCGGGTCACGTGCTGAGGGGTGACGCGGCGTTGCCGTCGCTGCTGGCCAGGACGCGGGAGACGTTCGGTTTCGGCTCGGTGACCTTGCTGGAGCGTACGGACGACTGGCACATCGTCGCCACCTCGGGCGGCGTGCCGTGCACGAGCCCGGGTACGGCCGACACCGACGTCGTGATCGACGAACGGCTCGTGCTCGCCGCCCGGGGACGGCTGCTGGACGCGAGCGACCGGCGGGTGCTGGAGGCGTTCGCGGCGGAGGCGGCGGTCGCCCTGCGCGAGCAGCGGCTGCGCGAGGCGGCCGAGCAGGCCGAGCCGCTGGCCGAGGCCGACAGGATGCGCACCGCTCTGCTGGCCGCCGTCAGCCACGACCTGCGTACGCCGCTCGCCTCGGCCAAGGCGGCGGTCGAGAGCCTGCGCAGCACCGACGTGACCTGGTCGGACGAGGACCGCGGCGAGCTGCTGGCCACCGCCGACGAGTCGCTGATCAAGCTGGACCGGCTCGTCGCGAACCTCCTCGACATGAGCCGCCTCCAAGCAGGCGTGCTCGGCGTGAACCTGGAGCCCGTGGCGATCGAGGACGTGCTGCCGCACGCCATCGACGACCTCGGCCCGCTACGCGACCAGATCCGCAGCGACCTCCCGCCCATCGTCCCCGAGATCATGGCCGATCCCGCCCTGCTGGAGCGCGTGCTCGTCAACGTCATGTCGAACGCCGTCCGCTACAGCCCCGACGGCGAGCCCGTGGTCGTCAACGCCAGCTGGCACGGTGACAACGTGGAGATCCGCATCATCGACCGGGGCCCCGGAATTCCGCCGGAAGCGCATGAAAGGGTGTTCATGCCGTTTCAGCGGCTCGGCGACCGCGCCAGTCACACGGGCGTGGGGCTCGGCCTGGCGCTCTCGCGAGGCCTCACCGAGGCGATGGGCGGCACGCTCGTGCTGGAGGACACGCCCGGAGGGGGACTGACCATGACCGTCTCGCTGCGGAGACACGCGTGACCCGCGTGCTGGTGGTGGACGACGAGCCGCAGATCCTGCGTGCGCTGCGCGTCAATCTGGCCGCCCGGCAGTACGAGGTGGCCGTTGCGGCCGACGGCGGCTCGGCGCTGCGCCAGGCCGCCGAATGGCATCCCGACCTGGTCATCCTCGATCTCGGGCTGCCCGATCTGGACGGCGTGGAGGTCATCGAGGGCCTGCGCGGCTGGACCGCCGTGCCGATCATCGTCCTCTCGGGGCGCGCGGACAGCACCGACAAGGTGGACGCGCTCGACGCCGGCGCCGACGACTACGTGACGAAGCCGTTCAGCGTCGACGAGCTGCTCGCCCGCGTCCGCGCGGTGACCCGCCGCACGGGCCAGCACGAGGAGGAGACCGCCACGGTGCGGCTGGGCGATCACGTGATCGACCTCTCCAGCAAGACGATCTCGGGAGGGGTACGGCTGACGCCCACGGAGTGGCACTTCCTGGAGATCCTGCTGCGCAACCCGGGCAAGCTGATCAGCCAGCGCCAGCTGCTGCGGGAGGTCTGGGGAGACTCCTACCTCAAGGAGACGCATTACCTGCGCCAGTACATGGCCCAGCTCCGGCGCAAGCTCGAACGGGACCCCGCCCGTCCGGTGCACCTGCTGACCGAGTCGGGGATGGGCTACCGGTTCCAGCCGTCGGCCTCCTCCGAGTAGCAGTGGGCTGACGGCCTGACGAGCATCACGACCGCTCGCTGTACGGCCCAGCCCAGGAGCAGGATCCCGAAGGCCACCTGCACGACCCGCATCCAGAGGGAAGAGCTCTGATCGGCATAAACCACGATGCCGACCCACATAAGGCCGAATATCCCGACTAGTGCGACTGCCGCCCAGTTCAACCCGCGCTGCCACATATGCGAAGTCTTACAGCCGGTCAGCCAAGGCCGGGTATGGGCCGAGTGCTCATCGGGTCAGCGGCTAATGCGGGAGGGTCCGCCTCATGCCGACGCACCGGCGCAGGCGCATTCCGCGCGGGCGCTGGGGGACGGACTCCTCCAGGCAGGCGAGCAGCAGGGCCGCCGTACGGGCGTCCGCCAGGATGCGCTGCACGGCCTCGCCGTCCTCCGGCATCTGGCCGCGCTCGGACAGCTCGTGCTTGAGGAACGCCATGGGGTCGGGCGCGTCCGCGATGTCGGCCGCCACCGTCGCCCGCGCCGCCGTGAGCAGACGCAGGTAGTGGGTACGGAGTACGGCCTCGCGCATACGGGCGTGTTCGAGGTCGTCGATCAGCGTCCTTGCGATTCTCAGCAGGTCTCCGGCATGGGTCGCCTCGTCGGCGAGGAAGGCACGGATGTCGTCGAACTCCGAGCGGGTCATAGCGGGCACCTCCGAGAGCGCAGTCTGCTCGTAGGTACTTCGTACCTGGCAGCGATTGCGGATGACTTGCCGACGGCTTGACAGCTGGGGCGCCGACCTGGGTGTCCTTGGTGAGGTTTGGGCGTTGCGTGGTGAGGGAACAACCACGTGATTACCTGAGTGGCGCGAAGTGGGTGCGTCAGGCTGCTAGAGTTGCTTCGCGCAGGGCGGCCGAGGGAGTCCACAGAGACTCCCGGAGACGCCCGGCAAATCCCACTTACTTCGAAGGTCGCCCTTCGGTGGATTCGCACCGGATCGGATGGCCTGGTAAGTTAGAGGGGTTGTCCCGGAAGCGGGGCGGGTCTTAATTCCAGCAGGTCGAGCAAGTCGGGTCAATTTGACAGGGACTTGAACGGCTG
>NZ_JBIUCF010000068.1:0-61096 GCF_044593615.1 Nonomuraea sp. NPDC051941
TTTTATTTATTTACTGTTCTAACCTCCGCCCCCCCCCCCCCCCCCCCCCCCCCCCCCCCCCCCCCCCCCCCCCCCCCCGACGCTCAGAGCGCGAAGTCCAGCGCGAACTCCTGGTACACCCGCTCCGCGATCGCCCGCGCCCTGGGCGCGTACGCCGGGTAGAAGGTCTTGCCGCACTCCAGGTCGGCCAGCGCCGCCGTGACCTCCTTGTCCAGGTACGGCTTGGCCTGCTCAGGCGTCAGCCGGGGCAGCACGACGGCCCCCTTCGGCAGCGAGCCCTTGCTCTGGGCCCTGGCGACCTCGGTGGCCTCCTTCGCGAAGGTGGCCCGTCCCCGGTCGGCCAGCACCGACGGCCTGGTCTCGGCGACCTTCAGGCAGCCTCCGAACTCCTTGCCCAGCGCGGCCACCTTGGCGTCGGCGTCGAGCTCGCGCAGCCCCTTGGCGAGCGCCGAGTTCACGTCGGCGAGGAAGTCGTCCTGCGAGGTCACCGTCTTGCCCAGCACGGTCTTGACGGCCTTGGCGAAGCACTTGTCGTCCGCCGCCCGCCAGGCCTTGAGGTCCTTGGCCGACAGCGACATGAGGAGCTTGTCGTTCCTGCTCTCACCCATGTCCCGGTCGACCGCGGGGTCGCCGGGGAAGACGAGCCTGGACCAGACGCCGAAGCCGTACTTGGCGCGGTAGGCCCGCATCGCCTCGTGGTCGCCCGCGAGCCGGGCGCGCTCCTCCTTCGTCCGGTCACGCTTGATGACCTTCTCCGGCAGGTACGTGAGCCCCTGCTCCTTCATGCAGGCGGCCCGCATCGACTCGATCCTGGCCTTGTTCTCGTACGCGGCCTCGGTCCCCGGCGTGGCCGTGGCCAGGCCGCCGAACGAGGTCGCGAGCAGGGCGGTGGCGACCGCCTTGGCAACGAACATGATGATTTCCCTTCGTTTCCGGACATGCGAAACAGAACTCCCGGCGCGAAAGGCGCCGGATCGGGGGAAGGTCTCAGCAGGGGATGCGCAGCCGCGACGCCTTGGGCGACACTTCCGGCAGCGCGGTGACCAGATCGACGGTCAGCACGGCGGTGCCCGTCACCGTCCCCTCGCGGGAGGTGTAGACGCCCTCGGGCATCTTGACCTGGATGTCCCTGGTGTTCACCGTGCGTTCGCCCAGGTAGTGGTAGGTCTGCCGATCGAAGATCAGCTCGGAGCGGCGGCCGTCGCCCTCGTCCATGGCCACGGCGACGCCCGGCCGGCCCGCCGCGTCCACGGCATCGCCGATCAGGCGGATCCCCTTCAGCTCGGACGCCACCTGGAAGAGCGCGGCACTCAGGCTCGGACGCACCACCGACTCCGCGACCAGCTGCTTGAGCTCGGCCCACATCCGCGCCGGATCCCGGCCGGTCCGGGCCGCGAGCTTCGCGCGTACCGCTTCGACGTCGGTGGGCCAGGCGCCCAGCCGCACGTAGGCACGTTGGCCGGGGCAGGAGGACTCGTACAGGGTGTCCTCGGCGCCTCTGTCCCACAGCCACCGGGGCACCGGGTCGCCCGTGACGGACTCGGCCCGATCCCGGAGCAGCCAGGACTTGCCGGGGTCCGCGGGTTCCCAGCGCTCCTCGACCGCCGTCACCACGTAACCCAGCACCGGCCCGCCCGACGGGTCGCGCGTGTTGCGCGGGTCCTGGGTCCGCCTCTTCGTGTGCACGTACTGGCCGGGCCCGGGCACCAGGTCCCGCTGGTCGGCGGCGGCCTTAGCGGCCCGCTCCAGCACCGCCTGGGCGTTGGCCGGCGGCGTGGCCGACCCGCCCAGGACCACCTGCCCCGCGATGATCACAGCGGTGAGCGCCGTCGCCAGCAGGCCGACGGCGGCCAGCCGGAAGGCGTACCGGCGCCGTGGTCGTGTGCGCGGTGGGGCCGCCGCCCGGGCCAGCAGCGCGACGCGGGCGGCGGCCAGGTCACGCTCGGTGGCCTCGGGGGTGTCCGCCCACAGGCGGTCGAGCTCCGCCATCTCATCCATGATCGGTTCCCTCCAGGGCCTGGCGGACCTTCTTGCGCGCCCGGTTGAGCCGCGAGCGGACCGTCCCGACCGGGATGTCCAGCGCGACGGCCACTTCCTCGTACGTCAGCCCGACCCACGCCACCAGCAACAACGCGTCCCGGTCCCCGGTGCGCAGCCGGGCCAGCGCCGCGACCAGCGGCCGGTTGACCGCCAGCGTCGCGACGCCGTCCTCGACCAGGCCGCCGCCGATCTCCGCCGGGTCCAGGCCGCCACGCGCGTACGCCCGGTACCTGGCCAGCTCCCGGCGGTGCCGCTTGCCGATCACGTTCGAGGCGATGCCGTACAGCCAGGGCCGGGCATCGTTCTGGCCGGGCTGATAGCGGTGCCGGTGCTCGAAGGCCGCCAGGAACGTCTCCGACACCACGTCCTCGGCCGCGTCGGCGCCCAGCCTGCGGGCGGCGTAGCGGTGCAGCGCGGGGGCATGGCGGTCGAACAGCACGGCGAACACCTCGGGCTCCTCCCGGGACCTGCGGATCAGGTCCGGGTCGGCGGCCTCGGCCGTCGCCGGTTCTGCCATGAAACGGTCAGCTCCTTCATGCGGTGCCTTCCTCGGTGGGCACGGTCGCCTGTACTTACCGCCATGGCGCGAAAGAGTTCACGGACGACTCCGATGCCATGACCGCTTTGGGCGGGAGCGCCCGGCGGATGTGGCACCATCGAATCGGCACCGCGGCGCGCGGGCGGGTCGCTCGCGCCGCGCGGGCAGACGGGCCAGCACGGTGGAGGCCGGGAAGCGAAGGACATGAATCGGGCACCAGGCATGGTGGATGTGGCACGCGAGGCGGGCGTGTCGCACGTGACCGTCTCCCGCGTCCTCAACGACCACCCGTCCGTCCGCCCGGAGACCCGGGCTCGTGTCGAGGCCGCCATCGAGAAGCTCGGCTATCGCCGCAACAGCGTCGCCCGCGCGCTCAAGAGCCGCCGTTCCTCGACGATCGGGGTGGTGCTCGCCGGGGCCGAGCTGTACGAGCTGCCGCGCATCCTGCGGGGCGTGCAGACGGCGGCGCAGCGGGCCGGCTACTGGGTCAATATGGCCAGCTGGCAGGGCGGCACCACCAGAGACCTGGCCGAGACCCTGCAGCGGCTCACCGACCAGGCGGTCGAGGCCATCGCGGTCATCGCCGACCGGCCCATGGTGATGGACGCCCTGGCCGACATCGTGACCGGCGTGCCGATGACGGTGGTCATGTCCGGCAACGTGCCCAACCCGGACGTCGGCTTCGTCGAGCTCGATCAGGAGCTGGGCGCGCGGCTCGCCGTACGGCATCTGGTGGAGCTGGGGCACCGCCACATCGTCCACCTGACCGGCGCGCTGCGCACCTTCGACGCCCGAGCCCGCGTCGAGGGTTGGCGGGCCGCGCTGGAAGAGGCGCCGGAGGCCGGCGGCGAGTTCTTCGAGGGCGACTTCACCGGCAACAGCGGCTACCGGCTGGCCCACTACCTCGTCACCCGCCGCACCGGCGAGCCGCCGACGGCGATCTTCGCCGGCAACGACCAGATGGCCATGGGGGTGCTGGCGGCCTTCGCCGAGCTCGGTGTGAAGGTGCCCGGGGACGTCTCGCTCGTCGGTTTCGACGACATCGCGGGAGCGGCCTATCAGGTGCCCGCGCTGACCACGGTCCGCCAGGACTTCGTCGCTCTCGGCACGCGCTGCATCGAGCAGGCGCTGCGCATGATGCAGGGCGAGCCGGCCTCGTGCGAGCGGATCGCTCCCGAGCTCGTGATCCGGCGCAGCACGGCGCCGCCCAAGCCGCCCCGCTAGGCGGCCGTTTCGGGGTCGGGTTGGTAGTCGAACCAGTGGACCCGCGCCCGTCCGGCGCTCGCCTGGCCGTTGCCGGTGGCGTACAGACCCAGATAGACCCCGACGAAACCGCCCGCGCGCTCGGTGCTGAAGAAGGACCGTTCGATCGTGGCCAGGCTGATCCACTGCGCCGCCGTGAGGTCCCTGACTCGGAAGGTGTAGCCGGCCTCGTCGCCGTCGACCGCCAGCAGCACCTCGCCGGTCGAGACCGGGACCGAGGCCCGGCGGGTGCTCGTGCCCGCCTCCCGGACCGTCAGCACGACCTGCGCCTGCCCGCCGCCGTCCACGGTGAGGGCGAGCGTGGCGTGGTGGTCCTGGTGCTGGAAGACGGCCAGACCGGCCTCCTCCGACGGGCGGGCCGCGGCGAAGCTGATCCGGGTCCGCACGCCGAAGCGGACGTGCTGCTGGCGCCGGCCGAGGAAGGCCGGCACGCCGGTGGAGCTGAGGGCCTCGGGGGCAAGGTCGAGGTCGAGGCCGGACCCGTCGGCCGTGGGCCTGACGCGGTCGCCGGCGGGACCGCGCAGGCTGTTCCACTCCAGCCCGCCGAAGTGCGCCCGGCCGGCCGGAACAGTGGTGTCGCCGTCCGGTCGTCCGGCCGGTACGGCGGTGTCGCCGTCCGATTGTCCAGCCAGAACGGCGGCGTCGCCGTCCGGTCGGCTGGACGCGATCGACGGGAGCCGCTCCGACAGCCGCACGGCTCCCGACTCGGGGGCGAAGACGGGCCCGTGGGCGGTCCAGGTCACGGGCACGAGGAAGACCTCCCTGCCCAGCGTGTGGGTGCCCGCGATCGGCCGCACGCCGAGCGTCACCGCCCACCACTCGCCGACGGGGGTGTCCACCAGGTCGGCGTGGCCGACGTTGTGGATGGGCTCGCCCGGGCCGCGGTGCCGGTGGGTCAGCAGGGGGCTGCGCGGGTCGGTGACGTAGGGTCCGGTGACGGTGCCGGAACGCGCCGCGGTGACGCTGTGGTTGCTCTCGGTGCCGCCTTCCGCGGCGATCAGGTGGTACACCCCGTTGCGTTTGTACAGGTGCGGCGCCTCCACCCACGCCCCGCGCACCGCGCCCTGCCACAGCACGTGCGTGGGGCCGACGAGCTTGAGCCGGTCCAGGTCGAGTTCGCGCATCCACAACTCGCCGGGACCGCCCTGGACCGCGTCGCGGCAGGCGGTGAGCCAGCACCGGCCGTCGTCGTCGAAGAACAGCGACGGGTCGATGCCCTCGGCCTCCAGCGGCACGGGGTCCGACCACGGCCCGGCGGGGTCGTCGGCGGTCACGACGAAGGTGAGGCTCCCCTGCCGGTTCACGGCCACCGTGGAGACCACGTAGAAGGTGCCGTCGTGGTGACGGATGGTCGGTGCCCAGACGCCGTCGGAGACGTCCAGGCCCTCCAGCGCGAGCAACCCAGGCCGGTCCAGCACATGCGTGAGCTGACGCCAGTGCACCAGGTCACGGCTGTGGAAGAGGGGGAGTCCAGGAAAATAGGTGAATGACGAGGTGACCAGGTAGAAGTCCTCGCCGACCCGGCAGATCGACGCGTCCGGATAGCACCCGGGCAGGACCGGGTTGCGGAAAGCAGGCACGGGGGGGCTCCGAGAGGTCTCACAAAGAGGGGGCTTGACAGGATGACAACGTTAACATCAGGTTAGATCCCAACGCACGACCCGGCATTCCCGCCGAGGCGCACCACCCCTCGCCCAGGAGATCGTCATGACCCCACCGACCCCGCCCCGACGCCGCCGACCCCGGACGAAGCTCGGCGCCGCGGCGCTGGCGCTCGCCCTGGCGGCGTCGCTGGCCGCCTGCTCGTCCGCCGACACCCCCTCCTCGGAGACGGCGAGCGCAGCCGGGCCGGTCACGCTGGAGTTCTGGACCTGGAGCCTGAAAGGCAGCGATCCGGCGGCCAAGGCGATCGTCGACAAGTACCACCAGGAGCACCCCAACGTCACGATCAAGCTTTCGGAGGTCGGCGGAACCGCCGACACCGCCTCCAAGCTGCTGGCCGCGGACAAGGCCGGCGACACCCCCGACGTGGTGCAGCTGGAGTACCGCGGCCTGCCCGCCCTGGTCGTGGCCGGAGCCGTCAAGGACATCACCGCCGACGTGGCCGGCGCCCAATCCGGCATCGACCCCAACGTCTGGGCCTTGACCACGTTCAACAAGCAGGTCTACGGCGTGCCGCAGGACATCGGGCCGATGATGCTCACCTACCGCAAGGACCTGTTCGACAAGTACGGCGTCAAGGTCCCCACCACCTGGGCCGAGTACGCGAAGGCCGCCGAGCAGATCCACAAGAAGGATCCCGACGCCTACATCGCCGCCTTCGCCGCCACCCAGTTCGAGTTCTTCGCCGCCCAGGCCGCCCAGGCAGGCGCCCAGTGGTGGAGCACCGACGGCAACGCCTGGACGGTCGGCATCGACGGCGAGCCGTCCCTGAAGACCGCCGACTTCTGGGAGGACCTCGTGAAGCGGGACCTGGTCAAGGTCGAGCCGCTGCTCACGCCGGAGTGGAACGCCCAGGTCAACAAGGGCAAGATCCTCAGCTGGGCAGCCGCCTCGTGGGCGCCCAGCGTCATCCACTCCGTGGCACCCGACACCGCCGGCAAGTGGGAGTCCGCGCCGCTGCCGCAGTGGACGCCGGGCCAGACCGCCGTCCCGTTCCTGGGCGGGTCCGCCTACCTGGTGCCGTCCAAGTCCAAGCACGCCAAGGAGGCCGCGGCCTTCGCCGCCTGGCTCGGGGCCTCCGGCGAGGGCTCCAAGCTGCTCCTCAGCCTTGACATCTTCCCCGGCGGCAACGCGGGCCGCCAGGCGACGCTGACCCACGAGCCGCCTAAGCTGATGCCGCAGCAGAAGGACTTCTACCAGGTCACCGACCAGGTGATCAAGAACACCACCATCCCGGTGACCTGGGGACCCAACGTGAACGTCGCCCAGAGCGCCTTCGGTGACGCGCTCAACAAGGCCGCGCTCGACAAGACCTCCTTCCGCGCGGTCTTCCAGGCCACGCAGCAGGCCGTCGTCGCCGACCTGCAGAAGTCCGGCTACACCGTCACCAAGTAAGACGCCGAGGGCCCGGCCGGGCCCTCGGTTCGACCCCTCCCTGGACATCTCATGCCCGCCAGCTCCACCGGGCGACGCCTGCGCGTCCGCGCCGTCGCCACCCCGTGGCTGTTCGCCATGCCCGCGATCGTCTTCTTCGCCCTGTTCCTGATCATCCCGATCTGCTACGCCGTCTACCTGAGCTTCCGCGGCTTCCGCATCGAAGGCGGCGGCGCGTTCGGGCGGCGGGTGGAAGCCTTCATCGGGTTCGACAACTACGCCGCCGCGCTCTCCGACCCCGAATACGTCGCCGGGCTCGGCCGGGTCCTGCTCTACGGCGTCATCGCCATCCCCAGCGTGCTCGGCCTGGCCCTGCTGTTCGCGCTGCTGCTCGACACCCCCAGGGTGCGGGCGCGCGGCTTCACCCGCACCGCGATCTTCCTGCCGTACGCGGTGCCCGGCGTGATCGCCAGCCTCCTGTGGGGCTTCCTGTACCTGCCCAGCACCAGCCCGCTCACCTACATCGCCAGGCAACTGCAGGCCGGGCCGCTGGACTTCTTCGGCTTCCCCGCCCTGTACTTCTCGCTGGCCAACATCGCGCTGTGGTCCGGCGTCGGCTTCAACATGATCATCATCTTCACGTCGCTACGCGCCATCCCCACCTCCATCTACGAGGCGGCCCGCATCGACGGGGCGAGCGAGTGGCAGATCGCCTGGCGCATCAAGATCCCGCTGGTCGCCCCCGCGCTCGTGCTCACCGGCCTGTTCTCCGTGATCGGCACCCTGCAGCTCTACAGCGAACCCGCCACGCTGCGGCCGATGACGACCACGATCAGCGCCACCTGGGTGCCGCTGATGAAGATCTACCAGGAGGCGTTCATGAACGACAACCTCGGCGGAGCCGCCGCCGCCTCCGTCGTGCTGGCCCTGGGCATCCTCGCCATCTCGCTGCTCCTGCTGCGCTTCTTCCAGCGCCGGACCTTCGGGGACAACGCATGACCGCCGTGCCCCGTACCGGTGACCGCCAGTTCCACCGCCGCCGCCCAGCGTCGGCGCGGCGGCCGCGCCTCCCGCTGATCGTGCTGCTGCTCGGCGCGCTGTACTGCCTGACCCCGGTGGCCTGGGTGGTCATCGCCTCCTCCAAGACGCCGCGCGAGCTGTTCACCACCTTCTCCTTCGCGCCAGGCACCGGCATCCTCGACAACCTGGCCAACCTGAGCGCCTACGGCGACGGCCAGTTCTGGAAGTGGGGGCTCAACTCGCTGCTCTACGCCGGCGTCGGTGCGATCCTGTCGACGATGGTGTCGGCCATGGCGGGCTACGCGCTGGCCAAGTTCCGCTTCCGCGGGCGTGAGTTCCTGTTCTCGGTGATCCTCGCCGGCGTGCTCGTGCCCGGCATCGTGCTGGCCGTCCCGCAGTATCTGCTGATGGCCGCCGTCGGCCTGGCCGGGACCCACTGGTCGGTGCTGCTGCCGGTCATCATCAACCCGTTCGGCATCTTCCTGTGCCGGGTCTTCGCCGCCGCCTCCGTCCCGCAGAGCACGCTGGAGGCCGCGCGTCTGGACGGCGCCGGGGAGACCCGGATCTTCGGGGCCATCGTGCTGCCCATGATGGTGCCCGGGCTCGTCACGGTGCTCCTGCTGCAGTTCGTCGGCATCTGGAACAACTTCCTGCTGCCCTTCATCATGCTCTCCGACCAGGACAAATACCCGATCACCCTGGGCCTGTACACGTTCCTGGGCAAGGGCGCCGGGGACAGCGACCTGTACCCGCTGGTCATCATGGGCTCGGCCGTCTCCGTCATCCCGCTGATCGCCCTCGTTCTGGTGCTGCAGCGGTTCTGGCGCGCCGACCTGCTGGCCGGCGGATTGAAGGGATGACCCACCGATGAAGTTCACCGACGGGCTCTGGCAGCTGCGCCCCGGCGTCACCGCGCTGTACGCGGCCGAGGCGTACGACATCGCCACCGAGGACGGCGCGTTCACCGTGACCGCGCCCACCACCGTCATCCACCGCCGCGGCGACACCCTCAACCGGCCGGTCCTCTCGCTGAGGCTGTCGTCACCGCTGGCGAACGTCATCCGCGTCCGCATCGACCACCACATGAGCGACGAACGCGGCTTCGACCTCGTCGGCGCCGAGGACGGCCACGGCATCGTCAAAACGGACGACGCGACCACGCTCACCAGCGGCGCGCTGAGCGCGACCATGGCACCCGGAGCCCCCTGGAACCTGTCGTTCCACGGTGACGGGCGTCCGCTGACCTCCAGCGGTCACAAGTCCATCGGTTACTTCCGGCTCGCCGGGGACGCGCAGGTCGATCCGGCGCCGGTCGGCGGCGCCCGCGCCTCCGTCCACCTCGCCCAGCAGCTCGCGCTGGACGTGGGCGAGGTGGTCTACGGGCTGGGGGAGCGCTTCGGGCCGCTGGTCAAGAACGGCCAGACGGTGGAGATCTGGAACGCCGACGGCGGGACCTCCTCGGAGCAGGCCTACAAGAACGTGCCGTTCTACCTCACCAACCGCGGATACGGCGTCTTCGTGAACCACCCGGGGCACGTCTCGTACGAGATCGGGTCGGAGACGGTGCAACGCGTGCAGTTCTCGGTCGCGGGGGATAGTCTCGAATACTTCGTGATCTACGGGCCCACCCCCAAGCAGATCCTGGAACGCTACACCGCGCTCACCGGCCGCCCCGCGCGCCTGCCCGCCTGGTCCTACGGCCTGTGGCTGTCGACCTCGTTCACCACCGACTACGACGAGCAGACGGTGACCTCGTTCATCGACGGCATGGCCGAGCGCGACCTGCCGCTGTCGGTCTTCCACTTCGACTGCTTCTGGATGCGCGAGTTCAACTGGTGCGACTTCCAGTGGGACCCGCGGGTCTTCCCCGACCCCGAGGGCATGCTGGCCCGCCTGCACGACAAGGACCTGCGCGTCTGCGTGTGGATCAATCCGTACATCGCCCAGCGCTCACCGCTGTTCGCCGAGGCCGCCGGGCAGGGCTTCCTCCTGAAGCGCCAGGACGGGTCGGTCTGGCAGTGGGACCTGTGGCAGGCCGGCATGGGACTCGTCGACTTCACCAACCCCGACGCGACCCGCTGGTTCCAGTCGAAGCTGCGCGCGCTGCAGGACCAGGGGGTCGACGCGTTCAAGACCGACTTCGGGGAGCGCATCCCGCTCGACGTCGCCTACTTCGACGGCTCCACCCCCGAACGCATGCACAACCTCTACACGCACCTCTACAACACGGCGGTGTTCGAGGTGCTCGAAGAGCGCCGGGGCCGGGGCGAGGCGGTGCTGTTCGCGCGGTCGGCGACCGCGGGCGGCCAGCGGCTGCCGGTGCACTGGGGCGGCGACTCGGGATCGACGTACGGGTCCATGGCGGAGAGCCTGCGCGGCGGCCTGTCACTCGCGTTCTCCGGGTTCTCCTTCTGGAGCCACGACATCGGCGGCTTCGAGGGCACTCCCGACCCCGGCGTGTTCAAGCGCTGGGTCGCCTTCGGGCTCATGTCCTCCCATTCGCGGCTGCACGGCTCCACCTCCTACCGCGTTCCGTGGGCCTTCGACGAGGAGGCCGTGGAGGTGACCCGGCTGTTCACGAAGCTCAAGCTGCGCCTGATGCCGTACCTGTTCCAGGCGGGCGTCCAGGCGCACGAGAGCGGGACACCCGTGATGCGGCCCATGGCGATGGAGTTCCCCGGCGACCGCAACGCCGCCCACCTCGACACCCAGTACATGCTCGGCCCGGACCTGCTCGTCGCGCCCGTCTTCACCCCCGACGGGACGGTGGAGCTCTACCTGCCCGACGGCACGTGGACGAACTACCTGACAGGGGAGCGCGTCGAGGGCGGGCGCTGGCGCACCGAGCGGCACGGCTTCACCTCGATGCCGATCTACGTGCGCGAAGGCGCCGTCCTGCCCGTCGGCGCCAGGGACGACCGGCCGGACTACGACCATCTCGACGGCCTGACCCTGCGCGTCTACCCGGGGCCGGACGGGGAGACCACCCTCACCGTCACCGATCACGCCTCCGGCGAGCCCGCCCGGTTCACCGTCACCCGCTCCGGTGGCGAGGTCCGGGTCTCCTCCTCCCTCGCCTCCGGCTGGACGTACGAACTCGCCTGACGCGCGGTCAGCGCACGGGGAGGAGCACCGCCGACGGGTGTTGCGGGTCGTGGAAGACCTGCTGGTCGGCGGTGCGGAGGGTGGTGGCGGTGGCCCGGGGTTCGCCGGTGCCGGGGTTGCGGTTGTAGCGGGGGAAGGCGCCGCTGGAGACCTGGACGCGGATGCGGTGGCCGCGCTTGAAGCGGTACGCGGTCGGCCACAGGGTCACCGTGGCGGGGGTGATCTCGTCGGCGCCGGTGAGGCTGATCAGGCCGTCGCAGACGTTGGTGGAGCGGCCGTCGGCGTCGACGTCGCACAGCCGGACGAAGACGTCGGCGTGGGGGAGGCTGGAGCGGAAGAAGATCTCGGCGCTCACCTCGCCGACGACCTCGGCGTCCTCCTCCAGTACGGACGTCGTGTACGTGAGGACGTCGGGCCGGGCCTCCAGGGCGGCGTTGTCGACGCGGCCGGCCTTCTCGCCGAAGGCCATGCGGACGCCGCCGAGGGCCGGGGTGGGGTCGGCCGGGTCGTAACGGTAGCCGTCGGGAGACGAGCCGGCGGGAACCTCGGTGGACAGGGCGCCGCCAGGCTGGAGATGGAAGCGCCGGGGCTCGTATCCCGGCGGCGGCCAGGACGGGAAGTCGCGCCACTTCTCCTCGCCCATGACGAACAGGCGGACCGGGGCGCGCTCGGCCGGCTCCTCGCCCCGGGCCAGCGCCAGGCCGAAGTCGAGGGCCTCGGCTGCGGCCGTCTGCCCGACACCCATGGAGACGTGGGCCCAGGGGCCGACGGTGAGGCGGGCGAGGGGGTGTCCGGCGTCCTGCAGGGCCCGGTGGTCGCGGATCTGGCCGGGCAGGAAGATGTCGTACCAGCCGCCGACGCTGCTCACCGGAACCTGGATGTCCGAGACCCGGTGCCGGTGGTCCAGGCCCTGCCAGAACGGGCTGCCGGCGTCGTGGGCGAGGATGTTCTGGATGTAGTCGTCGTGGTGGCCCAGGGCGGCGGTGTCGGCCTGGGCCAGTGGCAGCGTACGCAGGGCACGCTGGACCTTCTTGGCCCGGAGCAGCTGGCGCGGCATCCCGAGCGGGCGTTCCTGGCCGGCGACCTGGACGCCCCAGACGAACGGGGTCTCCAGGGAGAAGGCGTCCCCGCGCAGGAAGTCCAGGGTGAGGGCCGATTCGGAGACCCCGGGGATCATGGCCTTGACCTGGGGAGGTACGGCGTCGGCGACCGCCCACTGGACGAAGCCGAGGTAGCTGGAGCCGTACAGGATCATCGACTCGCCGAACCAGGGCTGCCGGATCACCCAGTCGAGGGTGTCGAGCCCGTCCTCGCGCTCGCGGCGCAGCGGGTCGAAGGGGCCCTCGGAGCCGAAGGTCCCGCGGGTGCTCTGGATCAGCACCTGGAAGCCCCGTTCGGCCAGCGGGCGGGCCATCGGGTCCGAGGTCAGGCCGGCCCGGCCGTAGGGGGCGCGGATGAGCGCGGTCGGCAGGCCGTCGCCGCCGGACTTGGGCGCCCAGCGGTCGGCCAGCAGGACGGCTCCGTCGCGCATCGGCACGCGCAGGTCGCGCTCGATCGTCAGGTCCCTGGTGAGGGGCGGGGGCAGGCGCAGCAGGCGCTGGACGAGATGGCTGTTCAGGTTCATCGCGGGCGACCTCCGGGGGTGCGGGCGAGGGTGGTCGAGAGGCGCAGCAGGCGGTCGGCCAGTTCGTCGGGGTCGAGGGGGTCGTCGGCGTCGATCAGCCAGTCGTTGACGATCGTGCCGGTCCCGCCCGAGATCAGCGCGGCCAGGTCCTGCGCGGTGGCGTCGTCGAGGTCGCCGAACACCTCGCGCAGGCCCGTCACGGTGATGAGCGAGCCGAACAGCCTGTTCAGGTCCCGGGTCATCGGGAACGCGCAGGATCCGGTGAGCATCGCGCGGTAGAAGGGCCGGTGCCGGGCGAAGTGCCGGGCCATCGCCAGCATGCGCGCGCGAGGCGGTGCGCCCTCGTCCCCGGCCTCGGGGAGGAGCTCCCGTTCGACCAGGTCGGTCGCGGCCGCAACGAGGAGCGCGTCGCGGTCCCCGAACTGCAGGTACACCAGCTGCCGGCTGACGTCCGCGGCGTCGGAGAGCTCGCCGACGGGAAGGGCCGTGGTGCCGCGCTCGGAGACCAGGCGTACGGCGGCGGCCATGAGGGCGGCACGGGAGCGGCGCACCCGGCGGTCTTGTCGATCCTGCACGCCCGCAACTCTAGACATGTGTTAAAAAATGGACAACAGTTAAATCAGTCGATTTAGGAAAAGGAGCCGCCATGTCCGCAGTCGAGGAGCCCGAGGTCCGTACCGCCGCCGGCGTGGTACGCGGCCGCACGGAGGACGGCCTGGCCGTCTTCCGCGGCATCCCGTACGCCGAGCCCCCGATCGCCGCGGCCCGCTTCCAGGCGCCGCGGCGCGTGCACGGCTGGGACGGCGTACGGGAGGCGTTCACCTTCGGCCCGCCCGCTCCGCAGGACGCGAGCATGGCCGGCCGCGGTGGCGGTGACCTCTTCAAGGGCACGGGTGACGACTGGCTGACGGTCAACGTCTGGACGCCCGACCCCGACCCGGCCGCCCGCCGCCCGGTGATGGTGTGGATCCACGGCGGCGCCTACAAGCACGGCTTCTCCGGCAGCCCCGGCTACGACGCCCGGCACATCGCCCGCGACGGCGACGTGGTCTTCGTGTCGCTGAACTACCGCCTCGGCGTCGAGGGCTTCGCCCATATCGACGGCGCACCCGCCAACCGGGCCCTGCTCGACCAGGTCGCCGCCCTGGAATGGGTGCGGGAGAACATCGCGGCGTTCGGCGGCGACCCCGGCCAGGTGACCGTCCTCGGTGATTCGGCCGGCGCCGGGTCCATCGCGGCGCTGATGGTCATGCCGAGCGCGGCGGGCCTGTTCCGGCGCGCCGTCGGGCAGAGCCTGCCGGGCACATTCTTCTCCGACGCCCTGGCCCGGGACGTCGCCGCGGCGATCGCCGCCGAGGCGGGCCTGCGTCCGACGGCCGGGGACCTGTCGGGCGTGGATCCGCGGGAGCTGCCGGCGATCGGGCACGCCCTGGAGTCGAAGATGCGGCAGTACGAGGACCGCTGGGGCTCGTTCGCGCACACGCTCACCGCCTTCTCGCCCGTGGTCGACGGCGAGGTGCTGCCGGCCGCCCCCTGGCAGGCGCTGGCGGGCGGCGCGGGACGGGACGTGGAGCTGATCATCGGCCACACCCGCGACGAGTTCCGCACGTTCCTCCTCTTCGCCGGACAGCTCGGCAAGATCACCGAGGAGCAGGCGGGGGAGACGCTGCGCCGCTTCGGCCCCGGCGAGGACGGCGAGCGCGCCTACCGCGCGGCGTTCCCCGGCGCGTCCGCCGAGGAGCTCCACGAACTCGTGCAGACCGACTGGCTGTTCCGCATGCCGACGCTGCGCCTGGCCGAGGCGCAGGCGGCCGGGGGCGGCAGGGCCCACCTGTACGAGCTGACCTGGCAGTCCCCGGGCAACGGCGGGGTGATGCGCGCCTGCCACGGGCTGGACGGCCCGCTGCTGTTCGGCACCTACGACGCCCACCTGGGCCCGGCGGCCATCGGCCCCGAGCACACCGCCGAGGCCCGCGAGCTGACGGCGCAGATCCGCACGGCCTGGACGTCCTTCGCGACCTCGGGCGATCCGGGCTGGCCCGCGTACGACTCCGAACAGCGCCTGACCCGGATCTTCGACACGGTGCCGTCGGTCGCGGCGTACCCCGAGGAGACCTCGCGCCGCCTGTGGCAGGACCACGTCTTCGAGGCGCTTCCCCTGCTGACAGCCTGAGAGACCGGGCGTTCCCGCCCGGTCTCTCAGGGGTCACCTGGCGAGAGGCGTCAGTGCGATCCTGTCCACGATGGGGGCGTACTTCGATCGGAGCAGGACGTCGGGGAACGTGCCGGAGCTGTAGGAGTCGCCGTCGAAGTCCGGCAGCTCCTGCGAGGCGAAGGCGATCGTGTTGGCTCCCTTCGTGAGCTGGACCGGGATGGTCAGCTCCCAGAAGTTGCCGGCGTGGAAGGAGTGGGGGAACCAGGCGCGCCGCGGCTCGGCGCCGTTGACGGAGACGTCGGCGTGGCGGGCCAGCGGGTCGGGGTTGTAGTGGGAGGCGGGGGACTGCTCGGGGTTGGAGTAGCGGACGGTCATGGCGTAGGCCCCGTTCCTGGGGGCGGTGACGTCGAAGGTGAGGGTGCTGGCGTTGCCGGGGGCGCCGCCGACGTCGGTGACGGCCTTGCCGCCGCCGGCCAGCGGGTAGGCGGCGACCTTGGCGGTGCCGGCGAGCCGGGCGGCCTCGGCCTCGTACCAGGTGGGCTTGAGAGTGCCGTCGGTGTTGGCGACGCGGAGGCGGTCGAGGCGGAGCGTGCCGGACCGGCCGGTGAGCGTGATCTTGTTGATGCCGCCGGACAGGAACGCCTTGACCTTGGTGTCGGCGTTGACGCCGGTGAGGCGCCGGCCGTTCACGTCGAGCCAGGCTCGGCCGCCGCCGAGGGTGTCGACGGCGAGGGTGGATTCGCCCTCGTCGGGGGAGTAGACCCAGAAGGTCGCGGTCTGGTCCTTGCCGATGGCGGCGTGGCCGGTCTTACGCGTGTAGCCGGCGCGGGCGCCCTTGAGGGTGGCGTACTCGGCCTCGTAGATCGTCTCGGCCGCCGCGGGGTTGGCGAGGGAGAGGTCGATCTTGTCGACGAGCGCGTCGCCCTTGGTGGCGCGGGTGCCGTCGAGGCTCCTGGCGGCCAGGGTGAGGACGTGCTCGCCCTTGGTCAGCCTGACCTCGGTGCCGGCGTGGTCCCAGACCAGCCAGCGGTAGCCGAGGGGCAGGTGCAGCTCCTGCTCGGCCGCGCCGTCGACCCGGAGGAAGACGTTCGTGGGGCCCTGCTCCTTGACGGCGTCGGCGGTGTTCATGGAGTTGGCGAAGACGGACAGGTCGTAGGTGCCGTCCCGCGGCACCGAGATCTTGAAGTCCAGGGTGAGGTCGGAGCCGGTGCGCAGGCCGCCGACGTCATGGCCGCCGGAGGTGTAGTACTGGCCGACGTTGGACGGCGAGCCCTGCGGGCCCTCGCGGCGGTAGGCGCTGCCGGTGTGGGCGGCGTCCTCGGCCTCGTACGTGGCCTGCCAGAGCCTGGTCGGCGCAGCGGGGGAGGAGGCGTCGCGGCCGGGGCTGAGGATGATCTGGTACGCCGACGACTCCTTGAGCCTGGGCAGCGCCCGGCCGAAGTCGAAGGCCACGGAGCCGCCCTCGACCCGCCGGTCGAGCTCGGCGAGGACCTCGGGCTGGGCGGAGTCGCCGAGCTGGCCGGTCCACGGGATCTCCTGGACCAGCGCGTGCACGGCGCCGCCGAACAGCGCGGTGTCCACGTTGTCGAACCGGATGCCGGCCTTGCCCGACGTGCCGCCGAACAGGACGCGGGCCTGCGCCTTGGCCCTGTCGAGGGTGGCGACACCCTGGAGGGTGTAGCTCACATCGGGGCGCGGCGGCGTGACCTTGACCGTGTCGCCGGTCATCTGGCCGTAGGCGTTGAGCAGCCACCACTGGCCGTTGCCGCGGCCCGCCTGCACAGCCGAGTCGGACAGGTTGCCGTCGATGTTCCAGTACGCGATGTCGGCGTCGACCTTCGACTCCTCGATGGCCGAGGCCCACTGGATCATCTGGCCGGGCACCGAGGTGTGGTAGTTGTGCGCGTACTCGTTGAGGTTGATCGGCAGCCGCTTGTCGCCGAGGATGGCGCGCTCCCAGCCGCGGTACCTGGCGACGTTCGTGCGGATGGCGGCCGGGTTGCTCAGCTCGTGCCAGGTGACGACCTCGGGGAGGGTGCCCGCCTGCGAGGTGTGCCGCAGGAAGTCCTGGACCCTGTCGTAGAGCACGCTGGTGTTGGGGCCGGCGATCCTGGCGTGCGGCATCTTACCCTTGATCAGGGCGTGAACCTCGTCCCACGCCTTGAAGTAGGCACGGGGGTCGCTGAGCCAGCTCACCCGGTCGTAGCTCCACTCGCCCGTGCCGAACATGTTGCCCTCGGGCTCGTTGAACGGAACGAAGACGATGTTGTCCTGATATTTCGGGTCGAGCTTGAGGACCTGGTCGACCTGCTTGGCGATCTTGGCCTTGAAGTCGTTCAGCCTGGCCTCGGGGGTGCTGCCGGGCCACTGGTAGGGGAAGCCGCGGTAGATGTCGGTCATGTAGATGTACACGTCGCCGCCGGTGCTGTCGGCCAGCGGCTTGACCACTTCCAGGGCGTCGGCGCCCGGGTGTTGCGGGCCGTCCTGTGCCTTGGTCGAGACCGTGCGCAGGTTCATGCCTTCGAGGAGGTTGCGGGCCGGGACGCCGTCGCCGTAGACCCCGTACAGGGTGCCGGACGCGCCGCCGTGGAAGGCGCCGGTCTCGGCACCGAGGTCGACGGTGAGGTTGTTGCCGATCACCTTGACCGTGGCCTGGACGGGGGTGCCGTGCGCGGTGCCCTTGACGGTGAACTGGCCGGGCTCGGCATACCGGGCCGGATCGACGGCCTCCCAGGTGATGGGGACGCCGCGGCGGATGCCGTCGGTGAAGTCGGCGCTCGCGGTCTTCGGCAGTTCCGGCGCGATCTCGGAGTACGTCGTGACCTCGAAGGAGGTCTGCTCGATCTTCGTGAGCGTGGCCAGGTGGTCGCCGGCCAGGGCGGCGACCTGCCCGGCGTCCATGGCGGCGTCGTACACGCGGAAGTCGTCCAGCTCGCCGTCCAGGAACGGGTGGCCGCCCCAGAACGGCCTGCCCAGGAAGCCGGAGGTGGTGTTGCCGTCGGCGTGCATCACCTTGGCCAGGTCGATCTCCGCCGTGGTGCTGCCGACGGCGGCGCCGTTGACGTAGTAGGTCAGGGTCTTGCCGTCGATCGTGGTGACGAGATTGACCCACTGCCCGGCCGGCAGTTTCTGCGTGCCGGGCACACCCACCTCGGTGTTGCCGTTGACCGGCTTGATGGACGAGCGGGTGGTCGCGTCGCCGGCGAAGGAGGGGGTGACGAAGGTGGCGGTTCCGGCGTCCTTGCCGAGGTTGTAGACCCACTGGAAGTCGGGGCCGCCCGACCACTTCAGCCAGGTCGAGATCGTCATGGCGTGGCGGTCGCGGAACAGGCCGCCCGGGATCGTCACGTAGGGGGCCGTGGTGGAGCCGGTCGCCCCGCCGGGCAGGGACAACGCCTTGGTGCCGTCGGGGCCCTCGGCGGTGGTGGCAGCGCCGGGGTTGGCCAGGGTGCCGTCGAGGCCGGAGGGAGAACGGTCCGTGACGGTGCCGCCGGACAGGTCCCCTTCGAAGTCGTAGTGCAGGACGAGGTTCGGGGCCGCCGCCTGTGCGGCGCCGAGTGCCGGTAAGGCGGCCGCCGGGATCGCGGTCAGCGCGAGCGTGGCGGCGAGGACGGCGGTGCGTGCCCGCCGGGATGAGGGTTGAGCCATGCGTCTTTCCCGTTCGGGGAGTGCCGGGGATGTGGTCGAATCGATTCGACTGGACCATAAGCGTCTCCCGGCACGGCGGTCAAGAGCCGGAAACGTGGACGACATGCCGCCGTCACGCGGACGGCGGCTCTGGGCCGATCAGCCGCGCGGCCGGGCGGGGCCGGTGGTGCCGCGCAGCGAGATGGGCGGGGCCACCAGCAGGTGGCGCTGCGGGGTGCCGGGGTCGGCGACGCGCTGGATGAGCAGCTCGACGGCGCGCGCGCCCATCTCGTCGGCCGGGACGTCGGCGGCGGTGAGCGGCGGGTGCAGGTTCTCGGCCCAGTGCTGGGCCGCGACACCGGCGATGGAGAAGTCGCCGGGCACGCTCAGGCCCGCTTCGGCCAGCCCCCGGTACATGCCGGACACCGCCGCCTCGTTGATGGTGGCGACGGCGGTCAGCCCCGGATGCTCGGCGAGGAGCTGCTGCAGGCAGGCCTGCCCGGCCTGGGCGTCGTCGGCGCAGCAGACCCGCACGCCGCGCAGGCCGCGCTCGGCGATGGCGCGGTCGAAGCCGGCCTGCGCCCGGTGGCCGGGGCCGTAGCCGGCGGCGACCAGCTCGGCGTTGCGGTTGACCAGCGCCAGCTGCCGGTGGCCGAGGTCGGCCAGGTGGTGGACGCACTTGGCGATCAGCGTCTCGTAGTCGATGTCCACCCAGGACATGTCCTCCGGGTGCCGGGTGCGGCCGATGCCGACGAACGGCAGGCCGAGCTCCTGCAGCCGGGCGACCCGGTCGTCCTCCAGCCGGATCTCCATGAGGATGACGCCGTCCACGCGCCGGCCGGTGACGACGCGCTCGAAGGAGCGGTCGTGCTCGCCGCCGGAAGGCGACAGCAGGACGTCCAGGTCGGCGCGGGCGGCGGCGTCGACCACGCTGGCCACGAAGCCGAGCTGCATGTCGGTCAGCCGCTGGCTGGCCGGCGGGATGACCAGGCCGATCGTGCGGGTGCGGCCCTCCTTCAGCGCCCTGGCCGAGGCGTTGGGCCGGTAGCCCAGCTCGTCGATGACCGTCAGGATGCGGCGCTTGGTCTCCTCCGACACCGGGCGCTTGCCGGTGAGCGCGTACGAGACGGTGCTGCGCGACACTCCCGCCCGCTTGGCGATCTCTCCGATGTTCACCCGTGCTCCTCGTCCGATTCCGCCGGTCGGCGACCATCGTAGGTCGAACCGGTTCATGACGTGGCACTCCGTCGCGACGTCCCCGCCCATTGACGCCTACGGCGGAGCGGGCCTATCTTCGGTCGAACCGATTCGGCGAATCGATTCGACTTCGTTCCGAAACAACCTCGTCACGCGTGTCAGCGGAGGTCAGCTCAATGAGATCAGCGGCAAGGAGCCGGCGTGCGGCCGGCGCGAGTCTGGCGGCCCTGGCCGCCGTGGGCGGGCTGGTCGCCTGCTCGTCATCGTCCGACGGCGGCCCGGCGACCGCCGGTCAGGCCACCGGGGGCGGGACGTACACGATCTGGGACCCGTACCCGCAGTACGACAAGAGCTCGGAGTGGGTGAAGCTGCTGGACAAGTGCGGCACCGACGCCGGGGTCAAGGTCGAGCGCACCGGCTACGACACCAGCGACCTGACGAACAAGGCGCTGCTGGCGGCCCAGCAGGGCAACGCGCCGGACGTGCTGATCGTGGACAACCCGGTGGTCTCGACGCTGGCCGAGGCCGGCGTCCTGACGACCACCGAGCAGAACAAGCTCGACGTCTCCGCGATCGCGCCGAACCTGCTGGCCGCAGGTCAGAGCGGCGGCAAGACGTACGGCGTCCCGATCGGCGCCAACACCCTCGCCCTCTACTACAACAAGGACGTCCTGAAGAAGGCCGGGGTGGACATCGCCGCGGTGAAGGACTGGCCCTCGCTGACGGCGGCGCTGGAGAAGGTGAAGGCGGCCGGGAAGAAGGGCATCACCTTCTCGGCGATCGGCACCGAGGAGGGCAGCTTCCAGTTCCTGCCCTGGTTCTGGGGCTCCGGCGCCGCTCTCACCAAGCTCGACTCGCCCGAGGGCGTCTCGGCCGTGGCGCTGTGGAGCGACTGGCTGAAGAAGGGGTACGCCCCCAACTCGGTCATCAACAACACCCAGACGACGAGCTGGCAGGAGTTCGCCACCGGCGACTTCGCCTTCGCCGAGAACGGCACCTGGCAGCTCGCCAACGCCAAGAAGACCGGCTTCGAGTACGGCATCATCCCGGTCCCCGGCAAGGCAGGCGGCACCGCGCCCGCGCCCACCGGCGGCGAGTTCGTCAGCGTCCCGGTCCAGTCCGACACCGGCCGCTACGCCACCTCGCAGAAGCTCGTGACCTGCCTGACCAGCACCGACAACTCGCTCGCCACGACCACCACCCTGTCCTACGTCGCGCCCACCGACGCGGTGCAGGCCAAGCAGGTGGCGGCCGGCCCCGAGCTGAAGGTGTGGGTGGACGCGGTCAAGGCGGCCAAGGGCCGCACCAGCGACGACCTGGGCACCAAGTATCCGAAGATCTCGGAGCCGATGTGGGGCGCGGTGCAGGCGGCGCTGAGCGGGTCCAAGTCCCCGCAGGAGGCGATGACGGCGGCCCAGGCGGCCGCGGCGAGCGCGACCCAGTAGCCGGCATGAGCCGAGTCATACAGGAACCCGTGCGTTCCGCCCGGACGACGGCCCACGGTCACCGGGCGGCACGCGCGCGGTCGGGCCAGTGGGCGGCCTGGGCCTTCCTCGCCCCGGTCGTGCTCTACCTGCTGGCCTTCTACGCCTATCCGCTCTACCGCAACGCCGAGCTGAGCCTGCGTAATTACACGGTGCGCTCGTTCGTGCAGGGCGACGCCCCGTTCGCCGGGTTCGCCAACTACGCCAAGGTCTTCGCGGACGCGACCTTCGGGCCCGCGCTGTGGCACACGGTGGTGTTCACGCTGGTCTCGCTGGCCTTCCAGTTCGTCATCGGGCTCGCGCTGGCGCTGTTCTTCCTGAAGAACTTCCGGCTGTCCGCCACGCTCAGGGGGCTGTTCCTGGTGCCGTGGCTGCTGCCGCTGATCGTGTCGGCCTCGACGTGGTCGTGGATGCTCAACAGCGACTCCGGCGTGGTCAACGCCGTCCTGGACTGGTTCGGGGTCGGGCCGGTCAACTGGCTGACCTCGCCGGACTGGTCGCTCTGGTCGGTCATCATCGCCAACATCTGGATCGGCATCCCGTTCAACCTCGTCGTCCTCTACTCCGGGCTGCAGGCGATCCCGCCGACCATCTACGAGGCCGCCGCGCTGGACGGGGCGGGCGGGTGGCAGCGGTTCTGGAAGGTGACGTTCCCGCTGCTGCGGCCGGTGTCGGCGATCACGCTGCTGCTCGGCCTGGTCTACACGCTGAAGGTGTTCGACATCATCTGGATCATGACCAAGGGCGGGCCGAGCGGGGCCTCGACCACGTTCGCCACCTGGTCCTACCGGCTCGGGTTCGGCAACCTGGTGCCCGCCTTCGGACCCGGTGCCGCCGTGGGCAACCTGCTCATCCTGACGGCGCTGGTCTTCGGGCTGGTCTACATCCGCGCGCAGCGCAGGCAGGCCCTGGCATGAGGCGCCTCAAGACCGCGATCGGGCTGGTGCTGACCGCCGTGATGCTGTTCCCGGTCTACTGGATGATCAACGTGTCGTTCACCCGTGACCAGGACATGCGCAAGAGCCCGCCGAACTGGTTCCCGGTCGACGGCACCCTGGACGGCTACCGGACGGTGCTGGACCGGCAGTTGCCCTACCTGGGGGTGAGCCTGGTGGTCGGGCTGGGGACGGTGGCGCTGACCCTGCTGCTCGCGGCGCCGGCGGCGTACTCGCTGGCCAAGCTGCGCCCGCGCGGCGGCGGAGCGCTGAGCTTCGTGCTGCTCGTCGCGCAGATGATCCCCGGGATCATCATGGCGATGGGCTTCTACGCCGTCTTCCTGTCCACCGGCGTGCTCAACACCGTTCCCGGGCTGATCGTGGCCGACTCCACCCTCGCCGTGCCGTTCGCGGTGCTGATCCTGACCACGTTCATGTCCGGCATCCCCGAGGAGCTGCTGCAGGCCGCCCGCACCGACGGCGCCGGGGTGGTGCGTACGTTCGTCTCGATCGTGCTGCCCGTCAGCCGCAACTCGCTCATCACGGTGTCGCTGTTCGCCTTCCTGTGGGCGTGGTCGGACTTCATCTTCGCCTCCACCCTCGACCAGGGCGGCGACCACCAGCCCATCACCCTCGGCATCTACCACTACATCGGCAACAACAACCAGGAGTGGAACGCCATCATGGCCACCGCCGTGATCGCCTCCGTCCCGGCCACGATCCTGCTCGTCGTCGCCCAGCGCTACGTCGCCGCCGGCGTCACCGCGGGCGCCGTCAAAGATTGAGAAGGGACCCTCGCTCCATGACCGTCGCCGCTTCAGGCCCGGTGTTCTCCCTGCGGGAAATCCCGTTCAGCTACCGCGGATCCTGGTTCGGCTTCTCGCCCGTGGTGGCGGAGAAGACCTACGCCGAGGACGTGCACCTGGTCTCGCACCAGACCGGCATGCACGCGATCCTGCGACTGATCCCCACCGCCGAGACCGCCGTCACCGCCACCCCGCACCAGCTCACCTGGAGCGGTGGCGGCGGCCGGATCGACCTCGCCTACGAGAGCGCCGACACCGTACGCGTGCGCGGCCGCGGCCTCGGGCTCCGCCTGCTGGCGGCCGACCCGGTCCTGACGCCGTTCAGCGGCCCGTACTTCTACCGGGACCCCGTCGACGGATCGTACGTCTTCACCGTCTACCAGACCGGCCGCCGCTACCGGATCACCCTCCTCGGCGGGCAGGCCGAACACCTCGGCGCGCAGACACTGGGCAGCGCCGAACGCGGTCTCGTCCTCGGCGGCGAATGGGAGATCGCCATCGAGGAGTACGAGACCGCCCGCGCCCCCTACCTGAGCGGCCACGCCTTCGAGCAGGTGGTGAAGGCCGCGCGGGCCGAGTTCGACGCGTTCGCCGCGGCGGTCGCGCCCTGGCGTGGCGAACGCACACCCGCCGCCGAACTGGCCGCCTACGTGCTGTGGTCGGCCACCGTACGCCCCGCCGGGTTCGTCACCCGGCCCGCCGTGCTCATGTCCAAGCACTGGATGGACAAGGTCTGGAGCTGGGACCACTGCTTCAACGCCATCGCCCTCGGCGAAGGGTTGCCCGACCTGGCCTGGGACCAGTACCACCTGCCCTTCGACCACCAGGACGCCGCCGGCGCGCTGCCCGACTCCGTCACCCACTCCGAGATCCTCTACAACTTCGTCAAGCCCCCCATCCACGGCTGGGCCCTGCGCCACCTCCCGCTACCTCCCGACCCGGCCGAGACCTACCGGCTGCTGGAACGCTGGACCACGTTCTGGCTCGACGCCCGGCGCGCCCCGGGCCGGACGCTGCCGCACTACCAGCACGGCAACGACAGCGGCTGGGACAACGCCACCACCTTCGACCCGGAGCGCGTCGTCGAGACCGCCGACCTGGCCGCGTTCCTCGTGCTGCAGCTGCGCGAGCTGGCCCGCCTGGCCCCCGATCCGGGCACGTCCGCCCGGTGGAGTACGCAGGCCGACCGGATGCGCGACGCGCTCCTGGCCGAGCTGTGGGACGGCGAGAAGTTCGTCGCCCGGGGCGCGCTCTCGGGGCGTACCTGGTCCAGCTCCAGCCTGCTCGGCCTCATGCCGATCGTGCTGGGGGAGGAGCTGCCGCACCCCGTCCGGGCGGCGCTGGCCGCCCGGATCGAGCGGCACCTGACCGCGTTCGGGCCCGCCACCGAGCTGCCCGGCTCGCCGCACTACCTGGACGACGGCTACTGGCGCGGCCCCATCTGGGCGCCCTCGACCGTACTGATCGAGGACGGGCTGCGCCGCGCCGGTTACCCGGACCTGGCCGACGAGATCAGCGCCCGCTTCCGCGCGCTGTGCGAGGCGTCGGGGTTCGCCGAGAACTTCGACGCCCGCACCGGCGAGGGACTGCGCGATCGCGCCTACACCTGGACGGCCAGTGCCTACCTCCACCTGGCCGCCGCCCACGAGAGGCGCAGGACGTGACGCTCAGCGGCCCCAGAGCCGCCAGGTCTGGTTGAGCGGACTGGCCTGGCCGGCCGGGTTGCAGGTCCACTGGTGGACGGGAGCCCTGGGCGCGGTCGAGATGGTGCTGACGTCGACGCACTTGCCGCTGTGGCGGGCGACGAGCTGGTGGTCCCGGGGATCGTTGCCCGCGTAGGTGACCCTGCGCAAGGTGAACTGCTGGTTCTGCGCTCCGCCCGCGCACGTCCACTGGCGCACCGGCGCGCCGTCGGCCGTGGAGGACGCGCTCACGTCGAGGCACTTCCCGCTCTGCTGGTTGACCAGCGTGTAGGTGTTCGCCACGCCGGCGACCGGCCGGAAGTTCCACAGCTGCTGGTCGCCGCCTTCGCAGTAGAACTGCTGCTGCACGTTGCCGTCGGCCGTGCCGAGGTCGGTGTTGTCCAGGCACTGCTGGGAGTGCTGCGCGACGGCGACGGACTGGAAGCCGGCGTCCGACGGCGGCAGCAGGGTGATGGTGAACGTGTCGTCGGCGTTGGTGTGCGGCAGGTTCAGCGTGGCGGCGTTGCCGGACAGCGTCAGGACCGTGTTCTGTACGGTGATCGGCCCCTGGACGGCGCCGCCGCCGTTGAACGGGATGCGCTGGACGACCGCGCGGACCTGGTTGTTCTGCACGATGCCGCTGGTGGCGTCGAGCCGCCGGAGACCGACGGCGACGTTACCGGTCGTCCCGCCGCCGCCCACGAGGACCTTGGCCGCGCCGGTCGTCCTGGTGGCGAAGGCGTCGTAGGACGTGCTCGGGGTCACCGAGACGATCTGGCCGGTCTGGGAGCCGTAGAAGCGGTAGACCCACCACTCGCCCTTGGGCAGGTGCTGGCCCGCGCTGTTGCGGACGAGCAGGTTCGCCAGATCGTTGTGCAGGTTGCCGGCGCTGGCCCAGTTCGCGCGCAGCCCGTCGGCGCCCGCCCGTTCCAGCCGGGCGATGTACCACGCGCCGTCTCCCGGGTTCTGCTCGTTGGCCGCGGCGTACTCGTTGATCTGGTACGGCCGCGGATGCGGGATGCCGCGCGCGTCGAGCGTGGCGTTGGCGGCCGCCACGTTGGCCACCGGGTCGCCGGGCAGGGAGTGCCAGCTGACGATGTCGGGGACGACGTTGTTGGCGCGGACGAAGTCGAGGTAGGCGTTCCAGAAGGGGTGCGTGGTGGAGGGCACGCAGGCGCAGCTGGGGCCGACGATGAGGTGGCCGGGGAAGGCGGCGCGGATGCGCTGGTAGCTGCGGCGCCACAGCTCGAAGTACTGGGCCTGCGGGCGGTTCCAGAACAGGGAGAGGTTGGGCTCGTTCCAGATGTCCCACTGCACGGTGATCCCGGCGGCCCGCACGTCGTTGATCAGGCGGGTGAGGAAGGCGTCGTAGTCGGACCAGTCGCCGTTGTCGCCGGGGAAGCGCGAGATCGGATACCCGTCGGCTCCCCACAGGTCGTGCGGGAGGATGATGAACTGGCCGCCGAGCGCGATCGTCCGGCGGGCCTGGGCCAGCGTCGCGTTCCACCTGCGGTCGTAGGCGCCCGAGACCCAGCCGCCCGGCGAGCCGAGTTGCGCGCCGCCGGCCCGCATGTACCGGAACTTCACGTCGCGGAAGAAGTGGTCCGCCGGTCCTGACGCGTTCTCCGTCATGCCGTAGATCCAGCCGGACGCGCGGTAGGCCGGTGCGCCGCCGGCCACGGAGAAGTCGACGCTGATGGATTCGTCCGCGGCCTGCGCCGGCGCCGGGGCGGCCTGGAGGGTGACGGCGATGAGCATCGCGGCCAATGCGCGGCGTGGGGTGATCTTCATCTTGGGTGGCTCCTTCGAGGGATGGGGGGAGGGCCACGAAGGGAATCGATTCGGCATACAGGGATGCAGGTATAACTAGGCGTTTCTAGGGATGTTAGCGAATCGATTCGATGAGATCGTAGATCTCCTTTCGGAGACGTGTCAACGGCGGCGGGCGCGGCGGTTCAGGTGCGGGTGCGGTTCACCAGGACGCGGGCCAGGACGAACGTGACGGCGCCGGCCAGGACGACGGAGAGCAGGCCGACGCGCAGGCTGGTGAGGTCGGCGACGAACCCGACGAGGGGAGGCGACAGCAGGAACCCTCCGCGCAGCAGCCAGCTGACGATGGTCAGGCCGGCGCCGGCGGGCAGGCCGGGCAGTTCGTCGGCGGTGTGCATGGCGGCCGGGACGAGGGTGGCGACGCCGAGCCCGGCGAGGGCGAAGCCGGCCAGCGCGGTCGGAACGGACGGCATGGCCAGGGCGGCGCCCATGCCGACCGCGGCCAGCGCCCCTCCGGAACGCACGACGGTACGCTGCCCGAAGCGGTCCACGACGCGGTCCCCGGTGAGACGGCCGACGGTCATGGCGACCTGGAGGGCCACGACGGCCAGACCGGCGGTGGCGGCGTCAGTGCGCAGGTCGCCGCTCAGGTAGAGGGCGCCCCAGGACGCGCCGGCGTCCTCGACGAGGGTGCCGCACGCGGCCAGCACGCCGAGCGCGGCCAGCATCCGTACGGCGGCGCCGGTGAACGAGCGCCGGCCGGCACGGCGGGCCGGCCGGCCGTCCTGGGTCTCGGCCCGGGCCGGGTGTCCGTCCTGGGCCTCGGCAGGGCGTTCGGCGTCTTCCGGGCCGGGGAGCAGGAACCGGTAGGCGACGAGGGCGGTCACGCTGAACAGCGTCGCGGAGATGCCCAGGTGGACCGCGAGGGGCATGTCGAGGCCGGCGGCGGCCGAGCCCATCAGGCCGCCCAGGACCGCGCCGATGCTCCACACGCCGTGCAGCGAGTTGACGATGGACCGGCCGTACAGACGTTGCACCCGCAGGCCGTGGGCGTTCTGCGCGACGTCGACGACCGCGTCGAGAGCGCCCACGACGAACAGCACGCCGCCGAACGCGACCCAGTTCGGCACAAGGGGGATGAACAGCGTCGCGACAGTGGTCACCACGATCCCCAGCGACGCCACGCGCGCGGAGCGGAAGCGGCGGATGGCGGCTCCGGCGAGTAGCCCGGCCAGCAGAGCGCCGATCGGGTGCGCCGCCAGCGCGGTGCCGAAGACGGCGTTGCTCAGGCCGAGCTCGGCCTTGATCTGCGGGTATCGCGGGACGATGTTGAAGAACACGGCGCCGTTCGTGAGGAACAGCGCGGCGACGGCGGCGCGGGCCAGGCGGGCCTGGCGAGTGGGCGTGGTGGGAGGGGCAGCGGACATCGGCGTTCCGATCGCGTAGGCGCGTCGCGTAGGCGCGGCGGAGGGGATCAGCGCAGGTACCGGTGGATGGCGTGGCGGATCTGCTCGGGCGTCATCGGGTCGGTCGAGAGGGCGCTGTGCAGCACGAGCCCTTCGATGAGCGCGTCGAGCTCGCGGGCGGTGGTGGCGTCGAAGTGGCGCTCCAGCGCCCGGCGGCTGCGCGCCATCCAGGCCTGGGTGACGACCCGCAGGGCCGGGTTGCGCGCCGCGGCCACGTACAGCTCCACGGTGAGGACGAGGTCGTGCCGCGAGCCGAGCAGGTCGTCCGAGACCAGCGTGATGACGGCCTCGGCCGCCGCATGGCGGTCCCTTGCGGCGCTCAGGCGCTCGTCGAAGACGCGGGCCACCGAGTCGGCGTGCCGGGTGAACGCCTCGGCGAGCACCTCGTCCAGTGACGTGAAGTGGTAGGTCATCGAGCCCAGCGGCACGTCCGCGGCGCGGGCGATCTCCCGGTGCGTCGTCCCGGCGACGCCGCGCTCGGCGATGACGGTGAGCGCCGCGTCGATCAGCCGGTCCCGCCGCCCGGGGTCGTGCCGGCGAGGCCGCCGCGGGGTGGCGGGGCCGCTCACGGCGTGGCCGGCTCGATCGTGCGGATCACGCGCGCGGGATTGCCCACCGCGACGACGTTCGCCGGGAGATCCCGGGTGACCACCGCGCCGGCGCCGACCACGGTGTTCTCCCCGATCGTGACACCGCCCAGGACGATCGCCCCGCTGCCCAGCCACACGTTGTCGCCGATGGTGATCGGCTCGGCGGCCTCCCACTTCGCGCGGCGGAGCTCCGGGTCCAGCGGGTGCGTCGGCGTCATGAGCTGCACGTAGGAGCCGATCTGCACGTCGTCGCCGATGACGATCGGCGCGACGTCCAGGGCGACGAGGCCGAAGTTGGCGAACGACCGGGCGCCGATGCGGAGGTGGCTGCCGTAGTCGACCCGCAGCGGCGGCCGGATCTCCGTGCCCTCGCCGATCGCGCCCAGCAGCTCGGTGAGCAGCCGGCGCCGCTCCCGCGGATCGCGGGCCGACGTCGCGTTGTAGGCGTCCATCAGGTCCATGGCGCGCAGGTTGTGCTCGGCCAGCTCGGGGTCGTCGGCGATGTAGAGGTCGCCGGCGAGCATCCGTTCGCGCATCGAGCGGTCATCGAAATCGGACATCATACGTACAAGCGTACACATCCAATGTACGCACGTACATATCGGCCCACATTGCCGTCCGCGGCCTTCCCGTCGACCCGGACGAGATCGACCGCCTGCTCGCCCTCGACGCCGTAGCTCCCGTCCAGCTGGGGCTGGGTCGCCAGCTCCACGCGATGGCTGGTTGACTACGAGCCTGGCCCTTCCTGTTCTTCCTGCCCCTCTCGGTGCGCCGGCATCGGAGACCCGGCCGTTGGCGGGAGGGCCGCGGCGATGCAGTCGAGGACGCGCTGGAGCCCGTACCGGAGCTGGTCGTCGCGGCTCAGGTGCGGCTGGCGCGCCTCCATCACGATCTTGGTGAAGATCGGGTACTCCCCGCTCTTCACCAGCCGGTCGATGTACGGGTAGCTCCGCGCCATCCATTCTGACTCGCTGAGCCCGCTGCGGCGGAATTCCCTGGCCGAGCTGATCTCCTCGCGGACGGTGCCCTCGATGTAGCCGTTCAGCATGGCGATGAGGCCGAGGTTCTCGTCGATGGAGACGAAGGCGTCGAGCACTCCCATCAGCCGTTCGATCAAGAGCAGCTGGTTGGGGCCGAAGCTGGGGAGCGACCGCTGCACGGTGGCGATCCACGGGTGCCTCAGCCACATGGCCCGCAGCCCGTCGGCGTAGCGGGTCAGGTCGGCGCGCCAGTCGCCCGAGGGCATGCCCGTGACGTCGATCTCGCCCATCACCTGGTCGGCCATGAGCTCGACCAGGTCGTCACGGCTCGGAACGTACCGGTAGAGGGACATCGCGCCGGCGCCGATCTCGGCGGCGATCCGCCGCATGGTGGCGGCCTCCAGCCCTTCGGCGTCGGCGATCCGGACGGCCGCCTCGGTGATCTGCGCGCGGCTGTAGACCGGTTTCGGCCCGCGGGCGGGGCGCTCGGGCCGCATCCAGATGCTCACGTGCTCGGCGTCGGTCACCGTTCAACCTCCTTGTTGCGTACATAGTACCCAGTGGTTTAGCGTGACCGCCGTAACCGCGTACAAAGTACCCAGTGGAGGAGTCATGCCTGATCCGATCGTGATCGCCGAAGGGCTGCACAAGTCCTTCGGCGACGCCCATGCCCTGCGGGGTTTGAACCTGAGCGTCCCGAGAGGAACGGTCTGCGGCGTGCTGGGGCCGAACGGCGCGGGGAAGACGACCGCGGTGCGCATCCTGGCGACCTTGTCCGATCCCGATGCCGGGCACGCCCGCATCGCCGGATACGACGTGGTCCGCGAGGCCGGCAAGGTGCGCGCCAGGATCGGGCTCGCGGGCCAGTACGCCGCCGTGGACGAGAAGCTCACCGGCCGTGGCAACCTGCGCATGTTCGGGCGCCTGTCCCACCTGCCCCGGCGCGAGGCGCACCGGCGGGCCGACGAGCTGCTCGAACGCTTCGGTCTGATGGACGCCGCCGATCGGCAGGTCGCCGGCTACTCCGGCGGCATGCGGCGGCGCCTCGACCTGATCACCAGCCTCATCCTGCGCCCCGAGGTGCTCTTCCTCGACGAGCCCACCACCGGCCTGGACCCGCGCAGCCGCGGCGAGATCTGGGACAACGTCCGCGAGCTGGTGGCGGACGGCACCACGGTGCTGCTCACCACGCAGTACCTGGACGAGGCCGACCGGCTGGCCGACGACATCGCCGTCGTCGACCACGGACAGGTGATCGCCACGGGCACACCCGACGAGCTGAAGGCCACGATCGGCGACCGCCTCGACGTCACCCTCGAAGACCCCGCCGCGATGCCCGCGGCGATGACCGTCCTGAACGCCCTCACCGGCACCGATCCCACGACGACGGGCGCCGATCGGCTCAGCGTCGCCCTGCCCGGCGGCGGCCTCCGGCTCGCCGACATCGTGCGCGAACTCGACCGCGCCGGAGTCGCCGCCGCCGACGTGAGCCTGCGCCGTCCCACCCTGGACGAGGTGTTCCTGCGCCTCACCGACCGCAAGGAGTCCGTCCGATGACCGCCCTCACCTCACCACTCGGTCGCCTGCGCTGGACCTTCCTCGACGGGCTGACCCTGGTCGGCCGCGAGCTGGGACGGCTGCGGCAAGAACCCGGACAGATCATCGCCGCGCTGGTCTTCCCGGTCATCATGGTGGTGCTGTTCGGGTACGTCTTCGGCAGCGCGATCCAGGTGCCGGACGGCGGCGACTACCGCGAGTACCTCATGCCCGGCCTGTTCGCGATGGTGACCTTCTCTGCGTGGTTGGGGGTCATGACGCGGATGGCCGGCGACGCCTCCCGCGGTGTGATGGACCGGTTCCGCTCCATGCCGATGGCGCGCTTGGCGGTGCCGTTCGGGCAGACCGGCGCCGACCTGCTGACCGGCCTGCTGATGCTGGCCATCATGGTGGGTACGGGCCTGCTGGTGGGCTGGCAGCCGCACCGCGGCCTGATCCCCACGGCCCAGGCGTTCCTGCTGATGATCGTGCTGCGGTACGCGCTGAGCTGGGTGGGCGTCTATGTGGGCCTGGCGGTGAAGAACGACCAGGTCGCCGACGCGATGGTGCCGCTGGGCCTGCCGTTCACGATGCTGTCGAACGCGTTCGTCCCGACCGACGGCATGCCGGGCTGGCTGCGCTTCCTGTCCGACTGGAACCCGGTGAGCGCGCTCACCGCCGCCTCACGAGAGCTGTTCGGCAACCCGGGCGCCCCGTCCGGAAACGTGGCCTGGCCACTCGCGCATCCGGTGACCGCCGTCCTGCTCTGGTCGGCCGCGCTGCTGGTGATCTTCGTCCCGCTGTCGCTCCGCGCCTACATGCGCAGAGGACGCTGAACGCTCCGCGTGTCCGAGCTGGAGGTAAGGACGCCCGTCGATCGCGGTCCCGGCCGGGCGTGGGTGGCGGGCCCGGCACACGAGGCCACTCGGGTCCGGCGGACGGCGGCGGAAGCCCATTCCAGAAGGGCTTCCGCCGCCGTTGCCGAACGCTATTTCTTGAAGGCGTCCTTCGCCTTCTCCTTTGCCTGCCGCAGATTGGCCTTGGCCTTCTCTGCCTTGCCTCTGGCCTGCAGAGACTCGTTGCCGGTGAGATCGCCGACACGCTCTTTGGCCATGCCCTTGATCTCCTCGGCCTTGCCCTTGGCCTTTTCCTTCCGGGACATATTCATCTCCTCCTGTGCGTACGAACGCACACGGTTTTCCGCTATCCAGGAACGAGTTCTTCCACTGCCCGGGCGGCAGGCGAATACACGCTTCGCGGGCCCAGGCCCCGCAGGCGCCCCGGCAGAGGCGAAATCGGACCTCCCTCACGGACCGGAATCGGCCCTGTCACTCCGTCCAATCCGCCAGCAGCATGGTCAACGCACGCGATGCCCCTGAGAGAGGAAGAGATCGTGGGACGGACCCTCGTGGACATCAGCCCGCCGCCGGCCGGCTACGGCGTCGGTGTGGAGTCGCCCTTGAGCCTGGCTGGGCAGCGGCTGATCTCCTGGAACGGCGCCACCACGTCGGGCGGTGAGGACTGATGCCGACGGCGATCCTGCTCGCCCTGGCCGCCGCCGCCCTGTACGGCGCCTCGGACTTTCTCGGCGGGCTGCTGTCGCGCCGCAGCCACTACGCGCTGGTCGGGCTTGTCGGGCAGTCCGCCGCCGCGATCGGCGGGCTGGCCGCCGCGCTTGCTGTCAGCGTCCGCCCCGCTATGGGCACGATCGAATGGGGGACCGGTGGGGCGATCGGATGGGGGATCGGCGCCGGGCTCGGCGGGGCGGTCGGCACGCTGGCTCTCTACCGCGGGCTGTCCCGGGGGCGGATGAACGTGGCCGGGCCGCTGTCGGCCGTCGGCGCGGCCGGTCTGCCCATCCCGGTCGACCTGCTGTCCGGCGGTGAGTTCACCTCGCTCTCGGTTGTCGGCGTCGGCCTGGCCATCCCAGGGATCTGGCTGGTCGCCGCACAGCCGGGCCGGCGCGGCGGCGGTGGGGTCGTTGAAGGGCTGCTGGCCGGGCTCGGGTTCGCCGCCCTGTTCGTCTGCCTCGACCGGGCCGGGGACACCGCGGGCCTGTGGCCGGTGGCCGCGAGCCAGCTGTCCGCCGTCGCCGTCCTGGCCGCCTTCGTGCTGGCCGGCCGCCGGAACACAGCCCGAACCGCCGAAGCCGGCCGGACCGCCGAAGCCGACAGGACCGCCGAAGTCGGCCGGACCGTTGACGTCGGCCGGCCCGCCAGGGCGGCGCGGGTGCCGTGGGCGGCGGTCTGGCCGGGCGTCCTGGGCGTGTGTTCGACCGTGCTGTACACCTTGTCCACCCGCGAGGCGACACTCGCCGTCTCGGCCGTGATCACTTCCCTCTACCCCGCCTTCACGGTCGCCCTGGCCGCCCTGGTGCTGCGGGAGCGGACCAGCCTGGCGCACGCCGCCGGGCTGCTGTTGTGCACGGCCTCCGTCGGTGCCTTCGCCGCCGGTTGAGCCTCGCTACGCTGCGACGGGTGAGCACGGTGAACTCGACCCTGGCGCACGATCTGCTGGTGGAGCTCGACCGGACCGGCGCCACGCCGCTGCACCGGCAGATCGAGGCGGTCCTGCGCGACGGCATCCGCACGGGCCGCCTGCGCCACGGCGCCTCGCTACCCTCCTCGCGCCGGCTCGCCACCGAGATCGGCGTCTCCCGCGGCGTCGTGGTCGAGGCCTACAACCAGCTCCTCGCCGAGGGCTACCTCACCAGTACCCCTGGCTCCTACACGCGGGTGGCCGCCGTTCGAACCCACCGGGGTGGCGGCCGGGCTGCACCTCGTGGTCTGGCTCCCGGACGGCATGGGGGAGGACGACGTGGTGGCGGCCGCCGCCGATCACGGCGTACGCGTCGCCGGCGTCGGGCCGTACCGGCTGGCCGGACCGGGACGCCAGGGACTGATCCTCGGCTACGGCGACCTGACCGAAGGCCGGATCGCCGAAGGGGTGGAGGCACTGGCGGCCGCGGTACGCAGCCTCGGCGCCGCGTCGTTCGAGCGCTCCAGCCGCTGATCTCCGCCACCGCTTTCGGCAGGCGCAATGTCGCTCGCCGTCTCTTGACGAGCCCGATGAGGTCGTTAACACTCCCGAAATGTGGGCCTGGAAAGAAGCGCGACGCCTTCGACCTGAGCCGACGTAACAGTCCCATCGACTACGCGGACCAGCTCCAGAGGCGTAAATGTTAGCGCTACCATTCCGCGGCCCACATGCCCTCCCCATCGGATCCCGAGCGACGAAGAGGACAGTGCGATGTCAGAAATGGTGCCCAGGCGCGAGGCCCTTCGACTGGCGGTGTTGGCGGTCGCCACCCCGTCCGCGCTCGCGTTGGCGACGTCCACCGGAACGGCCCGGGCCGCGGCCCGCATGGTGGCCCCGCTGCGGCAGAACGACCCCCCGGTGCCCGGCAGCTGGATCGTGAAGCCGTTCGCGAACAGCCAGGTCACGCTGGGCGCGAGCCTGTTCACCGCCAACCGGGATCGCATCCTGACCTTCCTGCGGTCCTATTCGGCCGACCGGATGCTGGCCAATTTCCGGGCCAACGCCGGTCTGGACACGCTGGGCGCGCAGCCGCCCGGCGGCTGGGACGACGCGACCGGTAATCTGCGCGGTCACTACAGCGGGCACTTCCTCAGCGCCCTCGCTCTGGCCTACGCGGGCTCCGGCGACGCCTTCTACAAGAACAAGGTCGACTACATGGTCACCGCGCTGGGCGAGTGCCAGAACGCGCTGGCCGCGAAGGTCGGGCAACCCGGCGGGCCGAGCCACCCCGGCTTCCTGGCCGCCTACCCCGAGACGCAGTTCATCCAGCTGGAGCAGTACGCGACCTATCCCACGATCTGGGCGCCGTACTACACCTGCCACATGATCATGAGAGGGCTGCTCGACGCCTACCAGTACGCCGGCAACGAGCAGGCGCTAGAGATCGTGCTCAAGATGGGCGACTGGGTTCACAGCAGGCTGGGCAACCTTCCGCGGGCCCAGCTCGACCGGATGTGGGGCATCTACATCGCCGGCGAGTACAACGGCATGAACATCGTGATGGCCGACCTCTACGCCCTCAGCGGCAAGGCGGAGTATCTCGCGACGGCCAAGTGCTTCGACAACACCGCCCTCCTCGCGGCCACCGTCGACAAGCAGGACACGCTCAACCGGAAACACGCCAACCAGCACATCCCCCAGTTCATCGGATACCTGTCCGTCTTCGACCAGAACCAGGAACGCCGCTACTTCGACGCGGCCGCGAACTTCTGGGACATGGTCGTCCCGCACCGCACGTTCACCGACGGCGGCCTGGCCGGTCCGTCCGACAACGGCGAGCTCTTCGGCGCACGCGACGTCATCGTCGGCACCCTGGGCACCAACAACGCCGAGACCTGCTGCAACTACAACATGCTCAAGCTGAGCCGGGCCCTGTTCTTCCACACCGCCGACCCGAAATACATGCAGTATTACGAACGGGCACTCTACGGCCAGATCCTCGCCTCCCGCCGCAACACCGACAGCACCACCAATCCGCTGCTGACCTACTTCATCCCGATGCGGGCGGGTTCGGCGCGCAGTTACGGCAACCTCGGCACCTGCTGCGGCGGCACCGGACTGGAGAGCCACACCAAGTTCCAGGACTCGATCTATTTCCGGTCCGCCGACGATTCGACGCTCTACGTGAACCTCTACATGGCCTCGGAGCTCAACTGGGCCGAGAAGGGCTTCGTGATCAGGCAGGTCACGAACTATCCGGCCGACCCCGCGGGGGTGACGACGCTGACGGTTACGGGCAACGGCCGGCTGGTGGTGAAGCTGCGGGTGCCGTACTGGGTGGAAAAGGGCTTCACGGTGCTGGTCAACGCGACCGACCAGCAGCTCGACGCCAAGCCCGGCGAGTACGTCACGCTCGACCGGCAGTGGCGGAGCGGCGACACGGTGAGGATCACGATGCCGTTCTCGCTGCGGATCGAGAAGGCGCTGGACATCCCGACCATCCAGAGCATCGCCTACGGGCCGGTGCCGATGGTCGCCAAGAGCAACCAGACCACCTACCGCCAATTCTCCTTCTACCGGGACTTCACCCTGTCCGGGGACCTCGCGCGCGCCGTCACGTCCACCGGGCCGATGAGCTTCACGGCGAACGGCCTGCCGCTCGTCCCCCTCTACATCAACAACACCGACCGCTACCACGCCTACTTCCGGCGCGTCGAGCCGACCGTCGTCTTCGGCAGGATCGACTCCGGCGTGCCCAACCGCGAGCGGGCGGATTCGGTGACGTTCCTCGACGCGGTCTGGAAGAACGCGCCCTTCGCGAGCCAGGGAGCGTTCGTGTCCACCGTGACCCGCACCGCGGAGGAGTGGGTCACGGCCGGCCTGATGACCTCGGCCCAGAAGGACACGGTGGTCTCCACTGCCACCCAGGCCAGGCTCCCCAGCTAGCGGCCGCACTCGGTGTCATCCACGCGAGCCGTCGATCTGACAGCGGCGATCAGAATCTCCTGACTGAAATGCCAAAAAATCCCTTCTCCGCGGCTCCGGAATGGCCTATACCCGTGAGTACGGATGATCGGAGGTCCCCATGCGGCTGCTCGGCCGGCTCTTCCTCGTGTTCACCGCGACCGCGGTCTGCCTACCCGCGGCCGGTGCGGAGCCGGCGGCGGCCGCCGTGGCCCCGACGGCCGTGATTCGCGCCGACTTCCCCGATCCGGACGTGATCCAAGTCGGCTCCACCTTCTACGCCTACTCCACCAGCAGCTCGGCCGGGCGCATCCAGGTCGCCAGCGCCTCGTCGGCCACCGGCCCGTGGACCGTGCGCGGGGACGCGCTGCCCGCCAAACCGTCCTGGGCGGGGAACGGCGGGTTCTGGGCACCCGACGTCTCCCAGCTTCCCGATGGCCGCTACCTGATGTACTTCACCGGTCCCAGCACCGCTACCGGGCGCATGTGCATCGGCGCCGCGACCTCGGCGAACCCCCTCGGCCCCTTCCAGCCGACCAGCGGCTCACCGCTCGTCTGCAACGCGGGCGAGGGCGGCGACATCGACCCGTCGAGCTTCGTCGACACCGACGGCAAGCGGTACCTGGTCTACAAGAACGACGGCAACGCCGTAGGCCGGCCCACCATTCTGTGGCTGCAGCAGGTCGGCGCGGACGGCGTCACCTTCGTCGGCGGCCGCACCGAGCTCATCCGCAACGACCGTCCCGAGGAAGCCGGGGTGATCGAGGCTCCCGTGCTCGTCAAGCGGCCCTCCCAGTACGTGCTCTTCTACTCGGCCGGCTCCTACGCGGGAAACAGCTATTTCACCGGCTACGCCGTGTCCCCGACTCTCACCGGGCCCTACACCAAGGCGTACCGGCCGCTGATGACGACGGCCACCTTCGACGGCGCCGTTCAGGGCCCCGGCGGGACCGACGTGCTCGGGAGCCGCGTCTTCTTCCACGGCTGGGTGGGCAACGCGCGCCACATGTACACCGCGGAGCTGGGCTGGGCCAACGACTACCCGGTCGTACGCGGCAGCCGGGTACGGTACGAGGCCGAGCGCGGCACGCTCAACCATGCCGAGGTGCGTACCGGCGCGGCCGGGGCGTCACAGGGGGCCGTCGTGGCAAAGATCGACTATGCGGACAGCTGGGTCGACGTCCAGGTGTTCGCGCCGGTCGCCGGGGCCTACACCGCGTACGTGGCCTATGCCGCCGGGTACGGCGACGCGCAGCACCTGGTGACGGTGAACGGGGGCACGCGGTTCACGCTGAGCTATCCCGACCGCGGCTGGGACAACTGGACGCAGGTGCCTGCCCAGCTCACGCTGAACGCCGGATGGAACACCCTGCGCTTCCAGTACCAGGCGCGTTGGGCGGAGCTGGACCACATCGAGATCGCCTGATCCATGCGGCCATCCGCTCATGGCTCCGCTCAGCAGCCGGCGCCCATCACCGGCCCATGTACCGGTAATGGGCGCCGGGACCGTCGACCGGCGTTCTCGAGGGGCCATGACGCGAAACGGCACCCGGACAGGCCGCCACCTGCTCGTCGCCCGATCTACTGGGGATCTTGACCGGCTTCGGGGGCGCCTTCGAGGGTGTCCGGCGTGATCAGCTCTACCCCGTTCTCCGTCAGCGCGTCCAAAAGGTCAGGCGGCGGCGTGGAGTCTGTGACGAGGAAGTCGGCGCCCCCGAGCTCGGACACCTGGGCGAAGAGCCGGCGATCGAACTTGGACGAGTCGGCCAGGATCGCCACGCGCGCCGCCCGCGAGATCATCTCTCGCATCATCGCCGCCTCGGCGAGGTTGCTCGTCGTGTATCCGGCCGCCGAAACGGCGCCGACCCCGATCAACGCCAGGTCGCAGCTGATGTCCAGCTCGCTTCCGTCGGACGCCCGGAAGCTTACGGGGCCGATGGTGGCCAGCGTGAGAGTGCGGACCGCGCCGCCGAAGACGTACACGTCGCGGACGGCTGAGGGTGGCAGCGCCGGGGGTACGAGCAGACTGTTCGTCACCACGGTCAGGTCCCGATGGTTGCGCAGGTTCCGGGCCACGGCGAGAGTGGTCGTACCGCCGTTGATCATGATGATCGACCCATCTTTGACCAGCGACGCGGCAAGTACCGCGATCTTCTCCTTCTCGCGTTCTTCCATCTTGAGCCGCACGTCCACGGCCCGGTCGACCCGAGATAGAGTGGCCTGACTGACCGCTCCGCCATAGGTGCGGACCAGGACACCGTCGGCGCTGAGCTGGTCCAGGTCCCGCCGGATCGTGTCGATGGAGACGCCGAAGCGCTCTGCGAGTGCGCTGACCGTGACCTGCCCGGCCTCCGCGACGTATGCCGCCAGCTGGGCCTTACGTCCTGCAGGTAGACGACGCTGCCGGTCGTCTTCGTCAAGGGTCACTGACCCTCCCATCTCTGCGGTAGTTGCGTTACTGATCAACGCAACAGAGGGGTGATACAGGCCTAGAACTGCAGACTACCGCACAACACTGCCTCTTTCAGGCGAGATGCTGCCGACTTCGAGGCTCCCGGCGCTGGAAGTCTCGTGATCCAGCACGACTCTTGCGGATGAATGCCGGACTGTGCGGTTCCAAGCGGGTTTTTGCGTTACTAGGTCTTGTGGGGTAGCGACACGCGTTGTTAATGTGGCGGAAACCGGCAAAGACCGGTAACACCTGTACAGCAAGGAGGTCGCGATGACCGGAGGCAGCACCCGGTTGCAGGGCCGGACGAGGCGACTACTCGGGGTGATGGCGGTGGCGATGATCGGCGCCACGGCCGTGGGGTGTGGTTCCGGCTCGGGAGCTAGCGCGGGATCGAGCGGCGACGGGACCGTCACTCTGGAGTTTGCGCAGTGGTGGGCGCCGGAGCTGCCGGCGGGATCGTTCGACAAGCTTATGTCGGAATTCACGGCCCAGAACCCGAACATCAAGGTCAAGCTGTTGAGCGGCCCCTACGCGTCCACGAAGCAGCAGTTGGTGGCCGGAGCGGCGTCGAGGACGCTGCCTGACGTCGTCGGCCTCGACGGCGCATGGGTGAGTGACTTCGCCAAGCAGGGCGCCATCGCGGACCTGTCCGCGCTCATGACGACCGCGAAGTACGACTCGAGCCAGCTCGCGAGCCAGATCCAGATCAAGGGGAAGACCTACATGATCCCCGTGGTCAACTTCGTCTACCCCCTGTTCGTCAACAATGATCTGCTCGCGAAGGCGGGGGTCAAGACGCCTCCGAGCACGCGCACGGAGTTCTTGGAGGCGGCCAAGAAGGTCAGCGCGCTCGGCGGCAACGTCAAGGGCTGGGCCCTGCCGCTCGACACCGCCGTTCCCAACGGCGTCCAGAACGACGTGATGTCATGGCTGTGGGCATCGGGCGGCAGCATGCTCACCAAGGACGGGAAGCCCGACCTGACCGGCCCCGGCGTCAAGAGCACCGTGGAATACGTCAAGAGCCTGAACGACGCGGGCGTCATCGCGCCCGGAGCGCTGACCATGAAAGAGCAGGACAAGGTCGAGAAGTTCTCCACCGGTCAGGTCGGCATGGTGATCGATTCCTTGGCGCACATCGGGCTGATCAAGAAGAACAATCCGAAGCTGGACTTCACGGTGGTGCCGATCCCGGCCGAGGACGCCTACACCGGCAAGCGCGGCATCCCGTACGCGTCCTGGGGCATCGGCGTCGCCGAGTCCTCGGAGCACAAGGCCGAGGCGTTCAAGCTGGTCCAGTTCTTGATGGACAAGAAGGCTAATGCGCAGCTGAGCACGTTGGCGAACGGCTTCCCCGGCAACAAGACGGCCGAGCCTGACTTCAGCGCGAGTGACCCGCTGTTCAAGACGGCCTTCGACATCTACAAGGCGGGCTATCCCGCCAACGAGTTCGTGGGGCTGCCGAAGTCCGAAGACCTCATGCGCAGCTTCGATGAGCAGCTGCAGCTCGCGCTCACCGGCAAGCAGAGTGTCGACGACGCCCTCAACAAGGCGCAACAGGCCTGGGCACCGGTGCTCTGACCTTCCGTACTTCGTGGGCCGCGCCGACCGTGCGGCGCGGCCCCCGAACCAAGGAGACATCGATGGAAACCGCGAAACTCGATCCGGCGGCCTCCCCGGGAGCCGCAAAATCGGCATCGGAATCCTCTGCGGGCCGACGGAGAAGGACGCGGCCTTTCCCCGTGCAGGGTGTCGTCCCGTACGGCTATCTCTCGCCGACGCTGATATTGATCTTCGTACTGATGATCATCCCCATCGCGATGGTGGTCAGCTACTCGTTCAAGGACAACGTGATCGTCGAGCAGAATCCGGTCTTCGCCGGGCTCGCCAACTACACCACGGTGCTCACCGATCCGGACTTCCTGGCAGCACTGAAGAACACGTTCATCTTCATCACCGTGAGCACCGTCGCTCACCTCGGCCTGGGACTGGCCTTCGCGACGATGCTCAACACCCCGTTGCTGGGCGGAGTGACGAAAGCCATCTTCCGCATCGTCTACATCCTGCCCTGGCTGTTCACGGTCGCCGTGATCGCGGTCATCTGGCGGCTCATGCTGGACCCGTCCGGGGTGGTCAACTACATCCTGACCACGATCGGCGTGATGCGCGAGGAAGTGAGCTGGCTCTCCGAGCCGAACACGGCGCTCTGGGCGTTGACATTCATCAACATCTGGGCCGGCTTCCCCTTCTTCATGATCAGCATCCTCGCCGGGTTGCAGGGAATCTCGCCCGTTCTGTACGAGGCGGCCTCCGTCGACGGCGCAAGCACTTTCCGCCAGTTCCGCAACGTGACGCTGCCACAGCTGAAACCGGTGCTCCTCAGCATGGCCGTGCTCGATCTCATCTGGACCTCCCAGCAGTTCGCCCTCATCTGGATGACCACCGGTGGTGGCCCGCTGAATGCCACCGAGATGCTCAGCACGTACACCTACAAGCAGGCCTTCAGCAGTTACGAGTTCGCCACCGCGTCCGCCGCCGCCGTCATAGTCCTGCTGCTCACGATGATTCTGGCCTTCTTCTACGTTCGCCTGCAAAAGGAGAGGTGATCACCGTGCTCACCCGCAAAAGGCGGCGCCTCGGCGCGAAGATCGCCGTGCTCGCAGGCCTGTGCGTCGGCGCGGCCTTCGCCGGCCTGCCGGTCGTGTGGATGCTGTCGACGTCGTTCAAGACCAACGGGGAAGTCTTCCAGGTTCCGCCGCGGCTGATCACCGAGAACTTCTCGTTCGACGCCTACAAAGTGATCCTGGCCGACGCGACCCAGTTGAGGTTTTTCATCAACAGTTACATCGTCGCGCTGTCGGTGACCGTGCTGACATTGTTCGTGGCGATTCTCGCGGCGTATGGATTCAGCCGCTACAACTTCCCGCTGAAGCGATCCGTCAACGCCGTGATCGTCACCGTCCAGGCGGTGCCGCCAATCACACTCGTCATTCCCTATTTCGGTCTCGTGGTGGCGCTCGGCCTGTACAATACTTATCCGGGGCTCATCCTCACGCATATGGTGTTCACCTTGCCCTATGCGATCATCATGATGACCGCGTACTTCAACACCCTGCCGCGAGAGCTGGATGAATCCGTCAAGGTGGACGGGGCGTCGAGCTGGACGGCTCTCTGGCGGATCCTGGTGCCCATTTCGGTGCCCGGGCTGGTCGCCGTCGGCGTCTACACCTTCATGATCTCGTGGAACGAATACCTGTTCGCGCTGACGCTCACGCGTACCGATGACATGCGAACCGTTCCCATCGGCATCCAGCTCCTGATGGGCCAGCACTCCTACGAGTGGAACCAGATGATGGCCATGAGCATCCTGGGGTCCATCCCGGTGCTCGTGTTGTTCCTCCTCTTCCAGCGGCGATTCATCGGCGGCCTCACCTCCGGCGCGGTCAAGTCCTGACACATCGTCCCCGTCCCGAGTGACAATCAATTAATCAGAAGGAGAAATACAGCAATGCTGACGACCGGCAAGGTGCTCTTGGCTGTCGCGAATGAAAGAAACTTCGCCGTGCCCGCCTTCAACATCAGTGACTACGCCATGTTCAACGGCATCGTGGACATCAGCGAGGAGAAGAACGCGCCGCTTTTCATCGGGATCCACCCCGACGAGGTGCGGCACATCGGAGTGGACGTGATCGCCGCGATGACCCAGCGGGCCCATCGCTCGTCCGTGCCGATCGCGATTCACTGGGACCACGGCGCGACCTATCAGGAGATGCTGACCGCGATCCGGATCGGCTTCACCTCGGTGATGATCGATGCCTCGATGAAGTCGTTCGAGGAGAACATCGCGATCTCCAAGAAGGTCACGGAAACCGCGCACGCGGTCGGCCTGTCGGTCGAGGCGGAGCTGGGGACGATCGGCAAGACCGACAGCGAGGCCGAAGACGGCAGCGACGCGATCATCTACACCGACCCGGCGGACGCCGTGACCTTCGTGCAGGCGACGGGCGTGGACAGCCTCGCCGTGGCCATCGGCACCTATCACGGCCTCTACCCGAAGAACCTGAAGCCGGAGCTGAAGCTCGACCTGCTGAAAGAGATCAAGGACCGGGTCCAGATCCCCCTGGTGCTGCACGGCGGCTCGGGCAATCCCGACGACGAGATCGCGGAGTCGGTCAAGCTCGGCATCAACAAGATCAATATCTCCAGTGACATCAAGGCCGCCTACCACATGAAGATGCGCGAGGTCCTGGCCGATGAGGGCCTGCGTGAGCCGAACTCCATCCAGCCGCCGTGCATCGAGGCGATGAAGGTGGTGGCCGGGCAGAAGATCGACCTCTTCGAAGCGGCCGGCAAGGCATCTCTCTACTGACATGACCAGCCGTGTAGTCCTGGGCTTGGGGGGATGCGTCGACTACGAACTCAAGCTGTCCTCGTCGATCTTGGAGCAACTGGTCGGCGAGTATCGGATCCGCGATGCCGAGCTGACTTCGTCGGTCACCGTGACCAACGAGCGTGAGCTGGTCATCTCGATTCTCACCTACCTCAAAAAGGGCGGAGGAGGCGAGCACTTCGTCGCCTCCTCCGAATGCCTGGACGCATTCGCCGGGCGGTTCCCCAAACGAACGACTCTGGGCGGGACCTCTGTTCGGGCGGCGATGGAGATGAGCCGGCTCGGCGTACCGTCCACCCTGCACCTGGTCAGCCTCAACGACATCGTCCGCCGCCTGCTGCCGGCAAGCTGCGACTACATCTGTAGCGGCGACCACGACACCCTCTATCCGCACCTGATCGTGCAGTACGACCAGGGCATGCGGGTTCGAGCAGGTGACATCGACATCGACACGCCGTTTCCGAACAGACTGATCTACGTCAACGACCCGGACAACGAGTCCATGCTGCTGAGTGATGAGCTGGGCTCGTTGCTCGGCGACGCACGGGTCTTTCTGATCTCGGGATTCAACGCGATACGGGACCGGCGAACACTCGACCGGCGTCTTTCCACGCTGAGAAGGCACATGCGACAACTGCCGGCCGAGGCGGTCGTCTACTACGAGGATGCCGGATTCCACGAGCCGGGCCTCAGCCAACGGGTCCGCGACGCGCTTCTGGAAGTCATCGACGTTTACGGACTGAACGAAGACGAGATGCAGTCCCACCTGGGCTACGCGGTCAACCTGCTCTCCGTGGCGGAGGTGGCACGTGCCCTCGAATCGCTGCAGGCCCTGATCCCCGTGGAGACCTTGGTGGTGCACACCAAGTACTGGTCGGCGGCATTCGGCGAAAGAGCCGGCGAGTACGCGGAGCCACTGAACGAGGGCATCGTGATCGCCAGCACCCGCTACTGCCACGGCGATGAGTACACGAACCACCAGTACGAACTCATGCAGAACCGGCCGAGGCGAACGGAGGCGGTGGAGTTCGCCGCGGCTCTGGAACGCCGAATGGGCGAGGTTGTTCGTTGCCTGCCCGGCTTCGAGCTCGACGTCGCCGCGCCCACGACCATCGGGCTCGGCGACGCGTTCGTCGGCGGTTTCCTCGCCGCGGTCTCCCAGAGGGGTTCAAGCGGTCAGAGCATCTCGTGAGCTGATCCGCGCCCGCGTCTCCCGGCCGTACGTCGCCGCGGCCAACGGCGGAGTCGCGCGCCGCGTCAAGCGTCAGACGCCGACGGCCAGGACCTCCAACTGAACGTTGTCGATGTCCCGGAAGATGACCACCGAGTAGACGAAGGGCTCGAGGCGCTGGCCCGAGGTGACGTGATCGGGCGTCAGGTCGTCGTCTTCGACTGACGCGTGAGAAAGGGTTCAAGGTCAACGTCGGTGAAGCTCGCCTGCGACCCGTCACTGGACGTGGGGACCGGCAGACCGCACAGCTTCTGGGCGCTGCCACGCTGCCACCGCATCGAGGGCGGGGCGCGGTGAGCACCAGGCCCGCGGCCCCATAGATCTCCGCCGTGCCGGGCGTCAGGCGTCCGGCGGGCGTCGGAAGGTCGCCGCCTGGCCCACGAGCAGGCCGTCGCCGTCCACCAGGTTCCACATTGTCACGTCCTCGATCCAGAACCGGCGGCCGGACTTGGCGATGCGCTGTCCCCGATAGCCGGTCGCGAAGCCGTCCCGACGCACGGCGTCCAGGAGCGCCTGGCGGTCCTCCCGCCGGTCCGGCTCCGCCGAGAGCCGCCGTGGCCTCGGGGCCTGCCAGCGGGGTGCCGACGAAGCGCAGGTGGGAGCGCGCCAGCAAGTCGAAGAAGTCGGAGTCCACGGAGCAACCGTTCTTTGCCGCGTCGGAGGGGATCTTGCGTCCAATGTCACCTGGGCACACTTCACAAGAAGTGGATCGGAAAATGGAATCCCGCGCTTTCCATTCGGTGGGCAGGGGTCGGATGTCGTGGCAGCGCGTGCTTGCGGGCGCGACGGCGGCAGGGGCGGTAGCCGTGGTGGTCACCGGCTCGGTGATCGCCACCCCCGCGGCCGCCGCGTCCCAGACCACCAGGGTGACCGCGCACAGCCAGACGACCAGCTCGCCCAAGTACTACTTCGCCGCCGGGCTCCTCGGCCGGAACGAGGTGCCCGAACGGGGGCAAGAAGGTCAACGACCCCAACGGCGTGGCCGTCGCCAAGTTCCGCATCAGCGGCGACCGCTTCTACTTCTTCGTACAGTGGAGGAACACCGGCAGGCCGACCGCCTTCCACATCCACCGGGGCAAGGCGGGCGTGAACGGCCCCGTCGTCATCGACCTGCTGTCCAACGGCCGCATTCGCGGCAACACCGCTTCCGGCTCCGTTCGCGTCAAGAGCAGCCTGCTCAGGGACATCAAGAACAAGCCCAAGAACTGGTACGCCAACCTGCACACTTCCCAGTTCCCCGATGGCGCGGTCCGTGGCCAGCTCCATAAGGGCGGCCGCTGGTAGACCGATCTCTAGCCCCCGGCTGACTGTTCTCGCATGCTTCAGGGCCTCTTGACGATGACTGGATACGCGTGCGCGGGAAACGGGGGGCGGTGATCCGCCTTGGACCGGCTCGGGAACGGATCCAGTGATCGTTCACTCTTCATCAAGTGATCCTGCGTAACTTCACGGGAACAGCGCTGATCCGCTATGACGAGGCGCGCGAGGGCCCACGGAGCCTGACCGATCTGTGACATATCGCCGCACGGAACCACCACACTCGCCCGCAAGGAGGGCTCCCTTTGCTCAACAGTGCCTACCGAGCGCAGTGCGAAGCCGAGGAAGCGCGCCACACGCCGGACTGCGCCACCAGGAACACGAAGCTCACCCTGCTCGCTCTCGCGCTCGGCACCTTCGCCATCGGCACGGGTGAATTCGGCAGCAACGGCATCATCCAGCTCTTCGCCGCGGACATGGGCATCTCGATCCCGCAGGCGACGTACGCCGTGACCGCCTACGCGGTCGGCGTCATGATCGGGTCCCCTGTCATCACGATCGTGGCCGCCCGGCTGAACCGCAAGCAGTTGCTCCTGGCACTCATCCTTCTCTTCATCGTCGGAAACCTGCTGTCGGCGCTGTCCGCGAACGTCGGCATGCTGATCGCGGCCCGGTTCATCACCGGCACGGTGCAAGGCGCCTACTTCGGTGCCGGCGCCGTCGTCGCCGCCTACGTCTACGGTCCGGGCAAGGGCGGAAAGGCGTTCGCAACCGTCATGGCCGGCCTGACCATCGCGACGATCGTCGGCTCGCCCCTCGGCACCTTCGTCGGGCAGCAGGCCGGCTGGCAGGCGCTGTACGTCGTGGTCGCGGTGATCGGCCTGGCCGCCGGTGCCGCCATTCTCCTCTGGGTACCCGCCACCTCCGACCTCGACGGCGGGCCCATCGCGCAAGAGCTGGGCGCCCTGCGCCGCCCGATGGTCTGGGTGATCATGGTCGTCGCCGCGCTCGGCATTTCCAGCATCTTCGCCGTCTACACCTTCATCGGTCCCTATGTCACGGACGCGGCACGGGCCGATGAATCGCTGATCCCCGTGGCGCTCGCCGTGTTCGGCGTCGGCATGGCGGTGGGTAACCAAGTCGGTGGCCGCCTTGCTGACCGCTATGCGTACCGGGGTCTCGTCCTGGGCTACGGGAGCGTCCTGCTGTTCCTCATCGCGATCGCCGCAACAGGCGAAACGATCTGGCTGCTCATGCCTGCCCTTTTCGGAGTCGGCGCGACCATGATGCTCGCCATCCCGACGATTCAGGTGCTGCTCACCAAGAACGCCCCCGAGGCGCCCACATTGATGGGGGCGCTCAACCTCGCATCGCTCAACCTGGCCAACGCGCTGGGAGCCGTCGGTGGCTCGATCACGCTCGGCGCGGGCCTCGGCACCCTCTCGACGGCATGGGCGGGCCTGGTGCTGACGGCCGCCGGTCTCCTCCTGTTCGCCATCACCGTCCGTCATGCGGTGCCGCCGCGGCGCGTCGAGACGACAGCGGCGGCGGCTTGAACCGCTCGAACGTCATGGTGTGCCGATTGGAGCGCCTGGATGCCGGTCGGAGAAAACGCGCGAGCCACGAGTGCCGCGGCTCGTCAGTACGCCGGCGGATGTTCGCTACGCGGCGACCGAGCTCGACGCGCGCGATTGCGAGTCGCAGTCCGTCACCGTGGTCGGAGGTGCCAACTCACCTGATCCGGCGGCACGACCTATGCCACGGAGTAGTGAGTGTTGGCGTTGCGTACCGAACTCAAGGTGGTGCAGCGCACGCTGAGGCATGACGGCGTCGTGCTGAGTCGACACGCGGGTGTCGGGTCGCCGACTACCTCGAACTCAACGCCTACGCCGTGCCGGGAGGGGACATCTCAGGGACGGTGATGTCTGTCGCTGTCCCTGATCAGCAGGACGCCGTCATCGGCCCTGCAGTACTCTCTCAGCGTTTGATCTTGAGGGTAGGCGCGAGCGCTGTCTACAGCGGCGACGGCCGGCGGTCGAGTGCGGCCAAGGCTGGTCAAGACCTGGAGGAGAACAGGAATGCGAAGAACCTGGCCAGTGGCGTTGGTGGCCCTAGCCACGGTTGTCATGGGCGGCGCGACGTCGGCGAGTGGCGACGCGGTCGATTCGGCAGCCGATTCGACGACGGCAACGGCAGCGGTCTGCGGCAGCTCGTCGCTGAACGGCCCGACCACACCGCCCTCCGGCGCGGTCGTGGTCCCTGCGGGCGACAACAGCGGCGTGAACTTACGCCAGGCGAACACCACGTACTACTTCGAGACCGGCACACACACGCTGGGCACGGACCAGTACGCCCAGATCATGCCCGGCAACGGCGCGACGTTCATCGGCGCGCCCGGCGCGGTACTGGACGGGCAGCGGCTGAACCGGTACGCGTTCACTCAGCAGGCGACCGGCGTCACGATCCGGTACCTGACCATCACCGGATTCGTCGCGCCGCGCGATCAGGGTGTGGTCAACCACGACTCCGGCGACGGCTGGGTCGTGGAGCACAACACGATCCGCAACAACTCCGGCGCGGGGCTGATGGCCGGGGCCACGAACAAGATCCGTGGCAACTGCCTCAAGGACAACGGGCAGTACGGCCTGAACGCGTACAAAGAAGGCAACACCATCACCGGCCTGGTTGTGGCGGACAACGAGTTCACCGGCAACAACACCGACGACTGGGAGCACCAGGAACCTGGGTGCGGATGTACCGGTGGCATGAAGTTCTGGGCGGTGAACGGTGCCGACGTGACCGGCAACTGGATCCACGGCAACCACGGGCCGGGGGTCTGGGCGGACACCAACAACAACGACTTCCTCATCGAGGACAACCTCATCGAGGACAACGAGTCGCTCGCGATCTTCTACGAGATCAGCTACAACGTCGTGATCCGGAACAACACCATCCGCCGCAACGCCTGGGCCTCCGGCGCCGAGCGGGCAACGAAGGGCGACCCGTTCCCCGAAGCGGCGATCTACCTGTCCGAGGCGGATGGTGAGCCCCGCGTGCCAGCGCGGACCAGCAAGATCGAGATCACCGGCAACCGGCTCGAGAACAACTGGGGCGGGATCACCGCGTGGGCGAACGCCGACCGGTTCTGCAACAGCCCGGCCTCGACGACCGGCGACTGCACGCTGATCGTCGGACCGACCAACACCTCACAGTGCTCGGCTCCTGCCATCGCCAGCGAGCCGCTCTACACCAACTGCCGCTGGTGGACGAAGAACGTCGACATCCACCACAACACGTTCGCCTTCGACCCCAGCGCCGTCAACGGCGGCTGCCCGACGCAGTACTGCGGGCACATGGCACTGCTGTCCAACTGGGGTACGTACCCGGACTGGTCCCCGTACAAGGGCGCCGTGATCCAGCAGTCGATCGTCCACGACTCGCACAACTCCTGGCACGACAACACCTACACAGGACCGTGGCAGTTCAGGGTCACCGACATGGGCAATCGCATCGTGCCCGGGCTGTGGGTCGGCCCCCAGTACGGCCAGGACGCCGGCAGCACGTTCGACGGCGGCACGCCCGTCCCGCCGGCGATCGCCGAGCAGGACTTCGAGTCCGGCTCGACGACCTCGCCCTACGCCCCGTGGTACGGGGCCAGCCTGGCGCACCAGACCGGCGGCGCGCATGGTGGCACCGGCTCGCTGCAGATGACCAGCGCCCAGGCGTCTGGCAGCGCGGTGGCGCTTGACAACTTCCCCGGATACAGCGGTGTGGTCGCCGGTACGAGCTACCAGGTGTCGCTGTGGTACCGGGAGGCCGTGGCGACCATGCCTGCCGTCACGTGGAATGTGCGGTGGCGCGACGAGTCCGGCACGGTGCTGCGTACCGACGCCATCTCCCTGGCCCAGAAGACCGCCTGGACCGAAGCAGCCGGCACGTTCACCGCGCCCGCAGGCACGACCCGCGTCGACTGGACCTTTGTCTGGAACGCGAGCACCGCCGGACCCGCGTTCCAGATCGATGACGTGGCAATCCGTCCCGGGAAGCTTTAGCAAAAGACCTGAAGAACATGAGCCCGGTGACGCCGCTCCGCCCGCCTTCCTGGGAAAGAGCGGCTGTAACACGGAACCCCGTGTTACAGCCGCTCTGATGGGAGCATCAACCCCCGAGAAGGCGCGTGAAGCACCCGTTCTGAGGTCCCCAGCGAGTGACGATCACCAAAGATGATCACTCGTGGAGGATGCCGGCATGGCCGGGACCGACCTTCGCACGGCCGCCGGCCTCGACGACCGCGCGTTGACCCGCTACCGGGTCAACGCGCGGCGACGGGTTCAGTCCAGCCAGCGGCCGACGCCACGCACGGTGACCTCAAGCAGCTCTGCCGGATTCGCCGGGTCGGGGTAGTAGATGATCATGGTCGTGCCGGCCGGAAGCAACATCTTGATGGCTTGGACGCACCCGGCCACGACCTGTCGCTGCTGGTCGGGTGCGGTGCCGTTGATCGGCACCGCGTCACAGACACCGCCACGGTTGTTCATGACCAGCCGGAGCGTGTTCTCGCGTAGCTTCACCTCCCGCGTGGCGACGCGATAGGCGAGCTGTGTCTCGAGGTGCCATGCCGGGGGAGCCATGGGCAGCCCGAACTCCTGCCTGTACAGCAGGCCGAGACGGTCTTCGAGGGCCGCCAGGTCGTCGTGCAGCCCGCTTTCGACCGTATAGTTCGCCCATTTCTCGAGATCATCGATCGGTGGCAGGCTCGCGATCGGCAGTCCGCTCGCATCGAGCACCCGCCCGGACTCGTCGACGATATAGCCCTGATTGTTCAGCAGCTTGATCGACTCGCTCACGTTCCTGAGCTGTTGCGCGGTAGCCGCGTACGGGCACTGCCCACCGTCCTGAACGCATCCGATCGGAAGGATGCGCAGGAGTGATGTCGCCAGGTCGGACTCGTGAATCGCCGAGAGAATGGTCCGGTCGGACAGGTGCTCGCGCAGGTACATCGTTCCCCATTCCGAGTTGTACTCGGCGAACCGCAGCTCCTCCGGGACGAGCGACTCCACGAAGGTGCCCTTCCACTGGCTCGAATACTTGTCCCAGTCGGGATCTTCGGACAGGTCCAGGGCGCCGGTGATGCAGTCCGAGAACTTCTTCCCCCCGGTCACGACGCCTCCCTTGACGGCGTTCTTGCACTTGTTCGCCAACGACCATTGGGAGGCGCCGTTGAGCAGGTCCAGTCCGGTCAGGGCCATGTACTCCTCGGCGAGGCGATGGGTTTCGGTCTCCCGGTCGGAGATCCCCCTTGCCGCGAAGTAGAAGAGCGGGCTCAGGACGACGGACATGCAGGCGTCCATGGCCTTGCCGACGAACTGGCTCCTGCAGTGCTGGATCCGTTCCTGGGCGTAGCCGTCCGGGTCGTGGAGTGGCCCCTTGGGATCGTTGAGGATCTTTTCGACGTAGGCGTTGCAGTCGTTGTATCCGGGCAGGCCGTCCTCGGGCCCCCACTTGCAGTGTCCGTACCACTCGGCCTTGAGTTCGCTCAGCCGGGCCTTGGCCTCTTCCCGATAGTCGTCGAAGACCTCGGCAGCGATGCGAGCCGCTTCTGACGCGCTCTGGCCGGCCAGGATCTGCGCCTTGTACGCGGTGTCGTAGGCGGCGAAGGCGCTTGCCGCGTCCTTTGCCGCCGAAGCAGCCGAGGCGCGTGCCCAGCGGGCCGAGAGGGACGCCTTCCCGGCCGACTGCTGGGCCTGCTTGGTCGCGGCGGCGGCGGTGCGAACGGCCTGCGCGGCTCGTTCGGCGGACGCGGCGGCGTCGCGGGCTTGGGCGACGGCCTCGGTTGCGTACGTCCGCGCCTGGTCGGCGGCTTTGCCGGCGTCGTCCGCGTAACCGATGGCCTCCTCCGCCGCACCGCGGGCCTCTGCCGCCGCGGCCTGCGCGGTGCGCGCGAACTCGACGGCGCGCTCCGCGATCTGCGAGGTCTCGATCATCAAGGAGGTGGCGATGTAGTTGTGTGTGGCCGTGGCGTAGTCGCGTTCGGCCGCACGGTGCCGATCCACCTCCAGGAACTCGACCTGCATCGCCGTCGTGCCGGCGAGCGCGATCTGGGCGCCGTTCCGCACCTCGGTGCCGTAGGAGTCATCCCCGGCGATCGCGCCGACCCTCGACCGGATGTCGATCGTGTACGTGGTGTTGTGCGTCACTTCCAGGAACTTCTCAAGCGCGTCCGGATCGTCCGAGCGCAGGGCGGTGTTCGCCGCCTTCTCGGTCTCGGCGTTGCCGGCGCTGCGGGCGTCGGCGAGGATCCGCCCGACCTGCTCCCGCTGTTCGGCGGCTCGCTCGGGGTAGTCCGGGTCGTTGAGGAACGCGATGACGCCGGGCCATCCGCCATCGAGAGTGTGCTGGGCAGCGGCTCTCATGGCCGGGGTGCCGGTGACCATGAGACCGGTCAGCGTTGTGCGGTCGTCCTGCTCCTCGGCGGCTGCGAGCCCGCTCCTGACGAACTGGAGGACGAGGACGTCATCGTCCTCGCCGAGAGCGGACATGGCCGCCGAACTGGTCCACGTACCGGGCACGGTCGCGAAGTACCGGGCCACTTCCCGCGCCTTGCCGACCGCCAGTGCGGGATCGGTCCGCGTGTCGGCGGCCTCGGCGATCAGCGCATCGATCTGCGGAGTGTGATAGCGGCCCATCGGCACTCCGAAGCCGCGAGCGTCCTGCAACTTGGCCTTGGCGGCTTCCGCACTGATGTGCCGGGCGAAGGACAACTCGAGCTCGAGCTCGCTCTTGAGCCGTTCGGCGTCTGCCTCGCGCGCCGACTTGTAGACGGCTTGGGCGGTCTCGGCCGCCTGCAACGCGTCCTCCGCCGCACGGTAGGCATTGTTCGCGTGCTGCGTCGCCAGCTCGGCCGCGTTGACGGCGCTGCCCGCATGCTGGGCCGCGCTCGCCGCGGCGCTCGCCGCCGCCTCCGCATAGGACACCGCTCGCGTCGCGGCATCTCGCGCCTTGCCGGCCGCGTCCTGGGCGATGTCCGCTTGACGCACCGTTTCCGCGGTGGCGCGCTTCGCCCGTTCCGCGCTTGCTCCCGCCCGCGCGGCCGCGGCGAACGCGGCCCGCGCCTCGGCGCTGGCTGCCCCCGCATAACGGCCGGCGGCCTCGGCCGCGCGTCCGGCGGCCTCGGTGTTCGCCCGCGCCGAATCGGCGGCGGCGACCGCGGCATATGCCTGCTGCGTCACGGCGGTGATCTGGTTGATGGGCGAGATCCAGGCGGAGATCTGCGGACCGATCTGCTGCATGATGCGGTTGTGCATCTCCGCCGTGGCGGCGGCGGTCGCGTTCAGCTCCGCCGCCGACGCGGCCGCCCACGCCTCGTCGGACTTCGTATGCGCCCGCGCCGCCGCGGTCGCCGCGCGTCCGGCGGCTCCGGCGGCCGCGCGCGCGGCGTCCGCCGCCGCCCGCGCGGCTTGTACGGCGACGCTGGATGCCACCGCGGCGCGGTCGGCCGCCTCAGCCGCACGCTGGGCCTGACGCTTGGCCTCCGCCGACTCCTGTCCAGCCAGCGAGGCGAGGCGTTGTGCCTCCAGCGCGTCGTTCTTGGCCGCCAGGGACTCGGCCTTCGCGCGCTCCGCCTGCGCGACTGCGGAGATCGTCTCGAATGCCGCACGGCGAGTCGCCTCTGTGGCGCTCGCCCGGAGATCGCCCAGGGTCTGGTTCTCGTTGTCCCGGGCCTGGGCCACCCCCCAGTCGATCTGGATGAATCGTTCCTGCATCTCCAGGGTGCCGTCCTGGAGCGCCCGGTTCGCCGCGGCCTGCACCTCCGGGCCGCCGTCAGCCATCGCACGATTGACGATCGCCCGCAGGTCCAGCCTGTACGGCAGCCGCCATCCCGACTCGATGAACTGCCCCAAGGCCGTACGCGACCCGTTGCGCAGCACCGCGTTCGCGGCAGCCTTGACCTCCGGTCCGCCGGCCGCCTTCATCTCGTTCACGCTGGCGCGCAGGTCGATCTCCCGAGCGGTCTCCCAGCCGCCGTCGAGAAACGCCACCACGGCACCGGAGCTGTCCGAGATCAGGGCGGCGTTGGCAGCGGCGGACACCTCGGGGCCTCCGTGGGCCTTGATGCGGCCAACCTGCTCACGATCGTCCTGCGTCGCGAGCCGGGGAAGCTGGGCGAGGAAGGCGCAGATCTCCGCCTGCCCTCCGAGCAGCGCATCCTCCGCGGCCGGACGGACGTTCACACCGCCCGTGACCCAGGCCTCCAGGACCACCTGGCGTTCGCATGCCGGCGCGCGAGGTGGGTCCGCCGCCACCGCGGCCCGTGCTTCGACGATCGGGCTGCTCACGAGAAGCAGCGAGAGCACGGCGCCGACGACACTCGTCGTCTGCCATAAAGCCCTGCCGCGCCACGCGCGAATCGCCTTCATCGCAGTCTCTCCACCTGTCCTGTCGATGCTTCCAAAGGAATGGGCTGGACGGCCGACCGGCTGTCACCTGCCGGTCGGCCGTTCCGTTCTCAGCTGACGACCCGCAGTTCCAGGAGGGTCTCTCGGCAGTTGTCCGGATAATCCGGGTGGTTCTCGTCGCAGGTGGTGTCCGTACGTCCGAACTGCTCGCTCTCGTCCCGCTCGACGCGCTTGGTGCGCTCCGCGCCGGACGTCACGTTCACAACAGTCGCGTCCACGTCATGGCCGGCTCCCGGTGAGCGGCTGTCCCCCTGGACCTCGTAGACGTTCGGGATCCGGAGCTTCACGTATCCCGCGGGTCCGATGACCTTGAAGCACACCGCCGTCACGCCGAGGTGCGGCTCGCCGACCTCGGTCTGGCCGTTCAACAGGCCCGGGAACACCTTGATCACACCGACCCCGTTCTCCGGGGACGCGGTGCACGAGACCCAGATGATCCCGCCGTTCCCGGAGATCAGCTGGAAGTTCTTCGCCTCGGCCTCGTCCGTACCCCAGTCGTCCTGACCGGACGTACCTGCGAACTCGTGATGGAAGTCCACGGGATAGGCGAAGTTCTCGACGATGGAGTCCGGGCGGATGACGGGCCACACGGTTTCCAGGATCGGCCGCCCAGGCGGATAGGCCCGGCCCACGAACCACGCGATCCCGTCCATCGGCCGGTAGAGGAGCAGATGGCTCTGCCCGCCCGACCCCTGGAAATCGAAGGCGATGATCCGGTCCCTCGTGCTCTTCAGGTCATAGCCGCCGATGCCGGTCGAGCTGTGGAACACCGCTCTGAACGTGGTGCCCGCGCCGTGTTGGAGGACCCAGGCCGTCTCCGAGCCCGGACGGTAGAGCAGCAGATGATCCAGCTTCCCCGAATTCTCGTAATCGAAGGCGATGATCTGATCCGCCGTGCCCTTCAGGTCGTAACCACCGATCCCGCCGGCGGCCGAGGAGTAGACCGGAGCGTAGGTGCCGTCCGCGCCTCGCTTGAGGATGGAGACCATCCCGGCCCCCGGCCGGTACAACACCAGATGATCCAGCTTCCCCGAGCCCTCGTAATCGAAGGCGGTGATCCGGTCCGCCGTGTTCAGCAGGTCATAGCCACCGATGCCGGCCGAGCTGTGGAACACCGCTCTGAACGTGTTGCCCGCGCCGTGCTCGAGGATCCAGGCCGTGTGCCCGCCCGGACGGTAGAGCAGCAGATGATCCAGCTTCCCCGAGCCCTCGTAATCGAAGGCGATGATCTGATCCGCCGGGCTCTTCAGGTCATAGCCGCCGATCCCACTGTCGGCCGAGGAGTAGACCGGCGTGAACGTGGCACCACTGCCGTGCTTGAGAATGTGCACTATCCCGGTCGCCGGCCGGTACAACACCAGATGATCGAGCTTCCCGGAGCCGTCGTAATCGAAGGCGGTGATCCGGTCCGCCGGGTCCTTCAGGTCATAGCCGCCGATCCCACCGTCGGCCGAGGAGTAGACCGGCGCGTAGGTGCCGTCCGCGCCCCGCTTGAGGATGGAGACCATCCCAGCTCCCGGCCGGTACAACAGCAGGTGATCCAGCTTCCCCGAATGTGCATAGTCGAACGCCACCACCTGGTCGCGGGCATCCTTCAGGTCATAGCCGCCGAGCCCGGTCGAACTGGGACCGTACGTCCGGAAGGTGGCGGTGGGCTCGGCCGCGACCAGGCTGATCCAGCTCGCCAGGTCGTCCACCCGCACCGCGTCGGCGCCGCGCGGCCCGTCGCCGGCCGCACCGAGGCAGCCCCCCTGCCCCGCGCCGATGCTGAGCCCGACGAGCTCCGGACGGCTCCCGCCCGTACGGAACACCGGGGCACCCGCGTCGCCCTGACAGGCGCTCGCCTCGCCGCCGCTCGCTCCGGTCCAGCCGAACGAGCCGGCGGCCACGGTCCCGGCGGTGACCGGCGCGGCATGCAGCCGGTTGGGCGCCCACTCCTCAGCGGTCCGGCCATAGCCGGCGACCTGTAGCGCGTCCCCCGCGGCAGGGACGGTGGCGCTGACTGCGAGAGGTGTCACGTCGAGTACCCGCAACGACAGCCGGACCAGCACGACATCCCGGTCATGGTGCGGGTGGATCCACTCCACGGGCAGCACCCGCCCGCCCGAGCCGAACAGGTCCGTCCTGCCGACCGTCACCGTCGTCGCCTCCGTCGGTGCCCCGCTCTTGACGGGCTGCCCCTCAGCGGCGAAACAACTGGTGGCCGTGATGACCCACTGCGGGCTGACCAGGGCTCCCGTGCATGCGTGCTTCTCACCGACGTTCACCTTCGCCACGAAACCCCACGTACCGTCGGCGACCGGGCTCCCGCCCCGCACCGCATACGCCGGCGTCGCCCCCGCCCAGAGCACCGCCGAAGAGATGGCCATCAAGAACGAGAGGGCTGTGATGTGTAATAACCGGATCATTCGCTGGAGGTTCACGGCACGATTGTGAGATTCGCGATCTCTGCGAACCAGGGCATCTACCGGACATAAAGCGGCCATTTGCCCAGCGGAGACCTCCTTTGCGCTCGTCATGTGCGCCTCGGTGTCACTGCGCATCCCACAGGAGAATGGGTCACCCAGCTCGGACCTGCAGGACGGTGGCACGTCAGCGAAGTTCCTCATCCGTGACCGAGACGCCAAGTTCACCGCGGCCTTCGATGCCGTGCTGGCCGGAGCGGGAGTACGCATCGTCAAAAGCGCACTCGCACGGTCGTCGACGCTGTCGTCGATCCCGCCACTGCGGTATCCGGTTCAGCCGTTCGGCCGACCGGGATCGTACTTCCGGTCGATGATCTCATCGAAGCGGCCGGGAACCATACCCTGTTGTGAAGCGATACATGACGATTGGCATTGTGGTGTCTGTCGCTATACCGGTCCTGGCGGGCGGCGCGTTCGCCCCGGCCCAGGCCTCTGGGAGAACCTCCGCCTCAGACTCCGGCAGAGCCGGCGTGTCCTGGCGTGCCTGCGCGGACCAGCCAGGAGCCGAGTGCGGCGTGGCCGAGGTGCCGCTCGACTGGAACGCCCCATCGGGTGCCAAGATCAAGCTGTCAGTCGTGCGCCGCAAGGCCACGGATCCCTCGGCCCGGGTGGGCACCCTCTTCTACAACCCGGGCGGGCCGGGAGTGCCCGCCGCTCTGCTGGTGCGCGACTACGCCGCCGACACCTTCTCCGAAGAGCTACGCCGCCGCTTCGACATCATCGGCATAGACCCGCGTGGAGTGGGGGAAAGCATCCCGGCGCTGCGATGCGGCCGGCCCGTCCACAAACCTGAGATCAGCCAGTTCCCGAAGGACAAGGCCGGATACGACCAGCTCGTCGACTGGAACGCGGCCACCGGCCGCAGCTGCCTCACCTCCACCGGACCGTTGCCGGCACACCTGGACACGGCGAACGTCGCGCGCGACTTCGACGCGGTGCGGGCCGCCCTCGGCGAGACGAAGATCAGTTTCTTCGGCAAATCCTACGGCAGCATGCTCGGGGCACAGTACGCCCGCCTGTTTCCCGGCAGGGTACGCACGATGGCACTGGACGGTGCCGTCGATCAGGCCATACCCGCATCACGGCTGGTCACCGACGCCGCAACGGCCGTGGAGGACTCCTTCGACCGGTTCACCGCCTGGTGTGACCGCACCGCGACGTGCGCCCTGCACGGTCGCGACGTCAGCCAGATGTGGGACCGCCTGGTCACCGCGGCCGAGCGAGCGCCGATCGGCGTATCGGGCGGCCGGCCCCTGACCGCCGAGGAACTGCGCTACTCCGCATATGCCTTCCTCACCATGACTCCGGAGTTCGCGGGTGGTCTCGCAACCGCGATCACGCAGGCTGAGCAGGGCGACGCCCAACTCTTCGCGACCATGCGGGCCCAAGCGCTGGACGATCCGGTGAGCACAGCCGCCTACCGGTCGATCCTCTGCCAGGACATCGATCCCGGGATCCACAGCTTTGCCGACATGCGCAAACGTATGCGGCAGGTCCGCAGCGTAGCCCCTCATATGCTCGGCACGTCCGAATTCTGGGACATGACCGCGGGGTGTGCAGGCTGGCCGATCCCTCCGGCTCGCTCGCGGCGTCAAAGCACGATCAGGAACGTGCCGCCGATTCTCGTGATCGGCAACACTCACGACCCCGCCACCCCGCTCCGCTGGGCGCGCAGCCTTTCAGAACGCATTCAGGGCTCGGGATTGCTGATCAACGACGGCGACGGCCACACCGCATACCGGAGGTCCGCCTGCGCGACGGAGCGCATCGACACCTACCTGGTGACCGGCGCGTTGCCTGCCGCCGGATCGGTGTGCGTGCGATGAGGGCCCTCTGCGGCTCCGTCGCCGGCCGCCGACGGCACCTGGCAGGCGTTGCTGACCCCGCTCCAGGCCGAGCGGGGCGCTGAGGGCGGGGGACCGGACATCGCCGTAGACTCCGTTACCCGTCCGGGCGTCCATCCGCCCGCGCTGCCGGTCGTCGAGCTGCTCGCCGGTCTTGGACAGCTCGCCGCCGAACCGGTCGCTTCCGAGTCCGACGCCGAGGGTGAGACGGCCGTCGCTCAGCTGATCCAGTGTCGAGCCCGTAGCCGTCGTGAACGTCTGCGGGTGCGAGGGCCTGTCCGCTTGTGGCCACCCGGCCCTTCTGGGGTGGACGGGCGGGGATGTAGCACTGATGCTGGTGGACAGTACTGTCGTGATCATCGGCCGACTGGGAGAGCCGTATGAAGACCCGTACCTGGACTCGCCGTGCCGCCGCTTCGGCCGTCGGCATGGCCGCCGTGCTGGTGCTGGGTATCACCCCTGCGCATGCGGATACCGTGATCCGCAAGCCGCAACAACCATCACCGCCGAAGGCCATGGTGCTGGCCGACGGCGAATCGGGTGCCAAGCGCCCGGTGTGACGCGCGGCGGTCCATTGTCCCCCTGCCCGGCAGGACGGGGGGACGTTCCGTCTTCATAGCGGCAGGCAGACCGTGGCTCGTGGCGGTGGTCAGCGTTGCGAGCCCCCCTTCGGGCTCTCCATTGCCGTTTTTGCCCTGGCCGCGCGCCTGTTCCTGCCCAAGCCACAGCCTCTCCGGAGCAACCCGCCCCAGGGCACACATTGAGTACGAGGTACTCAAGCCATGCCGGCCCTGCGCCCGCACGCTGGTCACATGAAGTCACACATTCTTCGCGCGGCAGCCGTCATCGCTCCCCTCCTCGCCCTCGGCGCGACCACCGCCACCCCGGCATCCGCCGCGCCGTCGTCCACGGCCGTCTGGGCCGCGTCGAACGTCCAGCTCGTGAACTGGCAGACCGGTAAGTGCCTGACCATCGCCGGCGGCGTCAGCACCGAGAACAACGTCCACGCCGTCCAGTACACCTGCGACGGCCACCCCTCCCGCCGCTGGGACGTCTGGGGTTACTCCAGCGCGTACCTGCAGGTCAAGAACCGCCAGACCGGCAAATGCCTCACGATCGCCGGCGGCGTCAGCACCGAGAACAACGTCGTCGCCCTCCAGTACACCTGCGACACCCACCCCTCGCGCTACTGGGCGCTTGGCAATCAGGTCGGCCAACACATCGAATTCCGGAACGTCCAGACCGGCAAATGCCTCACGATCGCAGGCGGCGTCAGCACCGAGAACAACATCGAGGCCGTCCAGTACACCTGCGACGGCCATCCCTCCCGCTTCTGGGAAATCCGCGACTACTACGGCTGAGCCCACCCTTCCGGACCTATGCCGCGGTGCGGCGCGGCGATGATCGCCGGTCACAATTGCGGGCTCGGGAGAGCCCGCAAGTGTGACCTTGTCCGCTTGAGGGCGGCCAGGACGGCGATGAAGCACGGGCCGGGCTGCCGGTGTGACCGCCTTCGCTGGTCCTACGGCAGTTCGGGCTGTCGGCGGGGGATGTGTCGGATGTATTGCCGGCCCACATCTGCCTCTGCCCTGCTACGTCCGGCCGCCATGGACCTGAGCCGATGTGAGCGTCCACGCCGCGACGCTCGGGCCGGAGCCAGAGCGGTGAAAGCTCACCGCTGGCGCCGACACTTCATCCTCCGTGGAGTTGCCGGATCAGGGCCGAGCCGGCGACAGCGGTCAGGGTCCACGCCGATGGCCTGCATGACGGCGAACTCGCGGGTGCGCTCCACCACGCTGGTGCCAGTGGCGGCGGTCAGGCCGAGCACACCGACGATCGCCATCAGCACCGCCATGGCGGTCACCGCGCTGATCAGGACGAAGATGTGGCCGTCGATGGCCTCGCGCAACTCGGTGGTGGCCAGGGGCCCACCCTCGACGCGGGCGTCGCGGAGCACGCGTTGCACGGCTGCGGTGTCGGAGGTGGCGATGCGCAGATCGCGTGCGGGGCCGGCGTGTTGTTCGAAGGCGGTCTTGGTGGTGTAGGCGGCGGCCGGGGAGCCGATCTCACGGACGGCGCCGACCGGGCCGTGGGTTGCGCAGCAGGCCAGGAACCTGATGATCGAGCTGGGGGACAGGGCGGAGGAGCTCAGGTTCCTCATCCGCGATCGGGATACCACGTTCACCACGATGTTCGACGAAGTCTTCACGGCCGCAGGCATCCGCGTCCTCAAGTCGCCACCTCGCGCTCCGCGGGCCAACACGTTTGCCGGACGCTGGATCGGCGGCCTGCGCCGAGAACTCCTCGATCGGATCCTCATCGTCAACGCCTGCCATTTACGGCGCGTGCTGGCGACCTACGAGGCCCACTCCAATGAGCATCGCCCGCATCGCTCCCTGGGCCAGGCCGCTCCGCTGCGAGCCCTTCCCGATCCTGTTGAGGGCGACAGCAAGGTCATCCGACGTGATCGTCTCGGTGGACTGATCCACGAATACGTGCAGGTCGCATAGGGTAGCCGACTTCTGGGCACCCACACCTGGAACGGCCCCGGTCCGCGTGGATGGACCGGGGCTGTTCGTCGTCGGTGGGCTTGGTCTGCCTCTCCTTGGGAGGCTGCGGGTCACAGGCTGCGGGCGGTGATGTCGCCGTTGGAGGTGGTGGCGTGGATGTCGAGTTCGGTGCTGCCGTTGTTCTTGAGGGCGTTGGTG
>NZ_JBIUCF010000069.1:0-60671 GCF_044593615.1 Nonomuraea sp. NPDC051941
GCGGCCCGCCACATCCTGACCCGCGAACGCCCCGACCTGCTACTGGTCTACATCCCGCACCTCGACTACGACCTGCAACGGTACGGCCCCGCCGGGCCCGAGGCGATCGCCGCGGCCCGCGCCGTCGACGCCGCTCTGGCTCCGCTGCTGGCCGAGGAGGCCGAGGTGGTCGTGCTGTCGGAGTACGGCATCACCTCGGCGTCCCGCCCGATCGACGTCAACCGGGCGTTGCGCGCCGCCGGGCTCCTGGAGGTCCACACCCAGGCCGGGATGGAATACCTCGACCCGTGGACATCCCGCGCCTTCGCCGTCGCCGACCACCAGATAGCCCACGTCTACGTCCGCGACCCCGCCGACCTCGACCGCACCCGCACCATCATCACCGAACTCACCGGCGTGGACGAAGTACTCGACCACGCAGGAAAGACCAAGTACGGGCTCGACCACGAACGCGCCGGCGAACTCGTCGCCATCGCGGAACCCGACGCCTGGTTCACCTACTACTACTGGCTCTCCGACGACCGCGCCCCCGACTTCGCCAGGCTCGTAGACATCCACCGCAAACCCGGCTACGACCCCGCCGAACTGTTCATGAACCCAAATGACCCCTTCGTCAAGCTCCGCGCCGCCACCGCCCTGGCCAAGAAGAAACTGGGCTTCCGCTACACGATGCCGGTGGTACCACTCGACCCGGCACCGGTCCGGGGCAGCCACGGCCGCCTGCCCGACAGCCCCGACGACGGCCCACTGCTCATCGGCCCCTTCGACCGCGACCGCTACGACGCGACCGAGGTCAAGGAACTCCTGACCGGCCTGGCCCGGCGAAGCCGCTGACCGCGCACCTCGAAAATGCCTGGTAGGGCCGGTACAGCTACTGATGTAATGCGCGGATGGAGATCTCGCTGAAAGCCGGGGAGTCCCGCGTCGCCGATCCGTGGCCCGGATACTTCGCCGAGCGCGGACACCCAGGAGCCCGCCGTCTCGGCGCCGGCGTCGAGGGCGTCGTCTACAGGCTGGGCGACGGCCAGGTCGCCAAGGTGTGGACCGGCCGGCCGCCGACCGAACTCACCCGCCAGGTGTACGCGGACATCGCGCGACACCGGCTGCCATTCGCCACCCCGGAGATCCTCCAGGTCCAGGAGCACGAGGGTGTCGTGGTGACGTACGAGCGTGAGCTGCCGGGCGTCCCGATGCGAGGCGACTTTGGGCACAAGCTGCCCGCTCATCACGGGGACGCGCTGCTCACCGTCCTGCGCGGCCTCGCCTCGGTGCCGGGTACCGATGCCATGCGCCGGCTCACCGTCCAGGGCGACGACCGTCCGCTGTGGCAGGGGCACGACCGTTTCCAGGACGCGCTCGCGGCCCTGGTCGTTCGAGCCGCGGCCCGGCACGGCTCCGCGCTGGCTGTGCACGTGCCGGACTTCAGCGCGGGGGTCGAGCGCACGCTGGACGCCCTCCGGTCGCTTCCCGATGCTCCGGTCACAGCGATCCACGGTGACCTCGTGCCGCCCAACATCCACACCGACGCCGCCGGCCGGCCCGTCGCCGTCCTGGACTTCGGCTTCTACACGACCGCGGGCGATCCGGCCTTCGAGGCGGCCGTCACCGCGGCCGTCTGGGACATGTACGGCCCGTACGCCGAGGAGCACACCGCGGAACTCACCCGGTTCTTCGTGCGAGAACTCGGCTACGCGCCCGCTGCCCTCACCGCCTACCAGGCCGTATACGCCCTCACCACCTACGATCTGTTCGGCATGGGCGACGAGGACGGGCACTTCCGGTGGTGTGCCGAACAGCTGCGCCACAACACCGTGTTCTCGTGACCACGGCCACTCGTTGATCGCCGCGCCCCTGTGGCTCGCGCGGCCCCCGAGCAGGGCCGCGCGAGGGTGTGGACGGTTGGCCTCAGACGCGGGTCCAGCGCTGGTTGGTTCCTCCGGTGCAGGTCCAGATGCGCATCTTGGTGCCGTTGGCGGTGCCGTTGACGTCCAGGCACTTGTTCGCCCCCACCGCCGTGATCGTGCCGTCGGCGTTGAGGCGCCACTTCTGGTTGTTCTGCCCGTTGCAGTCCCAGATGATCACCGAGGCACCGTCCGCCGTCCCGGCCCCGCTCACATCCAGACACTTACCGCCATAAACCCGCAGCTCACCCGCAGCGGTCGACGTCCACTGCTGGTTCGACTGCCCGTTGCAGTCCCAGATCTGCGCCTGCGCGCCATTGGCCTGCGAGGCCCCGCTGACATCCAGGCACCGCCCCGACCCCACACCCTTGAACGCGCCCGTACTGCCCGGTGTGCTGGTCAGTTCCTTGACGCGGATGTTGCGGAACGACACCACGTCGCCGGACCCGTGGTTCTGGATGCCGACGTAGCCCTGCTGGAGCGAGCGGACCGGATCGGTGTTGGTGAAATCATTGATCTTGGTGCCGTTCAGGAACACCTGCAGCCGCTCACCCTCCACCAGCAGCTCATAAGTGTTCCACTGACCCGGCGGGTTCAGCGCCGCGTCGCGGGCGGCGATGTCGGCGGCCTTGAACCCGTAGATCGCCCCGGTCGTCTTGTCCGGAGTGTCGGTCGCGTCGATCTGCACCTCATATCCGGTGTTGAGCGCCGCGTCGGGGTCGCTGGTGGCCGGGAATCCGACGATCACGCCGGAGTTGGAGTCGCCGGTCATCTTCCAGTCGAGCTTGACGGAGTAGGAGCGGAACTCCTTGGCGTTGTACCACAGCATGCCCATGCCGCCCTGGGAGGTCAGCGTGGCGTCGCTGTTGGCGAAGGACCCCGGCCCGGCCTGCGACCAGCCCGTCGTCGAGCCGTTGTACAACGTCGTGTACCCGGTCTCCGGGCGGCAGTCGGCGTTGGTGGCCTTGGCCGCGTATCGGATTCCGCCGAGCAGCAACGTGCGGAAGTTCGGATCGGCGTACGACTCCTTGGTGTGGCCCAGGCCGGTGTAGAACGCGCGGCCGGAGGACTGGGGGTGGCACCAGGTGATCGGGTGATCGCCCATGCCGCCGCCGCTGTAGCTGCCCTCGTCCAGGCTCTGCAGCACCCGGACGTTCGGCCGGGGGTTGGTGCGGTAGTTGTACCACTCGTCGGTACGTGACCAGGTCGCCCCCAGGTGGGCGGTCGCGGCGTGCGCCCGGTCCTCGTTCCGCACGGTGGCCTGCTGGATGGCCGGGTGGTTGTTGAACCAGGCTCCCATCAACTGCCCGTAGTAGGCCCAGTTGTACTCAGTGTCCGCGGCCGAATGCACCCCCACGTAACCGCCCCCGCCGTCCACGTATGTCTGGAAGGCGGCCTGCTGGTTGTCGTTCAGCACGTCACCGGTGGTGCTGAGGAACACCACCGCCTTGTACTGGGCCAGGTTGGCCGTGCTGAAGGCGTTCGCGTCCTCGGTGGCGTCGACGGCGAAGTCGTTGGCGGCCCCCAGGTCGCGGATGGCCTGGATCCCGTTGGGGATCGAGTCGTGCCGGAACGCGGCCGTCTTGGAGAACACCAGCACCTTGAAGGCGGCGGCCTGGGCGGGGATAGCGGGGATCATCGTCGCGGCGGCGGTGATCGCCGCCACCGTCACTGACAGGCGTCGCAGCATGGGGTGTCCTTTCAGACGCGGGTCCAGCGCTGGTTGGTTCCTCCGGTGCAGGTCCAGATGCGCATCTTCGTGCCGTTGGCGGTGCCGTTGACGTCCAGGCACTTGTTCGCCCCCACCGCCGTGATCGTGCCGTCGGCGTTGAGGCGCCACTTCTGGTTGTTCTGCCCGTTGCAGTCCCAGATGATCACCGAGGCACCGTCCGCCGTCCCGGCCCCGCTCACATCCAGACACTTACCGCCATAAACCCGCAGCTCACCCGCAGCGGTCGACGTCCACTGCTGGTTCGACTGCCCGTTGCAGTCCCAGATCTGCGCCTGCGCGCCGTTGGCCTGCGAGGCTCCGCTGACATCCAGGCACCGGCCCGACCCCGCACCCTTGAACGCACTCGTGCTCCCCGAGGGCGGGGTGCCGGTGTCGAGAGTGAAGGCGTCCACGTCGAACAGGTAGCCCTGTCCGGTCGGGCCGCGGAAGACCAGATAGAGCGTCGTGGTGCCGGCCGGCGCGCCGCTGAGGTTCGCCGAGACGTCGGCGAAGGTGTCCCAGCTGCCGGTGCTCGCCACGTTCACCGTTCCCAGCAGTGTGCCCGTCGCCGAGCCCGCGCGCACCTCGATCCGGCCGCCCGCGCCGGCCGAGGAGACCCGCGCGGTGATCCTCGTCGCGTTGCCCAGGTTGTACGGCTGGAAGGAGATCCAGTCGCCGTCGTCGGTGAAGCCGACCGTCTTGCCGCCTTCCGCGGTGGCGTGGTCGGCCGTCTGGATGCCCTGCTGGGCGCCGAAGTGCTCGGCCTGCCGGTGCCGCGGCTGGAGCGTACGGTCGCTGGTGGAGGTCAGACCGCCCTTGTCGGTGTAGGAGGCCTCGAAGACGCCGTAGATGTTGGCCGCGGTGTCATGCTCACCGTCGGCCGGAACTGAGATCGAGCCCGAGCAGCCGGTCTGGGACGTGATCTTGTGGCGGTGGCTGTCGTGGCCGAGGAGGTAGGCGACGGTGACCCCGGCGCAGTCGATCGTGCCGTCCTCCGGGTCGGTGACGGTGACCTGGAAGGGCACGGTGTCGCCGAAGGAGAACAGCTGCCCGTCGGCAGGGGTGGTGAGGGTGACCGTCGGCGCGGTGTTGCCGACGTTCACGATCACGCTCGCCGTGCCGGTGAGACCCTGCGGGTCCCGGACCGTGAGCGTCGCCGTGTAGGCGCCGTTCGTGGTGTAGGTCTTGCTCGGATTCGCCGCCGTGGAGGTGGTGCCGTCGCCGAAGTTCCACGAGTACGTCAGCGCGCCGCCCTCCGGGTCGGAGCTGCCCGCCGAGGAGAAGTTCACCGTCAGCGGAGCGGGTCCCGACGTCTTGTCGGCGGACGCCTTGGCGATCGGGTTGCGGTTGGCACTGCCGATGTACTCGATGCGATACAGCGCCTGGTTGTTGTTGCCGTCGCCGTAGTCGAGGACGTACAGGGCCCCGTCAGGCCCGAAGGCCATGTCCATCACCTGCGTCCCCGTCCAGGGGAACGCCGAGATCTCCCCGTAGGCGCCGTCCGCCTTGACCTCGATCGCCTTGATCCAGCGCCGGCCGTACTCGCCGGCGAAATACCGCCCGTCGAGCGACTGGGGGAACTTGACGGCCGAGTTCAGGTTGGGGTCGTAACGGTAGACCGGACCGCCCATCGGCGACTCCGACCCGGAGCCGAACTCCGGCGGGCTTCCGGCGTCCCCCGCGTACCTGATCCACGCCGGCTTCGCCGCAGGCAGCGTGGTCAGGCCGGTGTTACGGAAGGAGTTGTTGGTCGGGCCGCCCGCGCAGTTGTACTTCGGGCCGGTGCTGTTGGTGGCGAAGTTCCATTCGTTGTAGGTCTCGCTCGTGGTGTTCGTGCCCGTGCAGTACGGCCATCCGTAGTTGCCCGGACCGGTGATGCGGTCGAACTCCACCTGCCCGCTCGGCCCCCGGTTGGCGTTGGTCACGCCCGCGTCCGGCCCGTAGTCGCCGAGGTAGACGATGCCGGTCGCCTTGTCCACGCTCATCCGGAACGGGTTGCGGAAGCCCATCGCGTAGATCTCCGGCCGGGTCTTCGCCGTCCCGGGCGGGAACAGGTTGCCGCTGGGAATCGTGTAGGTGCCGTCGGGCTGCGGCTTGATGCGCAGGAGCTTGCCGCGCAGGTCGTTGGTGTTGCCGGCCGAGCGCTGGGCGTCGAACTGCGGGTTGCGGTCGGTCCGCTCGTCCAGCGGGGAGTAGCCGCTCGACTCGAAGGGGTTGCTGTCGTCGCCGGTGGTCAGATAGAGGTTTCCGGCGGCGTCGAAGTCGAGGTCACCGCCCACGTGACAGCACTGGCCGCGGTCGTTCTGGACCCGCAGGACCACCTTCTCGCTGGCCAGGTCGAGAGTGTCGTCCGGCTTGAGGACGAACCGGGACAGGTGCAGCTCGCCCTTCCACTGGTCGAACTGCGCCTGCGAGCCGTTGGTCGGCGCATCACCGTTCGGCGTGCTCAGCCGCGGCGAGTAGTAGAGCCAGAGGTACCGGTTGGACGCGAAGTCGGGGTCCACCGCCACACCCTGCAGGCCCTCCTCGTCGTGACTGTAGACGTTGAGCCTGCCGGCCACCTTCGTGTTGCCGCTGACATCGGTGACGCGCACCGTGCCGTCGCGCGCCGTGTGCACCACCGACCGGTTCGGCATCACGGCCAGCGACATCGCCTCACCCAGCTCGGCACCTCCCGACGCGAGGGACACCTGCTGGTAGTCGGCCGCCGGGATGGCGAGGGCGTTCGCCGGGGAGGCGTCGAGCGCGAGTGCTCCGGGAGTGATCAGCGCCATCGTGGTCAGCAAGGTGAGCCACGGACGTCGGGACATGAGTGTTCCTCTGCTGTCGAATCGATTCGAGTCAGGGAGGGGGCTCGTCGCCGGACGGTGTCAGGCGCGGGTCCACTTCTGGTTGGTGGCGCCGGTGCAGGTCCAGATCTGCACCTTGGTGCCGTTGGCGGTGCCGTATCCGGACACGTCCAGGCACTTGTTCGCGCCGACCGCCGTGATCGTGCCGTCGGCGTTGAGGCGCCACTTCTGGTTGCCCTGCCCGTTGCAGTCCCAGATGATCACTGCAGTACCGTCCGCCGTCCCGGCCCCGCTCACATCCAGACACTTACCGCCGTAGACCCGCAGCTCACCCGCGGCGGTCGACGTCCACTGCTGGTTCGGCTGCCCGTTGCAGTCCCAGATCTGCGCCTGCGCGCCGTTGGCCTGCGAGGCTCCGCTGACATCCAGGCACCGCCCAGACCCCGCACCCTTGAACGCACTCGTGCTCCCCGAAGGCTGGCCCTGGGGCCCGGCGGACGCCATCACGGCCTGGGCGCCCGCGGGCCAGGCGCCGTTGGTGACGGTGACATTGTTGTTCACCACATTGCCGCGGTCGCCGTTGGTCACGTTGGTGCTGCCGTTGGTCGACCAGTTGCCGGTGACGGTGAAGTTCCCCATGTTCTCGCCGCCCCAGTAGTTGGCGGTGGCCCAGGTGCCGGTGTTCGAGAGCACGTTGCCGGTGACGCTGTAGTACTTGGAGCCCTCGTCGAAGTAGATCCCGAACCAGCCGTTGGTCCGCAGGCAGTGGTTGCCGCTGATCACCGCGTTCGGGTTCCACGACAGCGTGTAGATACAGCCCCCATCGGTCATCTGCTGCATGACGTCATGCACGTAGTTGCCGACGAGCTTGTTGCCGGATGCGGTGGTGGGAGTGGTGTAGCGCGGCTGGTAGTTGTACAGGCCGCGGTTGGCGTAGTTGTTGCTGCCGCCCGGCTCGTTGGCGCCCCAGCCGAACCCGATCGACATGCCGGTGTACGGCAGGTTGTAGACCTCGTTGTGTGACACGTCGGTGTTGGTGACGTAGGTGGTCAGGACCGAGACGATGCCTCGGTAGTCCAGGCCGAGGTCGTGGATGCGGTTGTTGCTGACGGTGATGTTCCGGTTGACCATCCGCTGGTCACTGGGGTGGTGCGCGTCGGCGCGCACGCCGCCCACCACGATGCCGCCCGCCGAGCTCTGGGCGATCTCGGACCGGGTGACCGTGATGTCGCCGGCGCCCAGGCCGACACCGCTGGCGTGCGCGTTGGCGTCGTTGCCGATGCCCACGGCCGTCTGGCCGAGGTTGACGAACCGGGAGTCGGTGAAGGTGATGTTGCCGGCCGCGGACACCTGCACGGCTGCCGGCATCTGCTGCCAGTTCGGCCGCGCGGCCTCGAACTGCTGGCACCCCTCCTGGCAGGAGGTCAGCCTGTCGGCGGGCCAGTTCCAGTTACCCGCGATGTAGGCGCCCGTCTGCTGGTCCGCGTAGCCCTGGTTGCCGCTGGGCCCGAGCCAGGTCGTGCCGGAGAACGTGATCCCGCTGAACGTGATGTGGTGCGCGGGCGCGTCGTAGGTGCCCCCGACGTTCACCAGGGACTGGAGAATCGGGAGCTCGACATTGACGTTGCTCATGTTCTGCCCGGCAGCCGGGATGTAGTACAGGACGCCGGTGCCGGGGTTGATGTACCACTCCCCCGGCGCGTCCAGGAACTCGTAGGCGTTCTCCAGGTACAGCGGACCCGCCCGGTGCGGCTGCGTGAAAGTGTCGTACCCGAAGGTGTTGTTGTTCCAGCCGGGCTGCTGCATCGTGATGAAGTTCCCGCTGATGCCCTGCACCGTCACGTAGCGGTCCGTGAACGAGCCCACGCTCTCCATCTCGACCCGGTTCTGGTTGGCGAGGTTGTTCAGATAGCTCAGGGCGCTGTTGCCGAACCTCAGACCGGTGGTGGTGGCGGTGAAGTCGGACCGGTTCACGGTCGTGCGCGCCCGCGTGGCGACGGCGCCGTTGACGTACAGCTGCCGGGTGTCGATCCCCGCGCCGACGTCGGCGCGCCAGATGTTCTTCCCTGAATCGGCCACGGTCCATCCGGTGACCGCTTTGGCTCCGCTGATGACGGGACGGGCACCCGCCGCGGCCTGCCATTTGACGGCGTAGCCGTTGTTCCCGGAATCGGCGGCGGTCAGCCGGAAGGGCGCGGACAGCCGGTACACCCCGTCGGCCAGTTCGACGACGATGTCCCCGGACATGGCGCCGTTCAGCGAACGCACCGCCGTCTGCGCCGCGGACAGCGAGCACGGCTGGGTGGAGGTGCAGGCGGTGCCGGTGCCGGTGGGTGACGCGTAGAGGGTCGTGGTGGCCGCGAGGGCCGGGGTGGCGGGGGCGACGAGGGCGAACGCCGCGGCCAGCGCCGCGACGATGCCGATCAGGAACGGTCTCAGCGCCGTGACGGGCGAAGATGACTGCACTGTGGTTCCTTTGGGGGGTACGGGTGTGGCCAGGTCACGCCCTGCTGCTCGGGCAGGTGACGCCCTTCTGGGGGTCTTCGCCTCTAATTACGTTGTGAGTGTTGATGTCCGTCAAGACCTTAAGCCCGCTTATTTCACCATTTGCACACCGAGGCTCCGGCCATGGTTAGCCGATTTGCGCCATTTACCAGCATGAATTCCTGCGCCGCGCACACCCGCGCCGATCTGTTTCCTATGAACCGTTCAGATGTGTCGTACTCATGCTCCCAGCGCCTGAGGCCCTGGGAGGGCACCCTCATCAGTCATACTTTGCAGGGAACGGCGAGGAGGAAGCACGGTGACCGACACCCCGCGCGAGAGCGGATACCGGCCGGGCTACGAGGTGGCGGCCGAGCAGGTGCTGGAGTTGATCGTCCGGCTCGGCCTGCGTCCGGGTGACCGCATGCCGACCGAGATCGAGCTGGCCCGGCAACTGGGCACCAGCCGCACGGTGGTACGCGAAGCGGTGAAGCTGCTCTCCGCGCTCGGCCGGGTACGCGCCCAGAAGGGCCGCGGCCTGTACGTGGCCGACGACGAGGGGATGTTCGGCACCGGGCGCTGGGCCTCCTTCTTCCTCCCGACCGACCTCGACCACGTCTACATGCTGTTCGAGTTCCGCCGGGCGCAGGAGATGGAGACCAGCAGGCTCGCCGCCCGCCGCGCCACCCCCGCGGAGCTGAGGGCCATCGAGGAGGCGGCCGGCCTGTGCCGCCACGGCTTCGAGACCGGCCAAGAAGACCTGTTCAACCAGGGCGACGACACCTTTCACACCGCCATCGCCACGGCCTCGCACAACATGTTCCTCCAGGTGGCGGTGCGGGAGGCCCGCAGGCTGCAGGCGCAGTCCAATCTCATTGGGCTGAGCGGCTCGGTGGGCGGGCATGCCGCCAAGGCCGTCGAGGAGCACGACGCCATCTACCGGGCCATCCGCGCCGGTGACCCGGAAGCGGCCGCCCAGGCCGCGGCCACGCACATCGACAACACCCTCGACGACTACCGGAGAGAGATCCAGCAGCGCCTTTTCTCATCCCAGTGATCCGGCGGGCCGAACCGGTTCGCCCCGCCGGCAGTCGACGGACGTGATCAGCCGAGCCTGCGGCGGATGAACGTTTCATCGAGCGCCACCACGAGTGCCGCCGAGCAGGGCCTCCGGCAGGCCGCCGGACAGGACGGAGCCTTGACAGGCGGTCAACCCGTCGTATGTGCTTCGCTGTACACCGCTGCCTCCCCCTCCTGAGTGAACGCACTACGTTGGCGAATCGATTCGCACCGGCCTCCGAGCGCGGCTGTCTCCGTCTCGCCCTACCCCCAAGGAGTACGACATGCAGCCTTCATCCGTTCCCTTATCGGGCTCCCGGGCGGCCGTCGTCGCAGCCGTGGTGGCGGCGCTGGCGATCCTCTTGGCCACCGCCCTGACCTGGTCGGCACCGGCCTCGGCAGCGACCACGCCGCTGGTGGGCGTGGGGTCGGGGCGGTGCCTGGACGTCAGCGGCGCCTCGCAGACGAACGGCGCGCAGGTGCAGATCTGGGACTGCAACAGCCAGCCCGGCCAGCAGTGGGCGTCGACCGCCGCGGGTGAGCTGCGGGTGTACGGCACCAAGTGCCTGGACGTTTACGGCGCCGGCACCGCCGACGGGACCAACGTGATCATCTGGGACTGCAACGGTCAGAACAACCAGAAATGGCGCCTCAACGCCGACGGCACCATCACCGCGGTCGGCGCGAACAAGTGCCTGGACGTCTCCGGGTACGGCACCGCCAACGGCACCAAGGTGCACATCTGGACCTGCCATGGCGGCACCAACCAGAAATGGACCACCGGAGCCGAGCCCACTCCGACGCCCACCCCGCCGCCGCCCGGCGCGCGCCCGTGCGACATCTACGCCTCCGGCGGCACGCCGTGCGTGGCCGCGCACAGCACGACACGGGCGCTCTACGGCTCGTACAACGGCAACCTGTACCAGGTCAGGCGCTCCTCCGACAACACGACGAGGAACATCGCCGTGCTGACCGCGGGCGGTGTCGCCGACGCCGCGGCCCAGGACTCGTTCTGCACCGGCACCACGTGCGTCATGACCGTCGTGTACGACCAGTCCGGGCGGGGCAACGACCTGTGGTACCAGGGATCCAGCGTGGTCCCCGGCTCCCCTCAGAGCAGGCCCGCGATCGCGACCACCGAGTCGCTCACCGTCGGCGGCGGCAAGGCGTACTCGCTCTACATCAACCCCGGCAACAGCTACTGGCGGGACGGCCACCTGACCGGCGTGCCCACCGGCAGCGCACCCGAGGGCATGTACATGGTCACCAGCGGCACCCACGTCAACGGCGGCTGCTGCTTCGACTACGGCAACAGCGAGACGACCAGGAAGGCCGACGCCGCCGGCGCCATGGACGCCATCAACTTCAGCACCCAGTGCTGGTTCGGCGGCTGCCAGGGAAGCGGCCCCTGGGTCCAGGCCGACCTCGAATGGGGGCTCTACCCCGGCGGCAGCCAGTCCTGGAACCCCAACCAGCGGGCCTTCCCCCACAAGTTCGTCACCGCCACGCTGAAGAACAACGGCACCAGCCGATTCGCCATCAAGGGCAGCAACGCGCAGTCCGGCAGCCTGTACACCCTGTACGACGGGCCACTCCCCAACGGCTACAGCCCGATGAAGAAGCAGGGGGCCATCATCCTGGGCAGCGGTGGCGACTGCTGCAAGCCTGACGGCGGCGCCAACCTCAGCGCCGGAACCTTCTACGAAGGAGCCATGGTCGCCGGCTATCCCACCGACGCCACCGAGAACGCCGTCCAGGCCAACATCATCACCGCCGGCTACCGCTGACCCGGTCCCGGGGCAAGACCCTCGGCAAATCGAACGCCGGCCACCCACTCCGCCCAGTGAGGGGAGGCGGTGGCCGGCATCCGGGCTTTCGAGCCCGAGCCCGCGCCCGTGCCTTCGGGGTAGGTGTCGCGCGAGTTCAGCCACCCGGAGCCGCGCCGACGTCGGCCAGGGTGCTAGACCTGATGGAAGCCGCCGTTGACCGCCAGCAGCCGTCGTCCGGCGGGTTCCGGGCGGATGTTGGGGCCCTCGGCGGCCCTGGCGTTCGGCTTGCGGGTGCACGCGTTGATCGCGTGCTCGTCGATCGTGATGCCCAGACCGGGCGCGTCTCCGAGGATGAACGCGCCGTCCTCGACGTACAGGTCGAGTGACAGTCCGAGTGGCGGGTGCAGGTCCTGCAACTCGCTGGCCAGATGGTTCGGCACCGACGTCGCGGCGTGCAGCAGCGCGACCGGCGTGGTCCCGATCGGGCTGACCGGCAGCTCATGAGCGTGCGCCAGAGTGGACACCCGGAGGAAGTGGGACACCCCCCAGACCGCGGCCGTCTGGACGATGTCGACGGCCCCCGCGGCCAGCAGCGGACGGAACTGCTCGAGCCCGGTGAGGTTCTCCCCCGTGGCGACGGAGGCGCGGATCCCGCGGCCGACCACGGCCAGGCCTTCGGCGTCCCACCGCCGGACCGGCTCTTCGATCCACGTGAGATCCAGCGTGCGTTCGAGCTCGCAGACGTGCCGGACCGCCTGCTTGCGGGTCCAGGCCTCGTTCACGTCGAGCATCAGGCCCGGCCGCGATCCGTGCCCGGCCTCGGTCAGGACGTCCCGTACCAGCGTCAGGCGGTGCCGGTCGCGTTCGATGTCGAGGCCACCCTTGATCTTGGCCGCACGCAGACCGTGCTCGGCGTAGACCTGGTAGACGGAGACGAGTTCGTCGTCGGTCAGGCCGATGTCGAGGCCTGAGGCGTAGGCGGGCACCCGCCGGTCGCGTCCACCCAGCAACCGCCAGAGCGGTTCACCGGCCAACTGTGCCTTGATGTCCCACAGGGCGGTGTCGAGTGCGCCGATCGTGCCGAACACGGCGCCGGCGTGGCCCGCCTTGAAGGTCTGCCGCAGCATGCGGTCGTAGAGCGCCGTCACCCCGCGCGGATCCTCGCCCTCGATCGCGGCGAAGACGGCCTCGATCTCCACGTGCGGCCCGAGCCCGATGCCGGTGATCCCCTCGTCGGTGTCCACCATGACGAGCGGCACCGATACCACTCCGTCGGCGAAGACGCCGTTGGCGTCACCGACGGGACGGCCCCATTCCTGGACCGTCGTCGTGGTCCGATACCCCGTGATCCGCATGTCAGCCTTTCGTGGAACCGGCGGTGACGCCGTCGGCGATCTGGCGCTGGAGGAACAGATAGATCATCACCACGGGTATCGCCGCGATCAGGACCCCCGAGGCGAAGGTGGGGATGTCGTCGGAATACTGTCCGCGCAGCGCGTTGACCCCGATCATGAGGGTGCGATGCTCGGGCGACGGCATCATGAGCAGGGAGATGAGCACGTCGTTCCAGCAGAACAGGGCGTCGAGAATGCCGACCGACAGCAGCGCCGGAACGCCCAGCGGGAGCATGATCCGCCGGTACACGCCGTACACCGTGTTCCCGTCGATCCTGGCCGCGTCGACGATCTCCGCCGGAATGGTCCTGTAGTGGCTCGTCATCAGGAAGACGGTGAACGGGAGGAACTGCGCGACGTAAGCCAGGATCAGTCCCGGATAGGTGTCGATGAGCCCGCTGTCGGCCATGACCCTGGTGAGCGGCACCATGATCACCTGGAACGGGACGAACAGCCCCGCGAGACAGCCCAGGAAGATCACCGAAGAACCGCGAAACCGCAGCTGACTCAGCGCGAAGCCCGCCATCGACCCGAACAGCAGCAGCAGGGCCACGGCGAATGCCACGACGACGAACGAGTTGACGAAGAACCGCGCCATTCCGGCGCCGGCCCACGCCTCGGCGATGTTGTCCCAGCGCAGGGAACCCGCCGGGGAGAACCGGTCGAGGACGTAGTCGCGGCGGGTCTTCATCGCGACGTTGGCGGTGAACACGAGAGGATAGATCGTCGCCAGCGCGAGCACGGCCATGGGGACAGCGGCCACCCACCTGGCCAGGCGCCTGCCGGGCATCAGTCCTGCCTCCCCGTGCGGCGGAGCAGAGTGATCTGCAGGAGCCCCACCACGAGCATGACGACGAAGAGAACCGTCGAGGCGGCCGAGGCGAGCGCAGGCCGGTTCATCTGTCCCTGCTGGTGCCAGATGTAGTACTCCGGCAGGTAGGTCGATCCCTCCGGGCCTCCGCTGGTCATGACGAAGAGCAGGCCGAACATGGATGTCAGCATCCCGATCATCGTGGTCACGAAGACGAACTGAATGGTGCGCGTCAGGCTCGGGATGATCACGTGCCAGATGATCTGGCGGAGCGACGCGCCGTCCACACGGGCGGCGTCCAGCAGCGAGGCGTCCAGGGTGCTGAATCCGGCGAGGAACACCACCAGGGCCATCCCGAACGTCGCCCATACGTGCACGCCGACAACCGTGAACATGGCGACGCCCGGATCGCCGAGCCAGTCGACCGGGCCGACGCCGACCGCCCCGAGGACGGCGTTCAACGGGCCGTCGAACCCGAGCATGAGGTTGAAGATCGCACCGACGATCACCGGCGAGAGCACGGCCGGGAAGAAATAGACGCTGCGGTAGACCCGGTGACCGGGCACGCGCAGATAGATGAAGGTCGCGAGCAGCCCCGGAATCGCCACCGCCACGGGAAGCAGCAGCACCAGCAGCCCGACGTTGCGCAGCGAGGTGCGGAACAACGGGTCGCCGGCCAGCTCCAGGTAGTTGCCCAGGCCGACGGGCGTTCCGTTGAGCTCGCCGTCACCCGTGAAGGAGAAGTTGACCCCCAGGACCAGCGGCCACAGCCGCAGCACCACGATGATCAGTACGGCCGGGGCCACCAGGACGTAGGGCGCGAGGCGCTCCGCGCGCCCCCTACGGGTGTCCCGGCGGCGTCCCCGGTGCCTGACGGTCCCTCCGCCGGCCGGCACGGAGCCGGCCGGGCGGACCAACGGGGACGGACTTCCGATCGGCACGCGGTCAGCCCGCCCGGTCGGAGGCGGCCAGCTGCTCCACAGCCTTGTCCACGGTGGTCGACCCGCTCAGGAGCTGCTGCGACAGTCTTCCCATCAGGTCCAGGGTCTTGGAGGACAGCGCCACGTGCAGGGCGGGCTTGCCGGTCTTGATCTCGGACGCGATCGTGGCGACGGCCGGGCCGGCCTGCGAGAAGTCGATCGTCGTGTCGGACGCGATCGCGCCGGCCTTGGAGTAGAACGCCGTCAAGGCGTCGGTCGAGGTCAGGGATCGCACCAGATCGGCGGCCAGCGCGGGGTCCTTCGTCCACTTGGCCACCGCGTAGCCGATGCCGCCGTCGTACGGAAGGCTCGGAGTGGCTCCGCCGGTGACGACGGGGGCCGGCATGACGCCGATCTTGTCGGGCGGCAGGAACTCGCCGAAATCCTTCCAGTGCCCGATGTCCGACATCAGCCCGATGATGTGCGCGGCCTTACCGGTCTCGAAGACTCTGAAGATGTCGGTGAACATCGCGGTGGAGTTGGCGCCGTCGTTGTTCAGCCCCTTGTCGCCGGCGTCCTTCCACAGCTCGAAGATCCGCCTCACGTGCGGAGAGGTCCAGTCACGCTTCCCGGCGATCCAGTCGTCGTACTCCTGAGGCGTCAGGATGCCGGATCCGAGGCCCGACAGGAAGAACTGGATTCCGGCGCCTTCCTTGTTGCCGAGCGCGAAGCAGGTGGCCCCGGTCGCCTTCTTGATGGCGGCGCAGCCGCTGACGAACTCGTTCCAGGTCTTGGGCGGGTTCGCCGGGTCGAGACCGGCCTTCTCGTAGAGCGTCTTGTTGTAGTAGATCGGGTGTCCCTGCAGGGTCACCGGTGCGGCGTAGGTCTTGCCGTCCTTGCTGAACGCGTCCCAGCCCGCCAGCCGGCTCTTGTCCTCGGCCACGTACTGGTCCAGCGGAAGGAGTGCGGTAACCCGGTCGCGGATCTGCCCTCCCCCGTTGAAGAGCATGACGTCGGGCCCCTTGCTGGACTGGATGGCCGTGCCGAGCAGGGTGTAGTACTGGTCGAACGGCTGGGAGACGAACTCGACGGTGACTCCCGGATGCCGCTTGGCGAAGTCGGCCTTGGCCTTCTCGATGTAGGCGGCGGCGGCCGGTTCACCGGACTTCCAGTCCCAGACCACGATCTTCTGCTGCTTCTGCGTCGAGTTTCCGGAGGGTGACTGGGTCCGGGCCGCGCTCCCGCAACCGGCCAGGACCAGTGCGGCGACCATCAAGGCCGACCACAATGCTCGCTGCTTCATTCCTGCCCGCTTTCCGAGAGGACCGCTGGACCAGGCGCAAACATAATTCGTATGACGTATAACGTCAATAGGGCTCACGTATACTGACGCGGTGGCGCGCCAGGAGGGGTCTATGACGACATCGCAGGAAACGCCTGGCAGCGTCCCGGCGCCACCGGCCTGGGTACGACGTCCTGCCAGTCTCGCCAGAGCGGTGACAGCCGAGCTGGTGGAGCGCATCGTTCGCGGCGTGCACCCGCCGGGGACATCGCTGCCCCCCGAACCCGCGCTGTGCGAGGCCTTCTCCGTGAGCCGCACCGTCGTCCGGGAAGCGGTGAAACTCCTGCAGGAGAAGGGACTGGTACGGGTCCGTCAGGGCTCCGGCACCATGGTGACCCCGCCGGCGATGTGGGACATGCTCGACGAGCTCGTCCTCGCCGCGACCATCGCCGAGGAAGAGGGCCTGGCGATCCTCGACGACCTCGTCGTCACGCGGCGCGTGCTGGAGTCCGACATGGCCAACGTCGCCGCCCGCCTGGCCGGGCCGGACACCGTGGAGCAGATGCGGGCATTGGTGGATCGGATGGACGAGCTCGTGGACGACCCGGTCACGTACGCCGAAAGCGACCGCGCCTTCCACGACACGATCATGCAGGCGTCGGAAAACCGCATCGCCCGGGGCGTCGTACGGGCGCTGGAAAGCCAGGTCATCAACACCGCCCGATACCTGGGCCGGACCGAGCGGGCGCTTTGCGTGGCGTCGAACCTCGGCCACCGCCGCATCTACGAACGCATCGCCGCCCACGATCCCGGGGGCGCCGCCGAGGCGATGTTCAATCACATCACCGAGGCCTGGATCGTCCGCCGCAGCGGACCGGCCGACCCCGTGCGGCTGCGGCGCTAGCGCCCGTTCGCGTCCTCGGAACCGATTCGATCGAGGGCTGTGAAAGTTTCATCGCGGCACGTCAGTGGCGGCCACGGCCGCTTCTCCTGGTCAGACGCCGGAGCGACGGGGTCGTCTCAGGCACAGGCCCACAACGTCGAGAAGGCCGAGCCTTGACAGGTCTTGTCACGGTCATATTTGCTCCGCTGCACCATCGCCTCCAGCCGCCAGGAAGAAAGGAGATCCCATTACTGCGGCGTTGAGTGAGCGCTAACACTTCCAACGCCCGCACCCCCGGAAAAGGTGGTGGAAGTGGCTTCCCTTTTGCGTTTTTCACCCCAAGAACGGCAAAGGAATTTGCGTGATGTCGAGGCTCAGGTACCTCTTCACCGCTATCGCGTCCGCTGTACTGCTCATCGTCCTGGCCACGGTGCATACGGCGCTGGGCGACAGCGCGCCCCCGTCCTTCGCACAACGGAGCGCCCTCGCGGGCACCGCGGGATGCGGCAAGACCCCGACGCTGAGAAGCGGTACGCAGTCGATTACGACCAGCGGGAAAAATCGCAGCTACATTCTGAGAATCCCGGACAATTACAACAACAACACGCCCTACCGGTTGATCTTCGGATTCCACTGGAATGGCGGCACCGCCAACGATGTCGACGGGGGCGGGACCAGCGGGTACCCCTGGTCCTACTACGGGCTCAGGGCATTGTCGAACAACACCGCCATCTTCGTCGCGCCTCAGGGCTTCAACAACGGCTGGGCCAACTCGGGCGGTGAGGACGTCACCTTCGTCGACGACATGATCCGCCGGATCGAGGCGGACCTCTGTGTGGACACCTCCCAGCGCTTCGCCATGGGCTTCAGCTACGGCGGCGGCATGAGCTACGCGCTCGCGTGCGTCCGGGCGACGGTCTTCCGCGCGGTGGCGGTCTACTCCGGCGGGCAGCTCAGCGGGTGCAGCGGCGGCAACGAGCCCATCGCGTACATCGGGCTGCACGGCCTCAGGGATCCGGTGCTCAACATCTCCACGGGCCGGTCGCTGCGTGACAGGTTCGTCAGGAACAACGGCTGCACCCCCCAGAACCCGCCGGAGCCGGCGCAGGGCAGCCTGACGCACGTCGTCACCAACTACTCGGGGTGCCGGGCGGGGTATCCGGTCGCATGGGCGGCGTTCGACGCCGGCCACACCCCCGGTCCCGTGGACGGGAAGCCCGGCGACCTCGAGCCCGGCGAGAAGTCCTGGACCAGGCCAGTGGTGTGGAACTTCTTCACGCAGTTCGGAGGCGGCGACCCGAACCCGACGCCGACCCCCACGGTCGATCCGCCGGCGGCGGGCGCGCTCAAGGGCGCGGGGTCGGGGCGGTGCCTGGACGTCAGCGGAGCCTCGCAGGCCAACGGCGCGCAGACGCAGATCTGGGACTGCAACGGCCAGGCCAACCAGCAGTGGGCCTCCACCAGCTCCGGTGAGCTGCGGGTCTACGGCGGCAAGTGCCTGGACGTGAACGGGGCCGGGACGGCGGACGGCACCGCCGTGATCATCTGGGACTGCAACGGCCAGAACAACCAGAAGTGGCGCCTCAACGCCGACGGCACGATCACGGCGGTGGGGGCGAACAAGTGCCTGGACGTATCCGGGTACGGCACCGCCAACGGCACCAAGGTGCAGATCTGGACCTGCACCGGCGCCACCAACCAGAAGTGGGCCCGCGCCTGACAGCCCGTGACAGCTGACCATGCGCCATCGCCGGGACGAGTCATCGCCCCGGCGATGGCCATGAGCACGCAGGGTGCGGGGCTCGTGCTCGTACCCGACGGAGGCCGACCGCCCGCGAAATCCCCAGGGGCTTGGAGAACCGAAATGGCTGATTTATCGCGAAGACAAGTGCTGAGATTCGGCGCGACTGGAGCCGGAGCCGCGCTGTTGCCCTTACCATGGACGGCCGCGGCCCGGGCCGCGTCGATGGCGCCTGCGGAGGTGAGAGCCGCGAACGATCTGGCCTTGTGGTACGACGAAAGCGCCGGCACGGAGTGGCTGCGCGCGCTTCCGATCGGAAACGGCCGCCTGGGCGCCATGGTGTTCGGCAACGTCGACACCGAGCGGCTGCAGCTCAACGAGGACACTATCTGGGCCGGCGGGCCGTACGACCAGAGCAACACGAAGGGCGCGGCGGCGCTGGGGCAGATCCGGCAGCTGGTCTTCCAGAACCAGTGGAGCCAGGCCCAGACCCTGGTCGACCAGAACATGCTGGGCAACCCCTCGGCTCAGCTGGCCTACCAGCCCGTGGGCGATCTGCGACTGACCTTCGGCAGCGCCGCCGGGGTTTCGGAGTACAACCGTTTCCTGGACCTGACCACGGCGACCACGACGGTGACGTACCTGCAGAACGGCGTACGGTACCGGCGCGAGGTGCTCGCGAGCGCGCCGGATCAGGTGATCGCCGTCCGCCTGACCGCCGACAAGCCCGGTTCGATCACGTTCTCCGCGACGTTCGGCAGCCCGCAGCGGACGACGCGCTCCAGCCCGGACGGCACGACGGTGGCGCTCGACGGCATCTCCGGCGACCAGAGGGGCCTGGCCGGCAAGGTCAAGTTCCTGGCGCTGGCCCGGGCCGTCGCCGAAGGCGGCAGTGTCAGCAGCTCCGGCGGCACCCTGCAGGTGAGGTCCGCCAACAGCGTGACGGTGCTGATCTCCATCGGCTCCGGCTACGTGAGCTACAAGGACGTCAGCGGCGACTATCAGGGCATCGCCCGGCGCCATCTCGACGCCGCCGCCGGCAGGACCTACGACGACCTGCGCGGTCGACACGTCGCCGATTACCAGCGGCTGTTCGGGCGCACGACGCTCGACCTCGGCCGCACCTCGGCGGCCGACCAGCCGACCGACGTACGGATCGCGCAGCACGCGAGCGGCAACGACCCGCAGTTCTCGGCGCTGCTGTTCCAGTACGGCCGTTACCTGCTGATCTCCTCCTCGCGGCCGGGCACCCAGCCCGCCAACCTGCAGGGCATCTGGAACGACTCGCTGACCCCGTCCTGGGACTCGAAGTACACCCTCAACGCCAACCTGCCCATGAACTACTGGCCGGCCGACACGACCAACCTGTCGGAGTGCTACGAGCCGGTGTTCAGGATGATCAATGACCTCACGGTCAGCGGCGCCCGCACGGCCCGGGTGCAGTACAACGCCGGCGGCTGGGTGACCCACCACAACACCGACGGGTGGCGGGGCAGCTCGGTCGTCGACGGCGCGACCTGGGGCATGTGGCAGACCGGCGGCGCATGGCTGGCCACCATGATCTGGGACCACTACCTCTTCACCGGCGACCTCGACTTCCTCCGGCAGTACTACCCGGCCATGAAGGGGGCCGCGCAGTTCTTCCTGGAGACCCTCGTGGAAGAACCGAACCTCAAATATCTGGTCACGAACCCGTCGAACTCGCCGGAACTTCCCCACCACTCGGGCGTCAGCATCTGCGCCGGACCGACGATGGACAACCAGATCCTGCGAGACCTGTTCAACGGCTGCGCCAAGGCGAGCGAGCTCCTGGGCACGGACGCGAGCTTCCGGGCGCAGGTCCTGGCCGCCCGGGACCGGCTCCCGCCGATGAAGACCGGCTCACGCGGCAACATCCAGGAGTGGCTGTACGACTGGGTCGAGACCGAGCAGAACCACCGGCACATCTCCCACCTCTACGGCCTGCACCCCAGCAACCAGATCACCAAGCGCGGCACCCCCGCGCTGTACACCGCCGCGCGGCGGACCCTCGAACTGCGCGGTGACGACGGTACGGGCTGGTCGCTGGCATGGAAGATCAACTACTGGGCGCGGATGGAGGAGGGCACGCGGGCCCACGACCTGATCCGCGCCCTCGTGACGACGGCCCGGCTCGCGCCCAACATGTTCGACCTGCACCCGCCGTTCCAGATCGACGGCAACTTCGGCGCGACGTCCGGCATCGCCGAGATGCTGCTGCAGAGCCACAACGGCGAGCTTCACGTGCTGCCGGCGCTCCCGGCGGCCTGGCCGAGCGGGAAGGCGCAGGGTCTTCGAGGGCGCGGCGGCTACACCGTGGACGCGACGTGGAGCTCCGGCGGGGCCACCGAGATCCTCATCAGGTTCGACCGTGACGGGACGGTCAACGTACGCAGCCGGATCTTCGCCGGGACCTACCAGGTGGTCGACACCACGACCGGCGACACCGTCAGCGTCGCCAAACCCGAGAACGACGTCATCGGGCTGACCGGCCAGGCCGGTCGTACGTACCGCATGACCGGGTCCGGCGGCCCCCCGCCGGCGACCTACGTGCGGATCACGAACGCGACCACCGGCCTGGCGCTGGACAGCGGCGGGAACGTCGCCTCCGGGGCGAACCTCAAGCAGTGGAACTGGGACGGCAGCACCAACCTGCAGTGGCAGCTCGTGGACCTGGGCGGCGGGTGGTACCGCATCGTCAACCGTACCAACGGCATGGTCGTCGACAGCTGGGGCAACACCGCCAACGGAGCCAACGCCAGGCAGGCGGCGTGGGGCGGCGGCAACAACCAGCAGTGGCGCCTCAACAGCACGGGCAACGGCCGCTACCAGATCATCAACCGCGGCACCGGCACGGCCCTCGACGGCATGGGCAACAGCACAGCCGGCTCCACCGTCGCCATGTGGACGCCGAACAACAGCACCAACAACCAATGGACCATCACGGGCGTGTGAGCCCGACGACGCTCGCAGACCCTCGCGCGCGCTTCGCCGCAACCGGCCACCGGTTGCGGCGAAGCCATGGGCCTACCGACGCGCGGTTTCAGGAACGCCCGCTCCAGGTCCACTTCTGGTTGCCGCCGCCTGAGCAGTCGTACAGCTGGATCTGCGTGCCATTGGCGGTGCCTGTGCCAACGGCGTCCAAGCAGCGTCCCGACTGCACGCCGACGATGCTCCCGTCGGAGTTGACGCGCCACTTCTGGTTGTCGCCGCCCCAGCAGCTGTAGATCTGCACCTTCGTGCCGTTCCCGGTGCCGGCGGCGTCCAGGCACTTGTTGCCGTACACCTTGATCTCACCCGCGGAGGTCGAGCTCCACTGCTGGTTGGACTGGCCGTTGCAGTCCCACAACTGCACCTGGGTGCCATCCGTGGTGCCGGCGCTGGGCACGTCCAGGCAGCGACCGGAGGCCACCCCCTTGATCTGGCCATTGTCGCCGGGCGGCGTCGGGGTCACCGTGGGCGTGGGGCCGGGGTTGGCGGCGTTCAGGGCGTTGAGGACCGCGTCGTAGGCGGGCTTCTTGTTGCTGCCGTTGAACAGCAGCGGGCTGGCGTTGGCGCCGAGCCAGGAGTCCTGGTCGCGCACCCCCCACACCGTGATGCCGGCGCAGCGGGCCACCGCCAGGCAGTCATTGGTCACGGCGGCGTAGGTCTGCGGAGAGCCGCCCTGGATGTCCAGCTCGGTGATCTGCACGTCCACCCCGAGGGCGGCGAAGCTGGAGATGGTGGTGCGGTAGTTGCTGTTGTACGGGCTGTTGCCGTTGAAGTGCGACTGCAGGCCCACGCAGTCGATCGGCACGCCGCGCTGCTTGAAGTCGCGGACCATGTTGTAGACGCCCTGCGTCTTGGCCCAGGTCCAGTTGTCGATGTTGTAGTCGTTGTAGCAGAGCTTGGCGGCCGGGTCGGCGGCGCGCGCGGTGCGGAAGGCGACCTCGATCCAGTCGTTGCCGGTGCGCTGCAGGTTGGAGTCGCGCCGGCCGCCGGAGTTGCCATCGGCGAAGGCCTCGTTGACCACGTCCCAGGCGTAGATCTTGCCCTTGTAGTGGGCCATGACGCCGTTGATGTGGTCGATCATGGCCTGGCGCAGCGTGCCGCCGGACAGCGACTGCATCCAGCCGGGCTGCTGGGAGTGCCAGGCCAGGGTGTGGCCGCGCACCCGCTTGCCGTTCTGCACGGCCCAGTTGTAGACGCGGTCGCCGTTGGTGAAGTTGAACTGGCCCCGGTTCGGCTCGGTGGCGTCGATCTTCATCTCGTTCTCGGCCGTCACCATGTTGAACTCGCGGCCGGCGATCGTGGTGTACTGCGAGTCGCCGAGCCTGCCCGCGGCGATGGCGGCGCCGAAGTACCGCCCGCTCTGCGCGGCGGCCGCGCCGAGCGTACTCGCCGCGGCATCGGCGCGGAGCGGCGCCATCAGCGCCATGATCACGGCGAGCACGCCGAGAGCACCGACGATCAGGGACCAGCGTAAGCCGTTCAAGGGCCGCCTGGTTTCAGACGAGGGTATGGCGTTTGCGCCCATGCCTGAGCCTCCATGTCTGAGATACGGAAACGGGAACACGCGGGGACACGCCATCAAGGCGTCGCTTGGTGACTCAGTGTGGAAATGCTTCCGAAACATGTCAAGGTGGATCTGAAAAGTTTCAGACACATTCGGCTGCCTGATCCGGCGCTACAGGGGCTCAGCCACCCATGATGCGCACCGAAACTTTCGTCAGGTCCTCCTGCGAGGGACGGCAGGCCATGAAAGTTTCATATTTTGTCCTGACGGCGGATCAGGACGAAGGGACGGGGCTCGTCGAGTCGCGGACGCTGAGGGTCGTCGCCAGCTGGAGGTGCCGGGAGGCGGGCTGGACGCCGTCCGCCATGCCGAGGACGGTTTCGACCGCCATCCGGCCCATGCCGACGAGAGGCTGCCGGACGGACGTGAGCCGGGGCGTGGTCCACTGGGTCTGCGGCGTGTCGTCGAACCCGGTGACCGACAGCTCTCCCGGCACGTTGATGTGAAGCTCCTTGGCCGCGGCGAGGACCCCGACGGCGATCTCGTCGTTGCCCGCGACGATCGCGGTCGGCCGCTCGTCCTGCGCGAGCAGGTCATGGCCGTGCCGCAGTCCCGCCTCGACGGAGAACGCCTCGTGGCGGATCAGTGCACGATCCGGCGCGACGCCGGCCGAGTCGAGCGCGGCCTGGTACCCGTGGAAGCGTTCCAGCGAGGGGGCAGAGCCCAGCGGGCCGCCGATCCAGGCGATCCTGCGGTGGCCGAGCTTGATGACGTGCTCGGTCGCCGAGCGACCACCCGCCCAGTTGGTCGAGCCGATGCTCACGAGACGCGATTCAGTCGTATCGATCGGGTCGATCGACACGACAGGCACCTCGAGCTCCTCCGCGGCGAAGAGCACCGAGTCCGGCACGGCCACGGCGAGCGCGATGACACCGACGACACCGGACGCCTTCTGCTCCTCCATCCAGGCACGGGCCGCCACACGGCTCGCGCTGATCGGCTCGTCCGGCGGCAGGCGAAGGAGAAGCTCCGCCTGCGCGGAGGTCGCGGCCACGAGGACCCCTTGGAGCACCGTTCCGGCATAACGGGATTCCACGATGTCGAGCACAGTGACGAGGGTCCGGTCGCGGGTTCGCTCATGTCGCACCGCCGTCGGCATGTAGCCGATCTCGGCCATGACCCCGAGGACATGCTCACGCGTACTCGCGCCCACATCGCTCCGCCCGTTGAGGACCTTCGAGGCGGTCGCCGGCGAGACGCCGGCCAGTCGGGCGACGTCCGCCAAGGTAGCTCGCTCCGAACGACCTCGCCGTGACATCAGGGCTCCTTCCGGGCTTCGAAACTATTTCGAATCTACCACGAACCCTTCCCCTCATTGCCGCCCGACATCCTCGCTGCTCCTCCCGTTGACACGGGACAGACACGCCACCTAGTGTCCTGGCAGCACCGAACAAGTTGCGAAATAATTTCGAACCCATCCCCCAGGACGAGAGGAGAGGCTCGATGCGGCTCTCCCAGAAGGCAAGGGTCCTTTCCGCGGTACTCGTGCCGATGTTCGCGCTGACCGCTTGCTCGGGCGGCTCCGGCGGCGGAAGCTCGACCGGCAGCGGCGGTGACCAACAGGTGAAGCTCACGGTCTGGAGCTGGGACGGCACCGTCGCGGGAGCTGTCCCGGGCTTCCAGGCCGCGAACCCGAACATCAAGGTCGAGGTCGTCAACGCGGGCTCCTCCCAGGACGAGTACAAGGCGCTCGACAACGCCATCCAGGCCGGTTCCGGTGTACCTGACGTCGTGATGTTCGAGTACTTCGCCGTGCCCTACTTCGCCATTCCCGGCAAGCTCGCCGATCTCGGCAAGTACGGCGTCGAGAACTTCAAGAAGGACTACGTCCCAGGCGCGTGGAGCGACGTGACGGTCAACGGCAAGGTCTACGCGCTGCCGTCCGACTACGGTCCTTCGGCGCTGTTCTACAACACGGCCACCCTCAAGAAGGCCGGCGTCGACAAGGCCCCGGCGACGTGGGACGAGTACCACGAGGCCGCCAAGAAGGTCCGGGCGCTCGGCGGCGACCACTACATCGCCCAGGACACGGGAGACATCTTCTTCCTGCTCTCGCTCATCTGGCAGGCCGGTGGCCGCCCGTTCAAGGTGGACGGCAACAAGGTGCACATCGACTTCACCGACGAGGGCACGACCAGGGCCGTGGCCTTCTGGCAGAAGATGCTCGACGAGGGCCTGATCAACACCAAGATCACAGGATGGTCCGACGACTGGAACCGGACGCTCAACGACGGAAGCCTCGCCACCCAGACCATGGGCGGCTGGCTGACCTCCACGCTGCCGGAGCGCGCGCCGAAGGCCGCCGGTGACTTCAGAGTCGCCTTGATGCCCCAGTGGAAGCAGGGAGACAAGGTCGGAGCGGCGAACGGCGGAAGCTCCTTCGGCATCCCGGCCGCGGCCGAGCACCAGGACGCCGCTTTCAAGTTCCTCGAGTACTTCACGCACGGCGGTGGTCTGTCGTCCCGCGTCGACGCGGGTGCCTTCGTGCCGAACACCTCGGTCCTGGACAGCGAGGCGTTCCAGAGCAAGGCCAACCAGTACTTCGGCGACCAGAAGGTCGGCGCGGTGCTGGCCGAGGCCTCGGAGATCGTCGGGAGCGGCTGGCAGTACCCGCCGTTCTTCGAGTGGGCACGCTCGGTCTACGGCGACCTCGCATCGCCGTTCTACACCACGGGCAAGGGCTCGCTCGCCGAGATCCTCGAGCAGTGGAAGCAGCGCTGCATCCAGTACGGCAACGAGCAGGGCTTCCAGGTGGACTAGCGAGCCCTCGGCCGCCTCAACGAATCGGAAGGAACACGGACATGGGCCTGGCACGTCGGGTCGACGTCACCGCTTCGGCCATGGCGTCGCCGGATGCCGCACAGCGTTCGGCGCCGACTCGCAAGCGCCGCAAGTCACAGATCGGGCTGGCGTTCATAGCACCTTTCGGGGCGCTGTTCGCCCTGGTGTTCATCGTGCCCATCCTGTACGCCGCCTACCTCAGCCTCTTCCAGGACAAGCTCGTCGGGGGCAACACGTTCGTCGGATTCGCCAACTACGGCAAGCTGTTCCAGGATCCCCAGTTCTGGGACGGGGTGGGACGCGTCTTCCGGTTCACGCTCGTCCAGGTGCCGATCATGCTGCTCTTCGCCATGGCGCTGGCGCTGGCGCTGGACTCCATGCGGGTGCACGGCACCAGGTTCATGCGGGTGACGATCTTCCTCCCCTACGCGGTGCCGGCGATCGTGGCGACTCTCATGTGGGGATTCCTGCTGGGCGTCAAGTACGGCCTGTTCGGCAGCCTCAACGACGCTCTGGGCACGGACATCGATCCCTTCGCCCCCGGTACCACGCTCATCTCCATCGGGCTGATGGTGACGTGGGCGTTCACCGGCTTCAACATGCTCATCTTCTACGCCGCGCTCAAGGCCGTCCCGCGCGAGTTGTACGAGGCGGCCGCGATCGACGGGGCGAACGAGCTCCAGATCGTCCGCGCGATCAAGCTGCCGGCACTTCGCGGATCCCTGGTCGTCACGATCATCTTCTCGATCATCGGCACCTTCCAGATGTTCAACGAACCGCAGATCCTGCCCTCGATGGTGGCCAACAGCGGCGTCACCACCTTCTACACGCCCAACCTGTACGCGTACAACCTGGCGTTCACCGGGTCCCAGCAGGGCTATGCGGCCGCACTCGCGCTCGTCATGGCGGCGATCACGATCACCGTCGCCTACGTCGTCCAGATCAGAGGGTTGAGGAATGCACCCGATCAGTAGCCGCCGGCTCTACACGGTGGAGAATCCCAAGAAGAGCACGACCCTCACCGTGATGACAGCTCTGTTCATGGTGTACTGCCTGCTGCCGCTCGTGTGGCTGGTCATCAACGCGACCAAGTCGCAGGCCGACTTCGTGTCGTCGTTCGGGCTCGCACCCGGTCGCGAGTTCGCCCTGTGGGACAACATCGTGCAGGTTTTCAGCTACCAGGACGGGATCTTCTCCCGCTGGCTCCTCAACACCGTTCTCTACGTCGTCGTGGGTGCGACCGTGTCGACCTTCCTGGCCGCCCTCGGCGGGTACGCGCTGGCGAAACTCGATTTCAGGGGCAAGCGGGTGTTTCTCTTCGTCGTGCTGGGATCGATCTCCGTCCCCGGCATCGCCCTGGCGATCCCGCAGTTCCTGCTGTTCGCGCACGTCGGCATGACCAATACCCCGTGGGCGATTCTCATCCCGTCCTTCATCAACCCCTTCGGGTTGTACCTGATGTGGGTGTTCACGGCCGAAGCCGTGCCCACCGGCCTGCTGGAGGCCGCGAAGATCGACGGCGCCGGGGAGTTCAGGACCTTTCTCCAGATCGCGCTCCCGCTGCTCGCCCCGGCAAGCGTGACGGTCCTGCTCTTCTCGTTCGTGTCGATCTGGAACAACTATTTCCTGCCGTTGATCATGCTCAAGGATCCCGCCTGGTATCCGCTGACCGTCGGAATCAACCAGTGGAACAAGCTGGGCTCGACGGCGGGGAACGGCGCCCTCATCCAGAATCTCGTGATCACGTCCGCGCTGCTGACCATCATCCCGTTGATCATCGCGTTCCTGAGCCTGCAGCGGTACTGGCAGTCGGGCCTGTCGCTGGGCGCCGTCAAGGGCTAGCAGCGCTCCATTCACCAACGTTTCCTGAAGAGAAGTGAGACCATGACCCGATTCCGGATCGACGGCAGGCTGTGCGACGAGAGTGCGCTTCCGCACGTCTGGAGCAGATGTATCGGCGCCGGACGGGCGAACGAGGCACTGCGCGCGGACTGGCGGCAGCAATTCGCCGAGGCCGTCGCCGCATGCGGATTCCAGTACGTCCGCTTTCACGGCGTCTTTCACGACGACATGTTCGTGTACCGGGAGAGCTACGGCAGCGGTTTCGGCCCGAACACGCCCCTTGCCACGCCCGTGCACACATTCAGCTATGTGGACAAGGTGTTCGACTTCATTGTGGACTGCGGGGTCCGCCCATTCGTCGAGCTGGGCTTCATGCCGCGCGAGCTGGCGACGGAGACGGAGACGGTGTTCTGGTGGGGCGCTCACTGCAGCCCGCCCAAGGACATGGCGCGCTGGGTCGAGCTGGTCACGAGGTCGGTCGAGCACTGGATCGACCGGTACGGCCTCGCCGAGGTGCGGGAGTGGCGGTTCGAGGTGTGGAACGAGCCGAACCTGGTTCCCCACTTCTGGACCGGCACGAAAACCGAGTACTTCGAGCTCTACGAGCAGACCGTGACGGCGATCAAGAAGATCGATCCCGCGTTGAAGGTGGGCGGGCCCGCAACCAGCGTATTCGTGCCCGACGACCGCTACAAGGGCGAGGCCGAAGACCGCTCCGCGATGCACGAGACGGCCGCCGCGGCCGACGTGGACGCGCTCGACTGGCGCCCGGTATGGATCGAGGACTTCATCGCCTGGTGCGCCGAGCGCGAGCTCCCGATCGACTTCATCTCCACCCACCTGTACCCCACCGACTTCGCGTACGGCACCAACGGCGAGGCCGTGCAGATCACCCGGTACGCCGATGCGACGTTCGACGACCTGACCCTCCTGCGCAAGCTCGTGAACAACAGCGCGTATCCCGATGCGGAGATCCACATCACGGAGTGGTCGACGTCGCCGTCGGCCCGCGACTTCATCCACGACACGCCGTTCGCGGCGACCTCCATCACGCGGTCGTATCTGAAGTGCGCCACCCTCGCCGACTCGATCTCCTACTGGACCTTCACGGACGTGTTCGAGGAGGGAGGCGCCGGAATGGGACCGTTCCACGGCGGGTTCGGCCTGGTGAACGAGGGCGGCATTCACAAGCCCACGTTCCACGCCTTCACGATGCTGGAACGGCTCGGCGACCGGCTGCTCCTCGCGACATCCGACGGGGTCGTGACCCGTGACAGCCGGACGTCGGCCGTGTCGGCGGTGTTCTTCAACTATCCCGAGGACATGGGCACGAGGGGTGTCGGCTCGGAGAACTCCTACCCGGCGGCACGCGCGCTGGCCGAGATGGGGCCGAGCCGCAGGATCCACCACTCGATCGGCGGGCTGGAGCCCGGCACGACGTTCCTCGTCGAGATCGTGGACTGGGAGCACGGGAACGCCGCCGAGGCCTGGTACCGGCTCGGGTCCCCCCTCAACCTGTCCCGAGCCGAGAGCGAGTACCTGAGCGGAGTCGCCGACTCGCTCCTCAGGTTCACGCTGACCGTGCCCGACAGCGGTGTGCTGGACCTCGACGTCGAACTCGCGCCATGGGCCGTGATGTCGTTGAGGCAGTCGGCATGACCGCGTCGCAGCCCGCTGAAGCACGCCCCGGTGCCGATCGGCATCTCGCCGGCCGCTCAGGCTGACGCGGGGGCGCAGGGTGGACAGGCCCTTGCGGGTGAGGCGGGCACGCAGCACCCGGCCCGCACCGGGCTGCGGGTCCCGGCGGATCAGGCCGCGTCGTTCGAGGTCCGGATGACGAGGCTCATCGCCTGCGGCGTGACGAAGGCGATGCGTGCCAGGTCCGCCGAGGACGGCCCGTCACGCAGCCGCAGTTCGCTGAGCGCCATGTACTCGGTGGTCGTGACGCCGTGCCGGGTGAGCGCTTCGTCCAGGCGGCTCCGGATGTAGCGCTCCAGCCGGAACACCAGATAGCTCACCCGCGGCGTCAGGGGGTCGGGCGGGGCGGCTCCTATGGTCCCGCGACCGACGTCGATGCGGCCGCGCGCTGGCCATGCACGGTGGCGGCGGATCCGGCCCCGGCCTCTACTCCGGCTCGGAGTTCGCCTCCCTCGCCGACCGTTACGGCTTCATCGTCATCTACCCGTCGGCCTCCAAGAAGGGCAACTGCTTCGACTCCTGGCCGGCCGAGTCGCACGTGCGGGGGCCCTCGCCACGTAGCGTCGTACGTCTGATGCATGGGTGCACCGCCACAGCGGTGCACCCATGCGGCGCGCGCAGTGGGCAAGGGCGCCGGAGACACGCGAAGCACGTGCGTGAGGGGACGCCACAGCCGCTCAGGTGCGGGCCGTGTAACGACGGCCGGGCAGGCCGTTCCACGCCAGGCGGAGCCGACCGGGGATCGCTCCCCCCACCTCGGCAAGAGGTACTTGCGTGCCGTTTTCGTCGACGACGTTCAGGGGCGGGGTGTCCCCGGGTATTTCGACGACTATCCGTCCGGGCCGGCCGGCCGTGACGTCCACACGGGCCAAGGTCCCCGCCCGCCAGGCGAGCTCGACCTGATGTCCGCCGCGGCAGCGGATGCCTCGTGCTGATCCGGTGTGCCAGCTCGGCGGCAGCGCCTTGAGCAGGCTGATCGCTCCCTCATGGCTCTGCACGAGCAGCTCGGTCATCCCGGCGACACCGCCCAGGTTGCCGTCGATCTGGAAGATGTTGCCACCGGGCCAGTCGCCATGCGGGTGCAGATCGAGCAGAGATTCCGAGCTCAGCTCGTTGAGCAGGATCGAGATCGCCCGCTCGGCGAGCCCCGCGTCACGCAGGCGGGCGGCCAGGCAGAGGATCCACGCCTGGCTCCATCCGGTGTAGCCGCTGCCGTGTTCCAGGCGGTGCCGCAGTGCCCGGCGAGCGGCCGCGAAGTGGTCCGGTGTGGCCGCTTCGGTGATGCGGGTACCTGGATACAGGCCGTACAGGTGGGACAGGTGGCGGTGGCCCGGCTCGCGCGGTGGGCGCTCGTCGTACCACTCGAGCAGCTCGCCACCCGATCCGACCGCCACATCGCGCAGGTCGGCGAGCGCGGTCCGGGCCCGCTCCACCTGTTCGTGCTCCTCAGAGGAGTGGCGCCGGGCCAGGCTCACGTATCGTGCCAGCACCTCGCGGACCAGTTCCTGATCCATCGCCGTTCCCTCGGACACGGCCGCGTGAGCCGAGGCGCTGACGAGGAAGTGGTGCTCGGGCGAGGTGGAGGGGCTCATCACGAGCTCGCCTCGCCCGTCCGGAACCAGCATGTCCAGCGCGAATCGCGCCGCCGCCCGAAAAACAGGCAGAGCGGTCTCCGCGGCGAACACGTCGTCCGCCCCGTAGTCGAGGTGGTCCCAGAGGTGAGCCGACAGCCACAGGAGCCCCGACGGCCAGTTGGCCCACTGGGGATCGCCGGACACCGGCGTGGAGAACCGCCAGAGGTCGGTGTTGTGATGCACGACCGAGCCGCGGGCCGCGTAGTACCGGCGGGCCGTCTGCTCTCCGCTCCGGGCGAGCTCGCGCGTCAGCCGGAACAGCGGCTCGTGCAGTTCGGGGAGCCCGGTGGACTCCGCCGCCCAGTAGTTCATCTGGAGGTTGATGTTGGTGGTGTAGTTGCAGCTCCAGCCGGGACGGACGTCGACGTTCCAGATGCCTTGGAGGTTGGCCGCCTGGGTACCTGGGCGTGAGCTCGAGATCAGCAGGTACCGGCCGAGGTGGAAGAAGAGCTCGGCCCCGGCTGCCTCGGACCCGGATCCCGAGAGGTCCAGATCGGCCCGGTCGAAGTAGCCGCGGTGGTCCTCGCGATGTCGCGCCCGCAGCTTCGACGTCTCGGTGGACAGGGCTCGCGCGACCCGCTGCTCGGCCTCGGCGGCTATCGACCGGCGATCGGTGCTGGGCCGCTGGTCGTAGCCGCGGAAACCGCTCGCCGCGGCGGCGATGAGCCGCACCTCTCCGGGGCCGGTCCGGTGCACCGCCACGGCCACGGCGAACCCCATCCCCTCCTCGGTCGCGTAGACGACGGCCGGCTCCGCATCGACGTAGTTCGGCAGCACGTGTGCCGGCGCGCGCCCGGTGGCCACGAGCCAGTGGACGCCTTTCTCCTCCCGCTGCTCGATCTCCATGGTCGGGTGCTCCGAGCGGAACGCGGGCGCGGCGACCTCGTCCCCACCCGTGGCCGACATCACGAGGACTGCGTCGGGTGCCGAGACGAAGCTCTCCACCCGCACCGGCCCATAGGTCGTGGTCGTGACCGCCTCGGCCAGGTCGAGCTCGCGGAGGTAGCCGTCAAGGGGACGGTCCGCGGCGTAACCCCATTCCAGCCACCCGAGTGGCTGGTAGGACTGGGTGTAGCCGGGCCCCTGCAGGGAGCGGGCGAGCTGGTCGGCGCGCAGGTGGTCGCGCTCGCGGATCGCCTGCCGCAGCTCGGGAAGCAGCTCGCCGGCCGGAGGGCCGCTCTCCGGGCTCCCGGGACCGCCCGACCAGACGGTGTCGAGGTTGAGGTCGACGCGCTCGACCCCGGCCCGCCCGTGTACCGTCGCGCCCAGGCTGCCGTTCCCCAGGAGGAAGGCATCGTGGAACGCGGCGGCGGGAGCGGCCAGCCGGATGCGGTGTCGTTCGTCCATGTCGTTTCTCACTGAGCGTCGTAAGCCTGCTGCTGGATCTGCAGGTATCGCTGCAGGCCGAGGCCGTTGAGACCGTCCAGGTAAGCGGTCCAGTCCTGGTCGCTGTCGATGTTCTTCTTGCCGGTCACGAACTCCAGGTTGGACTGGCCCACGTAGTTCTGGATGTTGGTCTGCAGCGTCGCGGCCTCGGCGGTGACGTCGGTGCCGAGCCACAGGTTCCAGGACGGGAAGATCTGGTCCTTCGGCACCTTGCCCTCATACAGCTTGGTGGCGTCGAAAAGCCTTCGCTCGTAGCCTTCTGGTTTGTCGGTGTCGGTCGGCTGGACCTGGGCGTCGCGGAACGCCCTGGTGCTGTTGTACTGCGTGAGCGCTCCCCATCCGGCGTTGGAGGGCGCCGCACCCGGCTTGGCGGGGATCACTTCGTACAGGGGCTTCAGGTTCTTGTCGAGGGCCACGTCGCCGCCATCCGGTTTCTTCCAGCCGACGCCCTCCTGGCCGAACTGGCCTTGCACTTGCCCCTCGTCGGTGAAGATGTAGTCGAGCATCTTGATGGCGGCGATCTGGTCCTGCTCGGTGGCCTTGTTCGTCAGGACGAACGTAGCGCCCGGAAGGCTGGGCGAGCTGTAGGACGTGTAGCCGACTCCTTCGGGGCCGGTCACCGGGGGCACCGCGTCGTAGTCCTTGTCCCGCCCGTCCTTCTGGCCCAGGGTGACCATGAGCGCCGGGTGGAGCATGGTCCCGGCCCCGACGATCACTGCGTCGGCGTTGTCCCCCTTGGCCTTCAGCGCGTCCCCGTTCTGGGTGAAGGCACCCGGGTCGATGAGTCCCTCCTTGTAGAGGGAGGCGATGTAGCGCAGTCCCTCACGCCATTTGGCCTGCGCGGCCTGGAGCTGGACCTTGCCGTTGTTCAACGCGAGCGTCGAGGCGGCGACGCCGGCCCCGCGCGGGTCGTAGATGAAGGCGTTCATGAAGTAGGTCAGGAGCGGATCGCCGGTGGCGGCCGTGAGCGGGATCTCGTCGGCCTTGCCGTTGCCGTTGGGGTCCTTGGTCTTGAAGGCCCGCAGGACGGTGCGCATCTCCTCGGTCGTCTTCGGCATGGACAGTCCGAGTTTCTTCAGCCAGGCCGTGTTGAGCCAGAGTTTGGCCTGGTAGGAGCAGTGGAAGCAGTCGTTCCACTCCGGCAGGCCGTAGATCTTGCCGTCGGGCGCGGTGGCCATCGTCTTGTAGGCGGGGGTCGTCTCCAGCGCCTTCTGGATGTTGGGCGCGTACTTGGCGATCAGGTCGTTGAGCGGCAGGATCACGCCCTGCTTGGAGAGCTTGAGCAACTCGGGCCGGGCGAACTGATCCACCCACGGGACAAGCAGGTAGAGGTCGGGGTAGTCGCCGCTGGCCAGCGAGATCTGCCGCTTCTCCGCCGCAGGGGCGGCGTCGTAGGTCGTCGTCTGGAACTTGAAATTGATCTTGAATTTGCCGCTGAGCAGCTTGGTGTAGGCGTTGGTCTGGAGATTCTGGTCGGCGCCTTGCGGAATGAAGACCGTGAGCTCGGTCATTCCTCCCTGGCTTGCCGAGGCTGCGGGCTTCTCGCCGGACGACGAGCAGGCAGCAATGGGCAGGGCGGCCAGCGACAGTGCGGCCAGCAGGGCCGCTTGCTTTCTGGGCAGGGTGGACATGGGTCATGCCTTTCGGGGGGTGAAGGACGGCCGCCGGGCTAGCCCTTGATCGCGCCGATCATGATTCCCTTGGTGAAATAGCGGGCGACGAACGGGTAGATCAGCAGCACGGGAACCGTGGAGATGACGATCAGGGAGTATTTGAGCAGGTCGGCGAGCTGCTGCCGCTGCATCATGATGGCGGCGTCCATCTGGCCGCCGGCCTGGGTGTTGAGGATGATCAGGTTGCGGAGTACGAGCTGGAGCGGGTACAGCTCGTCGCTCTTGAGGTAGAGCAGCGCGTCGAAGTACGCGTTCCACTGCCCGATCGCGTACATCAGGGCGACTACCGCGATCATGGGCTTGGCCAGCGGCAGCACCACCGACCAGAGCACGCGCAGGCTGCTCGCACCGTCGATCTCGGCGGCCTCGTAGAGCGAGTCGGGAATGCTGTTGCGCAGGTAGGCACGGGCGATGATGACCTGCCAGACGCCGATCGCCCCCGGCACGATCAGCGCCAAGCGGGTGTCGAGCAGGCCGAGTTTCTGTACGACGAGGTAGGTGGGGATGAGCCCGCCCGCGAAGATCATCGTGAAGACGATGAACGCGGTGATGACGTTGCGGCCGTAGAAGTCCTTGCGGGAGAGCGGATAGGCGATGGCGATCGTGAGAACGACACTGACGAGCGTGCCCACGACGGTGTAGAAGAGCGAGTTGGCGAACCCCGTCACGATCTGCGGATTGCCCAGCGCCACCTCATAGCCCCGGAGCGAGAAATCGACCGGCCACAACCACACCCGGCCGGACGAGACGGCGTTCGGGCTGCTGAAGGAGCTCGCCACGATGTACATCAACGGCAGGAGGACGACTGCGAGGAACGTGACGAGCAGCAGGTAGACGCAGGCCATGAAGAGCCGGTCGACACCTGAGTCCCTGACCCGGCCGGGACGGAGACGCTGCTTGTTCGCGATCCGCGTCATTGTGACGATCACCACAGACCACTCCCCGTAACACGCTTGGCGGCGAAGTTGACCCCGATGAGGAGCGCCAGATTGATCAACGAGTTGAACAGTCCCACCGCGGTGGCCTGGCTGAAGTCGGCGTTCAGCAGGCCGACCTTGTAGACATAAGTGGCGATGATCTCTGAGTTGCCGAGATTGAGCGGGTTCTGCAGGAGGAACGCCTTCTCGAACCCGACCGCCATGATGTTGCCCACGCCCAGGATCAGGATGATGATCGCCGTCGGCATGATGCCCGGGATGTCGACATGGACGATCTTCTGCAGGCGCGTCGCTCCGTCGACTCGGGCCGCCTCGTACAGGCTGGGGTCGATGCCCGACAGCGCGGCCATGTAGACGACGGCCGAATAGCCCGCCGTCTGCCAGATATCGCTCCAGACGTAGATGTGGCGGAAGTAGTCCGCGTCACCCAGGAGGTCGGGCGCGTCCACGCCGAAGAAGCCGAAGGCCTTGTCCATGAGCCCGATCCGTGGCGACAGGATCAGAATCACCATGGAGACGACGACCACGGTGGAGATGAAGTAGGGCGCATAGGTGACCAGCTGGACCGTGCGTTTGAAGGCACGCAGCCGGACCTCGTTCAGCGCGAGGGCCAGGATGATCGGGATGGGGAAGCCGGCCAGGAGGAAGTACACCGACAGCAGGAAGGTGTTCTCGACCAGCTTCCAGAAGACGGGGTTGGCGAAGAATGCCGAGAAGTGCTTGAGACCGACCCACTCGCTGCCCCAGATCCCGTCGACGACGCTGTAGTCCTTGAACGCGATGACCGCGTTCGTCATCGGGATGTACTTGAAGATCACGAAGTAGGCCAGCGGCACGACGATCAGCAGGTAGAGCTGCCAATAGCGCCGGAAACTCCGCCTGGCGGCACTCCACTTCATAGCCGCGTCACCGCACCTGGGCGAGGCGGACCAGGAGTGAGCAGGTGTGGGGGTACAACCGGTGGGCCGGCCATGCGTCGGGGCCGCAGGAGGCCGAGCCGAGCCCGTAGTGGGCGATGTCGAGGTTGAGCCAGAGCTTGCCGTCCGGGACCAGGTCGGTGGTGTGCCGGGCCGCGTCCAGCGCTTCGCTGGTCCAGGGCCGCAATGTCACGTCAATGCCGGAGGGTGCGGTGATACGCAATCGTTCGCCGGTCTGCCAGGAGATCTCCGCGGATCGGACGGCCCCGCGGTTGCCGTTCTCCTGGGGAAAGACGTAAGGGGTCTGCAGTTCCGCCACCTTGGCCCGGTGACGGCCGAGCCGGGCCGCCATCCGGCTGTCGCGATAGTTCTCCCCCGGGCCGAGTCCGTACCATTCGAGAGTTCCGTCACCGCCGGGGAGCCCGATGCGTAGGCCCAGGCGAGGTACGGTGCCTCGCTTCACACGGCTGGAGTCGTGCATGAGCGCGGCCAGATCGGTGTCGAACCGGCCTACCGGGCTCAGGTGGAGGCGCAGCTGGAGGTCGCCCTCGGGACTCGCGGACCAGATCATCTGGGTCCGCATCCCGGCCTCCCGTCCAGCGGCCATGCTCACCGTCTCGACGACAAGTTCGCCATCCCCTGGCTGCACCCGGGCGGTACGGTGTTCGAGCCGGTCCAGGCCGAGATCACGCCAGGCTTTCGCCTGCCCCAGCCAGGCCCGGTCATTGTCGGTGGGCGCACGCCAGAGATCCAGCCGAGGGCCGAGCACGGGCAGCTCGCCGAGCATGACAAGTCGCCCGTCGGAGTCGAATTCGGCGGTGCCCAGGCGGTACCCATGGTGGGACACCTCGATCGGAAGGCCCTCGGTGAAGCCGTGCTCCTGCCGCCGGGCTTCGGCCAGGATCCGCTGGGCGAAGGCGATCTCGTGGCCGGCGGGCACGCCGTCACGTTCCTTGGCCCGCGACGCTTGAACGGTGAGGACGACCTCGCCCGAGGCGTCGCCGGCCAGCTCGGCGATGGTGTCGTCGAGCCGGACCCGGGTCGTGCCGCGGGGAGGAACCGGTGGGACTTCGACGATGCCGTGGCCCAGCTCGGCGCCATCCTCTTCGAGGAGCCATCGGAAGTCCAGGCCGGAGGTGTCGATGTGATCGAACCTGCTCCGGACGGTCAGCGTGCTGTCGTCGTCGATGGACAGGACGACCGGCGCGATCGCGGCCTTGTACTCCAGCAGCCCGGGAGACGGAGTTCGATCAGGGAAGACGAGGCCGTCGGCGATGAAGTTGCGGTCGTGCACGACCTCCCCGAAGTCGCCCCCGTAGGCGTAGAACGGTTGCCCGGCGTTGGGGCCCTCGGTCGCGCGCTGCAGGATGCCGTGGTCGATCCACTCCCAGACGAATCCACCGTGCAGCCGCGGGTACCGGTCGAACAGCTCCTCGTACTCCGCCAGGCCGCCCGGGCCGTTGCCCATGGCGTGGGCGTACTCGCAGAGGATGACCGGAAGCGCGCGACGATGGGCGTCCGCCTGGGCATCCACCGTGCGCTCGTCGGCGCCCTTGCCGATGAGCTCCAGTTCGCCGATGTCCACATACATCCGGCTGTAGACGTCGACGTAAGAGCTGTCGTAGTCGCCCTCGTAGTGAATCAGCCGGGTGCTGTCGCGGCGGCGGGCCCATTCGGCCATCGCCCGCAGGTTGTCGCCGACGCCGCACTCGTTACCCATCGACCACATGATCACGGACGGATGGTTCTTGTCGCGCTCGACCATGCGCTCGACCCGATCCAGGTAGGCAGGTCTCCACCGCGGGTCCGCGGAAGGGTTGCGATCCCAGCCGACCTGACCGAAGCCATGGGTTTCGAGATCGCATTCATCGATGACCCACAGGCCGTACTCGTCGCACAGGTCGAGGAAGCGGCTGTCCGGCGGGTAGTGGCTGGTCCGCACCGCGTTGATGTTGTGCTGCTTCATCAGCAGGACATCGGCCAGCATCGTCTCGGGGTCGAGCGTGCGGCCCGTCTCCGGATGCCATTCGTGCCGGTTGACGCCGCGGAAGCGCACCGGCGACCCGTTGACGGTGATGATCCCGTCCACGACCCGAACGGTCCGGAATCCGATCCGGAGCTCGATGGACTCCCCCTCGCTTCTGAGCACCCCGGCATACAACCTCGGGGTCTCGGCGCTCCATGGGCTGACCCCGGGTATGCGGAGGCTCTCGCCCGCCGGCAGGCCGGTGACGCCCAGCTCCGGGATGTCGACGACGGCCGGGACGTCGCTCTCGACGCGGAGGATGCCTTCCCCTGCCTCGTGATCGAAGTCGGCTTGGACGAAGTGATCGCCGATCGCACCCACTGGACGTTCCAGGAGGGAGACCGAGCGGAAGATCCCCGAGATCCACCACATGTCCTGGTCTTCCAGGTAACTCGCCGCCGACCACTGGTGCACCCGGACGGCCAGGAGATTCGGTCCCTCCCGCAGGGCGTGCGTCACGTCGAACTCGGTCGGCAGCCTGCTGCCGGTGCCCCAGCCGAGCTCCACGCCGTTGAGCCACACCGTGAAGTGCGAATCCACGCCTTCGAACCGCAACACCCAGCTGGTGACTCCAAGCCTGTCCACCTCGAAGGTCCGGCGGTACTCCCCCGTCGGGTTGGCGTCCGGCGGGTGAGGCGGGTCGATCGGGAACGGGTAGATCACATTGGTGTACGCGGGTCTTCCCCATTGCGCCTGCCCGCGCTCCAGCAGGGTGCCGTCGGGACTGCGGAGGCCTTCCATCTGCCACGACCCGGGCACCCGCAGCGCGGCCCAGGCGGAATCGTCGAAGTCAGGACTCTCGAAGCCGTCGCTCATTTCCCGAAGGCGGGGAGCCAGGTGAAATGTCCAATAACCGTCCAGGGGGATGGAGCGGGCACTGCTGGCCGAGCTGGCGCGGGGTCTCTGTCGGCCTGCGCCTGGCTCGAAGGATGAGACGTTACGGTCTGCTTCGCTGAAGGACAATGTTCCACCGGCCCATGAAAGATGATGGATGGGATCCGCACGCTCGCCCGCTACCTGGTGAACCACCCCTTCGGGTGGGGGAGCGCTGGGGCTGCCGTGGCACAGGTTGCAGGGGCGGGGCCGGTGCCGTGAAGGTTCACGAGGCAGGTACCGTGAACGTTCACGACACTGGCGTGAAACACAACCTAAACATCGGTGGTTTGGCTGTCAATAGTCGGTATTCGGGCAGATTCCGCAGGTTGTCACGAGTAACGACGGCTTGTGGCCCTGTTCCGTCAGTACGATCAACCCAGGCAACGAACCTAGGACGGCGATGGCGAAACGCGTGACGATCAACGACGTGGCCCAGGCCGCCGGGGTCTCCCGGCAGACCGTGACCCGGGCCATCAACGACATGGGGGAGATCAACGAACAGACCAAGCAGCGCGTGCTGGAAGCCTGCCAGCGGCTCGGATACCGGCCGAGCCGGTTCGCCCGCAACCTGGTCGTGCGGAAGAAGACCCGCGCGATGGGGTATCTGGTGGCCTCCTTCCGCAACCCGTACTTCACCGAGATCGCCGGCGACCTGCTCAACACCGCGGCCGAGCGCGGCTGGCACGTGGTGATGGCCTCGACCGAGACGGAGGACGAGGCGAGCGCGCTCGACATGCTGTCAGGCCAGGTGGACCTGTTCGTCGGGCACTTCGGCCAGGACGACGACGATCTCGTCAAGACCAGCCGCGGCATCCCGCTCGTGATGCTGGAGCGGACCGGCAGCCTGCCCGGCATGCACTCCGTCGAGGTCGACATCCGCGAAGGCGTGCGTGAAGCGATCGAGGCCCTGCGCGGCAAGGGCGCGCGGCGCATCGGCATGATCGATTCCGCCTACTCCCTGCGTTTCTCCCCCACCTACATGCCTTCCCCGCGGCGCGGGTACTTCGAGGAGTTCGCCGGGGCCGAATCGGCGGACATGGTCGTCATCGGCGAGGAATCGATGGCCGGTGGCGGCCGGGCGTTCGCCGAACTCGTCGGCGCCCATCCGGAGACGGACGCGGTGCTGGTCTTCAACGACCTCATGGCGATCGGCGCGGTGCAGGCCTCGCACGCCCTCGGCATCGACGTCCCCGGCCAGGTGCGGATCTGCGGCATCGACGGTCTCACCTTGGGCGAGGCCGTGCATCCGACGTTGACGACGATGTCCATCGATCGCCACGCGCTGGTGAGCAACGCACTGGACATCGCCGACGCGCTGGCCGCCGCCGACTTCCGCGAGCTGCCGTCCATGCGGCGTACGGTGCGCCCGCACATGCTGTGGCGCGAATCCGCTTGACGCACGCTTATTGACACATGGGCACCCGCTCTTTACGGTGAGGCTTCGCACGGTAGCCGTGAACGTTCACGGCCACCATGATTCCCCTTTGGAGAGCTGTTCATCGTGCCCTTGCCCAACAGCACAGTCCGTCGCGTGCATCGGGTTCTCCCGCACGTGCGCGTCAAGACCGGGACGGACGCGTCATGACCCGTCGTAGAGAGCTCATCAACCGGGCGTGGAAGTTCGCCTACGGCGACCCCGCCGGCGCGGTCGCCGAGGACTTCGACGACGGAGACCTCTACGACGTCGGCCTGCCGCACTCCTTCGGCATCCCGTACTTCATGGAGACCGGCTTCCACGTCGGCCGCGGCGTCTACCGGCGGGTCCTCGACATACGTCCCGAGGATCTCGGTAAGCATCTCGCGCTGGAGTTCCAGGGCGTGTTCCAGGATGCCGAGGTGTACGTCAACGGCAGGCAGGTGGGCCGGCACCTCGGCGGCTACACGGCCTTCGCGATCGACATCTCCACCGCCGTACGCGCCGGGGCCAACCAGCTCGCCGTACGGGTCAGCAACGAATGGAACCCGCGGCTGGCGCCCCGCGCCGGAGAGCACACGTTCAACGGCGGCATCTACCGCGACGTCGCGCTGATCGTCGCCGAGCGCACCCGCATCGCCTGGTACGGCACGCTCGTCACCACTCGACAGCTGCTGGACGGCGACGCCGTCATCGACGTGGCCACCGAGCTGGTCAACGACGGCGACGCGGACTTCGAGGGCGACCTGACCGCCGAGATCCACCTGGCCGGGGAACCGACCCTGCGGTTACGCCAGAGCGTGTCGGTACAGGCCGGAGCCACGAGCACGTGCCGCCAGGAGTTCACCCTGCCTCGCGCGCGACTGTGGCACCCCGACACGCCGCACCTCTACACGCTGGAGCAGCGCCTGACCCAGGATGAGCGCTGCCTGGACGAGGCCGTCACCACCTTCGGGGTGCGCACCGTCGAGTTCACCACCGACAAGGGCTTCTTCCTGAACGGCGAGCACCTGCCGATCCACGGCGCCAACGTGCACCAGGACCGCGCCGGATGGTGCGACGCCGCGACCCACAGCGGCATCCGCCGCGATGTGGCGCTCATCCGCGAGAGCGGCATGAACTTCATCCGCGGCTCGCACTACCCCCACCACGAGCAGTTCGCCGCCGAGTGCGACCGCCAGGGCATGCTGTTCTGGTCGGAGCTGGCCTTCTGGGGCATCGGCGGGGAGAGCGCCGAAGGGTTCTGGACCGCCAGCGCCTACCCACCGCACGAAGCCGACCGCGCGGAATTCGAGGACAGCTGCCTGCGCGCGATGACAGAGATGATCCGCGTCAACCGCAATCACCCCAGCATCATCGCGTGGAGCACCGGCAACGAGGTGTTCTTCAGCGACGACGAGGTGATCCCGCAAGCCAAGGACCTGACCCGTCGCCTGGTCGACCTGGTGCACGAGCTCGACCCCACCCGACCGGCCGCGGTGGGCGGCGCCCAGCGCCGTGGCTTCGACGAACTCGGGGATGTGGCCGGCTACAACGGCGACGGGGCATCGCTCTACCACAAGCCACCGTGGCCCAACCTGGTCTCCGAGTACGGCAGCCTCGTCGAGGACCGCCCCGGCACCTACGGCCCGCGCTACGCCCACGGCGTCGAAACCCCGCACCCCTGGCGGTCGGGCATCGCCCTGTGGTGCGGCATCCACCACGGCAGCATCGTGCCCGACATGGCCCGCATGGGCTTCATCGACTACTTCCGCCTCCCGCTGCGGTCCTGGTACTGGTACCGCCGCGAGCTTCGGGGCATCGAACCGCCCCCGTGGCCGCTCCCCGGCACCGCGACCGCCCTGCGGCTGAGCGCGGACCGCATGACGATCGCCACCGACGGCACCGACGACACCCAGATCATGGTGGAACTCCTCGACGCGTCGGGCCACGTCGTCGCCGACGAACGCCCTGTGCGCATCGAGGTCGTCGAGGGCGGCGGCCTCTTCCCCACCGGAACCTCGATCACGCTGTCCCCCGAAAACCGCGGCCTGCTCGACGGGATCGGCGCGATCGAGTTCCGCTCCTACTTCGCCGGCCCCAACACGCTGCGGGCCATCGCGGACGGGCTGCCCCCGGCGGAGCTGACCATCGAGGCCGTCGGCGGGGAACCATGGCGTGGCCTGCCTCGCCGCCTGGCCCCCGGCCCGCCCTCGCGCTCGTTCGTGCCCTCCTCCGACGCCCCGCGCCTGCTGTCGGCCAAACGGCCCGTCTTCAGCAGCGGCTCACTGGCCGACCGTCCGGCGCACCTGATCACCGACTACTCCACCGGCGAGGGCTGGATCAGCGCCACGAACCGACCGGGCGCCTGGATCCGCGTCGACCTCGAGGGCCTGTGGCGAGTGGACACCGTCACGGTGCTCCTCGGCGAGCCGGACGCCGTGCCGTACCGGCTGAAGGTCTCCGATGGACAGGCCACCGAGGAGGTGGCCACCGGCACCACCGAGCGCCGGATGTCGTTCGACCTGCGAGGCCGCTCCCTGCACGCGGTGAAGCTCGTGTTCCCAGAGGCTCCGGCCGAGGTCAAGGAGGTGAGAGTCCATGGTCGCTGACCACCCCTGGGACCGGGCGGCGTCTGATCCCGTCAACCAGGCGAGGCCTGTCCAAGCGATGTACGGCCATATGCCGCGCTTCGTGGTGGCGACTTTCCCTGCGCACCCGACCTTTCCCTCCACTCAGGAGCATTAGTGCATCAGCCGAAACCGGTCTACGCCGGCTACCTGCTCGTCTACTTCGTCGGCAGCCCCGCCTCCGACGACGAACGGATCCGGATGGCGCTCAGCCTCGGCAACGATCCGTTGCACTACCGGAAACTGAACGCCGGAAAGCCGATCCTGACCTCCGACCTCGGCACCAAGGGAGTGCGCGACCCTTTCCTGATCCGCTCCCCCGAGGGCGACAGGTTCCACCTGATCGCCACGGATCTGCTGACGTCCGGCGGCGACGAGGACCCGGTACAGCTCACTTGGGACAGAGCCGAGCGCACCGGCAGCAAGTCGATCGTGGTCTGGGATTCCACGGACCTGGTCAACTGGACCGGTCAGCGCCTTGTCAAGGTGTCCGGCGACACCGCGGGCAACACCTGGGCGCCGAAGGCGTGCTACGCCGAAGAACTCGGCAAGTACGTCGTCTTCTGGGCCTCGAAGCTCTACGCCCAGGACGACCCAGACCACACCGGAACGACCTACAACCGGATGCTGTACGCCACCACCACCGACTTCCGTAAGTTCAGCGAACCCGAGATCTGGCACGATCCAGGGCATGCGGTCATCGACTCGGCCGTGATCAAGCACAACGGCGTCTACTACCGTTACACCAAGGACGAGCGGGACCAGACGCCTTCCGTGCCCGGCGCCAAGCTCATCACCGCCGAGAAGTCCCGAGAACTGACCTCCACCACCTATGACTTCCTGGCCGACCGCATCGGCGACGGGGAGATCGACCGTGGCGAAGGCCCGGCCGTGTTCAAGTCGAACACCGAAGAGAGGTGGTACATGTTCATCGACGAATTCGGGAGGCGCAACTACGTCCCGTTCGAGACCACCGATCTCGACTCCGGAAAATGGATGCCCTCGACGAGCTACCGACTGCCCCCTGGAGCCAAGCACGGCTCGGTGCTCCCCCTCACCCGGGCGGAGTACGACCGGCTGCTGAGTGCTTACGGCGGCCAAGAGAGCGATTCCTGATCACGCACGATCGACCGCAGTCCTCTCCGCCCCCTTGCCACGCGCCGGTCATGGTGGCGCTGAGCTTCCGGGCGGACAAGACGCGTTGGGCGCACCACCACAGCGGTGCACCCAACGCGGCCGTTCATGGCGTCGTCGCGCACAGGCCACAGCCATCACCGTGACCCTCGCCCTGGTAGCCGCCGGACCACAGGTCGGTGGTGCGGTAGGTCGCGGCGCAGGGCCGTCGGTCGACGGAGTGGACGGTGCTCGCCGGTTGACGTGGGGGACAGATCGTGCGTTGTGGCCTGGGCGTCTTCGCCAGGCTCAGGCGCGGGTCCAGCGTTGGTTGGCGCCGCCGTTGCACGACCAGATGGTCAGCTTGGTGCCGTTGGCGGTGGCGTTGTTCGGCACGTCAAGGCACTTGTTCGCCCCGACGGCGGTGATGGTGCCGTCGGAGTTGAAGCGCCACTTCTGGTTGTCCTGGCCGTTGCAGTCCCAGATGATGACGTTGGTGCCGTCGGCGGTGCCCCGGTTGTACACATCCAGGCACTTGCCGCCGTAGACCCGCAGCTCGCCGCCCTCGGTCGCCGTCCACTGCTGGCCGGCCTGGCCGTTGCAGTCCCAGATCTGCGCCTGCGCGCCGTTCGCCTGCGAGACATCAAGACACCTGCCCGACCCCACGCCCCTGATCGTCCCGGCGGGCGGGGGCGTGACGATGCCCCCGCCGGTCACGACGTACATGGCCGCCCCGTGTCCGGGGACCGACGCGCTGATCGTCCCGGACGAGGAGGACGTCGTGTGCGCCCACAGGTCGCGCACCGAGTAGGAGGACGCGGACCCCAGCCCCAGGGCGGCGGCGGTGGTGGAGACCGTCGAGGTCGAGGTGCCCCGGTTGAGCAGGACGACCGCGACCGAGCCGTTCGACATCGGCTTGCGCCAGACCTCCAGGTTGCCGTTGTCGCTGATCTTGTAGCCCTGTCTGCCGCCCCAGTCCTGGTTGACCGCGATGACCTCGGTGTTGGTGAGGATCGTACGCGTGTCGGCGCTCATCGTACGGATGTCGTTTCCGGCGATGAGCGGCGCGTTCAGCAACGACCACAGGCTGAAGTGCGCGCGGCCTTCGGTCCCCGTCACCCCGCCGACGCCCACCTCCAGCATGTCCGGGTCGTTCCACCCGCCGGGGCCCGAGTACGCGTCGAGCCCGACCTGCTGGTCCAGGATGCCCGTGATCGAGTTCCAGTTGGCCGCGATGTCGCCGGAGTTGCGCCAGGAGTTGCCTACCGGCATCCCCCAGGTCCACACGCTCTCCTGGCCCCAGTTGCACAGGCTGTACACGATCGGACGCCCGGTGGCGGCCAGCGCGTCCCGCATGGCCGTGTACCGCTGCTGCCCGTTCTGGCCCCGGTGATCACCGCAGTTGTCGTACTTCAGGTAGTCGATCCCCCAGGACGCCCACAGGGCCGCGTCCCGTCGCTCGTTGCCCAGGCTGGCCGGGTACCCCGCGCACGTCGTGGTTCCGGCCGAGGAGTAGATGCCGAGCTTGAGTCCCTTGGAGTGGACGTAGTCGGCCACGGCCTTGATGCCGTTGGGGAACTTCTGCGGATCCGGCACCAGGTCACCGTTGGAGTTGCGGTTCTTGGTGGACCAGCAGTCGTCGATGTTGACGTAGGTGTAGCCTGCCGCCGCCATGCCGCTGGAGACCATGACGTCAGCCGTCTGACGGATCAGGGAGTCGTTGACGTTGCAGCCGAAGCTGTTCCAGTCGTTCCAGCCCATCTGGGGCGTGCGGGCCAGGCCGTTGTCCAGCGCGGCGGCCGGCGACGTCTCACTGCCGATCGCGACGACGGAGCCGGCCGCGAGTACCGCCGCCACTGCTAAGCCAAGGATTCTGCGCATCTGATTCCTTTACCTACCGGGGTGTCGGGGGAGATCTCCGGGCGATCCACCGGAATGTCATGCGTCAAGAGCGGGTCCAGCGCTGGTTGGCGGCGCCGCCGCAGGACCAGATCTGGAGTTTCACGCCGTTGGCGGTGGAGTAGTTCGGCACGTCCAGGCACTTGTTCGCACCCACGGCGGTGATGGTGCCGTCGGAGTTGAAGCGCCACTGCTGGTTGGTCTGGCCGTTGCAGTCCCAGATGATGACGTTGGCGCCGTCGGCGGTGCCGGCGCCGTATACGTCCAGACACTTGCCGCCGTAGACCCGCAGCTCACCGCTCGCGGTCGGCGTCCACTGCTGGTTGGCCTGACCGTTGCAGTCCCAGATCTGCGCCTGCGCGCCGTTCGCCTGCGAGGCGCCGGAGACATCAAGGCACCTGCCCGACCCCACACCCCTGATCGCGCCCGCACCAGGGGTGCCGCTCCCCGGCTGGCCGATGCTGCCCGATACCGATTGAAGCGCGCCGTACCAGGCGGCGGCCATCTTGTCGTAGCCGCCGGCGGTGGGGTGGATGCCGTCGATCAGGTCGGAGGTGGTCAACTTGCTGTGCATGTCGACCAGGTGGACACGTTTGCCGCTGTTCACCTTGCTCTGGACGATGCCGGGGATCGCCGCGTTGAAGGTGCGGGCGGCGGACTCCTGGCCGGAGTTGGACAGCGGGATGATGGTGGCGACGAAGACGTCCGCGTCGGGCACGGCTGTGGTGATGTGGTCGATCAGCGTGGACAGCCGCTGCGGGGCACCGGCCACGTTGTAGTTCTGCAGGACATCGTTGGTGCCGATGTGCAGCAGCACCGTGCGCGGCGTGTACGTACGCAGCCAGCCGGTGATGTTCGCGTCGATCTGGTCGATCCGCCACCCGGGATGGCCCTCATGATCGTGGTCGCCCAGGCTGCCCGGCCCGTTGAACTGCGACCCGACGAAGTCGACCGTGTAACGGCCGGCGGCCAGGCGCTGCCATAACCCGATCCGGTACCCGCCCGGCACCTGCGTGCCCTCGGTGATCGAGTCGCCCAGCGGCATGACCCGCACCCCGCCGTTGGACTCCGCGCTGGCTACCCCCGCCCCCATCGCCGTACCCGCCACCACCAAGGCCACGGCCATCAGCGCGGCGGCGCACCATCGTCCCCACGTACGCATGCTCAATCCGGCGCGGCGGTCAGGAAGCGGGTCGAATCGAGTAGCAATGTTCGCGCTAACGTACTTGCGCTCCGGCCCACTTGTTGTGGACACGAGGACCTCCTTTTGGTGGATCGGCGACTTGGGATCGTGCTGAGTGGTCGCCGTAACCGGCCCACGGTGGGCACGGTCGGGTGCTGTCCCCTTCGGCATGCCGGCGGCGGTTCCCGATATCGTTGTTAGCGTTAACATCGTTTTGGTCAATCCGGGACTCCTTCCACACCGGCCTGCTGAGGTGGTGGTGTGGCGGAGCAAACATGACGCGAGAAGATCCGTCAAGGGCTCGCTCTCTTCCGCCGCGTGCCGAAGCGGGCCGATCAGAGCCGACCGGGCGCGGTCGCACTGTCACGGCGGGCGAGCTGATGAAACGTTCATCCGGTGGCGGCATGGCATGACCAGGACGCACCAGCGCACAGGCCTCCCGGGCGCCGACCACCCAATCGAACCGATTCGCCTACGTCTTGACGTGTTTCGTAGCCGTCTCCACACTGAGTCCGCAAGGCGGCTACCTCCTGCCGGAGTCGGTGGTGAACGGCAGGAGTCCTCAACGGTGACGCGTCCGGCGATGGACCGGTCGTGGATCGTGGCCGCCTCCCCGATGTCTCATTGGAAGGCCGTGCAACCCGCGGTCCAGGCGGGTTCCAGGTCGGCTCCGGGCGGAAACCGGCCGTCGAGTTCGAGCATCACCATCCCGTGCGCGAACGCCCACACCGCGCGCGCCAGATCCGCGCGGCCGTGCATGGCGCGCAGGATGGGACCGGCGGCCCGGTCCTCGAGTCCTTCGGGCAGCAACAGCCGCGGCAGCGGATTGGTGGTTGTCAGCCGGTAGAGGTGCGGCCGCGCCAATGCGAAGCTCCGGTAGGCGCGTGCGCAGGGCAGCAGCCCGGGCTCGGCGGCCTCGAGCGCCTCGGTCATCTCGGTCAGCCCGATCACGGTCAGCTCCAGCTCGACGGCCGCCTTGTCGGGAAAGTGCTTGTAGAGCGACGGCGCCCGGATGCCGACGCGCTCGGCGATGCTCCGCATGGACATCGCCTCGCGGCCGTCGGCCTCCAGCAGCTCCAACGCGGCCGCGACGATCTGCTCGCGACGCTCAACCACGCCGCACCACCCGTCCGACTACGAGCCGCGTCGCCCAGCCGAGCCCGGCGGTGAACAGCGGCGGCCAGCCGATCGGTGAGAAGGAGTAGCCGACCAGGATCACGACCGGAATCCAGCCGGAGTTCGCGACCGCGACGATCCAGCGCCGCCCGCCCGCGACCTTGCCGGCCAGATCCGGCAGCAGGAAGAACGCCACCGCCGCCGCCGTGGTCGGCAGCCCGTACTTCGCCGACTCGAACACGGCGAACGCTCCGAGGAATCCGGCGAGCAGCACCCACCCCGCCCACCGCACCCACGCGCCCCATCCCCGGCCCCGCATGGCCTCAACGCTCATGACGTCTCCCTTCGCAATGGCTAACGGTGTTAGCTGATATCGACATCATAAGCTAACACCGTTAGCCTTTCTAGAGTCGGGCAGCCGCTCGCCGAGGCACGGCAGGCGGTCACGGTCCTGGCCGAGCGGTGCGGCGTGCGCACCGCAGGCGGATATGGATCTCGGGATGAGTGCGCCGCCGCGAGTTTCGGATCTCTCGTGCCCAGGCCTACCGGCTCATCGACCTCACGGCCACGACCAGGGCGGTTCTACCAGGCCATGCAGGAGGTCGGCCGCGCGCAGAAGACCATCTCCGTCGCCCGCTACCTGCGGCTGCGTGAGCTGCAGCGGGTCCTCGGCTACGCCGCCGTCCGCCTCGACCGGATCCTGCACACCGTGCCCTCGGCGGTAGGCGGTGCGGCCCGCTGCAGCAGTTCGATCACCTGCTCGTCGGTGTTCTGGGTGAACTCGATGTACCAGGAGCCAATGGCCCACAGAGTGGAAGGCGTCTCCAAGCAGGTCACCTCGTTGGCGTCCTCGCGCAGACCCTCAATCGTGTCCGGCGTTCCGACAGGGACCGCCAAGATCACTCGCGCGGCCCCGCGCGCACGAGCCACCTGGCAGGCGGCCCGAGCGGTGCTGCCCGTGGCGATCCATCGTCAACCAGGATCACCGTACGACCCGCAAGGTCGATCGGTGCGCGATCGCCACGAAAGCGGCGAGCACGGCGCGACACCTCGGCCTGCTCGCGCTTCTCCACTTCGGACATCTCCTCATGCGTCACATCCGCCAATCGGACGACATCCGCATTGATCACGCGTACGCCGCCCTCTCCGACCGTACGGTCCTGCCCCAGCTCGCTCGAGAAGGAGCGGGGCGTCAGGGCGTCTGCGTCGAAAATCGCCGGTATGGCACGCACCGAGCCGTCTGCGCCGACCAGATCAGGCCGAACGGGCCGGGGTTAAAGGTCTTTCGCCCCTGAGGGGATCAGCCGGCGGGAGGGAGAATGGACATTGCCCGCGAGGCGGGCGAGGGAGTCACTCGCTCCGCGGGTCTGACAGGTTTCGTCTCCAGACCCTCATGAGGAGCCCGGATGGAGCTCGTCGAGGAAACCTCCCATCGATTCCGCGTCGACAGGCATGGGGCCATGCGAGTGCCCGGGATCGTGTTCACCTCCCGCGCGCTGCTGCCTGAGGACGAGGCGCTCCAGCAGGTGATCAACGTGGCGACCCTGCCAGAGATCGTCGGCGCCTCGTACGGGATGCCCGATCTCCACTGGGGGTACGGCTTCCCGATCGGCGGCGTGGCGGCCACCGATGTGGCAGCGGGTGGTGTCGTCTCGCCTGGTGGGGTCGGATTCGACATCTCCTGTGGGGTGCGGCTGCTGGCCGCGGACGTGGACAGTGAAGGGCTGCGCCGCGACCGGCTGATGGATCTCCTCGACGTCACGATCCCGCGGGGCCCGAGCAGGGACGCGGTCTGGCAGTCGCCCGGCCGTGCCCGGCTCGAGAACATCCTGTACGGCGGCGCCCGCTACGCCGTCGAGCAGGGCCACGGCGTCGCCCGCGATCTGGAGCGCTGCGAGGACCGCGGAGCGGTCGCCGACGCCGATGCCTCTCACGTGAGCACGCGGGCCATGGAACGCGGCCAGGGTCAGGTGGGCAGCCTGGGCTCGGGCAACCACTTCCTGGAAGTGCAGGCGGTCGACCAGGTCTACGACGAGAAGGCGGCAGCCGCCTTCGGGCTGCGCGCCGGCCAGGTGTGCGTGATGATCCACTGCGGATCGCGCGGGCTCGGGCACCAGATATGCACCGACCACGTACGCGCGATGGAGGTGGCCATGCCCCGCTATGGCATCGAGGTTCCGGATCGGCAGCTCGCCTGCGCGCCGGTCGGCTCGCCCCAGGGCCGGGCGTACCTGGGGGCGATGGCCGCTGCCGCCAACTATGGCCGGGCCAACCGTCAGTTGCTCGGCCAGGCGGTGAGGCGCGCGTTCGCCGAGGTCACAGGCGCGGAACTGGAGTTGGTTTACGACGTCTCGCACAATCTCGCCAAGATCGAGAAGCACGACGGCAGGCTGCTGTGCGTGCACCGCAAGGGCGCCACCCTCGCCCTGCCGCCCGGCCATCCAGATCTGCCCGCCGACCTGGCGGCCGTCGGGCAGCCGGTGCTGATTCCCGGGACCATGGGCACGGCGTCGTACGTGCTGGTCGGCGTCCCCGGCGGCGAGGCGTTCCATTCCACCTGCCACGGCGCGGGCCGTACCCAGAGCCGCCACCGGGCGGCGCGCTCCATCAGCGGCCGTGAACTGCGCGATCGGCTGGAGGCCCGCGGCATCGCCGTGCGCGGCTCCACCTGGCGCGGCCTGGCCGAGGAGACCCCGGCCGCGTACAAGGACGTCGACGAGGTCGTGACCGCCGCCGAGTGCGCGGGATTGTGCCGCAAGGTGGCCAGGCTGGTGCCGCTGGGCGTGGTCAAGGGGTGAGAGATGACCCGCGGGCATCGTACGCTGCCACACACGGCCGACACCCGCATCCAGGCCTGGGCGCCGACGGTCATGGAGTGCATCGCCGAGGCGGTCCTCGCCATGAGCGACAGCTTCCTGGACACGGCAGGTGGGGTCGCGTGCGCCGAGCAGCGCGTGCGCCTCGCGCCGGGCCGCCCGGAAGACCGGCTCGTCGCCGTGCTCGATGAGGTGATCTACCGGATGGACACCACCGGCCAGGTTCCCATCCGCGCCACGCCGGAGGAGGACGGGCTGCTGCTGGCGACGGCAGAGGTCGAGACGATGGCGCAGACCGGGGCGGTTCCCAAGGCGGTCACCCTGCACCGGCTGGCTTTCGAGCAGCGCGGGGACCAATGGATGTGCACGGTCACCCTTGACGTGTGACCGCCGGCCGACGCTCGGGTCCTGCCTCCGGAGTCGGCATGCCGAATGTGGGAAGAGCGTCCCTTGAGGGGAGAGGACCAACGGAGGTGCATGATGAAGGCTGTCGTTGGAGACAAGCTGGTCATCGAGGGCCGTCACGAGAGTGATCCGCGCCGGATCGGCGTCATCACCGAGGTGGAACACACGGACGGCTCGCCGCCCTACATGGTGCACTGGTTCGACTCAGAGCACGACACCCTGGTGTTCCCAGGGCCCGATGCGAGGGTCGAGCACGTGAACGCATGAGGCACCCCAAAGTTCGTCGAACGATTTTTACATCTTCCGGCGACACGCCTGCCCATGCTCGGACCAGCACGGGTAGGGGCAGATGAGAGCGCTTCGTACCCTGTTCGGGAGGCGAGCGATGGATATAGGCGAAACCGGAGTGAAAGCCCGGGACGTGATGCACGAGGGGGTCCAGTGCATCGGCGAACACGAGAGTTTGCGCGTCGCCTCGCAGATGATGTGCGATCTCGGCGTCGGCGCGCTGCCCATCTGCGGGGACGACGACCGGCTCAAGGGCATCGTCACTGACCGGGACATCGTGGTCCAGTGCTGCGCCCACGGCGGGGACATCGACCAGACCACCGCCGGGGAACTGGCTCGTGGGCTGGTATGGGTGGACGCCGATGCCAGCCTCGAGGAGGCGCTGTTCAAGATGGAGCAGAACCACGTCAAGCGCCTGCCCGTGATCGAAAGTCACCGCCTTGCCGGCATCATCAGCGAGGCCGATCTCGCGAAAGAACTGCCCGACAACAAGCTTGCCGAGTTCGTTCATCGCGTTTACGCACTCGACTGACACGCCGGCCTGATACTCCGCTGCCAGCGGGGCGGTGGACACTGATGACTCTGCAGATCGTGGCGGGAACGGCCAACCGTGCACTGGCCGATTCCGTCGCCGAGGCCCAGGGCAACGAGCCGGCCCCGGTGACGGCGGAGCGGTTCCAGGCGCTTGCTTCGGTCAGGACGTGGCGCCTGATCGTGGTCGATCCGCACACGGTCGCGCTGGAGGCCATCTGCGCTGTCGAAGTGGAGATGCTGACCGCCGTGCCGTTGCTCACCCGGGAACTTGGTACGGGATCACTCGGTGAGCAGGAGCCGCGGGACGGGACCGTGGTGGTCGCGCCCGACCGGGCGCGACCAAGCGCGCCGCGCCGTCGGCCAGCGGATCGGTCGCGGTTAGCGAAGGCCGCCGCTCTCCTGGGTTGCGATGAAGTCGAGCACCGCCCGCGAGAAGGCTTCCGGGTACTGGAACAGTGAGCCGTGGCCCGAGTCGGGGTAGATGATGAGCTGTGCGTTGGGGATCTTCTGGGCCATCAGGAACGAGTTCGGCGTCGGGACCATCGCGTCCCGGATGCCGCTGACGATGAGCGTGGGCTGCTTGATGTTGTGCAGTTCGCCCAGTGTCGAGCCCTTGCCGGCCCACCAGTCGTTGACCGCCTTGCGGAGCGCGACCCCGGCCTCGTCGGTGACGTTGGCTCGCTCGGGTCGCTCAGGCGTGTAGATGCGCCCCAGGTAGTTCGCGGTGGCGGCCTTGCCGGTTTCGGAGCTGCTGAACCACATCGCCTCGTACGTCTCCTGCATGCTGCGGGCGAACTTGGTCCACTCCTCGACCTCGGGACCCTGGAGCACCGCTCCTTCGCCGGCGCCTGCGCCCGTGCCGACAAGGATCAGGTAGCGCACGAGGTCCGGCCGCGTGAGCGTCAGGCGTTCCGCGATGTAGCCACCCATCGAGAATCCCAGCAGGTCCGCCTGGGAGATGCCGAGCTCTTCAATGAGGTGAATCGCCGTGCCGGCCATCTCCGCGATATCAGCCCCGACCTTGCCGTCGGAGAATCCGACGCCCGCGTTGTCGAAGACGATGACGTGGCGTTGGGCGGCGAGTCGCTCGATGACCATGGGATCCCAGTCATCGATGCTGCCGACGAAACGACTGAACAGGACGAGCGGCACGCCGGTGCGGTCCCCGAACTCCCGGTACGCGAGGCGCGTGCCTTCGACCTCAACATACTGGATGGGAGTATTTGCATAAAGTGTGGACATGTCAGGCCTTCCAGGAGCACGCGACGCACCCCCCACGTCACGTTGAAAAATCGATCGCCATCTGAATGGTAACGATCCAGGGATCGCCGCTTCTAGGTGATTCAGCTCATGGTGACATTTTCAAGCTCGATCCCGATCGACCAATTCTCCGAAGCGGAATTATCCGGATTCCTCCGATGGACTCGCCGTCGAGTCGGGAAAATGATTCCGTGAAAATCCTTGTATTCGCCGACGTACCGAGCAACGGCAACGCCGACATTCACATCCACGTTGTAGTCGAGGCGTCGGAGCATACCGTTTTCAGCGAAGTAGAAGGTCTGCTCCGAACTGTGCGAGGCAATGCTGTCGGGGTACTTGACGTGCAGTCGCCGCCACGTCTCATCGCTCTCCTCCCACCGCGCTCCCTCGCGCGACTCCATCCCTGGATACGTGAAGAGGAATGGCGTGGTCAGGTAGTTCCACATGGCGTACCCGAGGAAGTAGCCCACCTGAAGGGACTCCCACGGCGATGCCAGGTCGTACCCGCCGTAAGTGGAGCGGATTCCGGTCCGGCTCTCCAGGGTGCCGCCGTCCTCCGCCACCAGCGAGACCTGGTCCTCACTGCGATCGAAGATCATATCCTGGCCTGGGGCCGCCCAAGGAGAAAACCGTATCCACTCCTGCCGCGTCTCGGCGGTGAGCTTCGCATGAAAAGGCTCATCCGAGAATCCTCTGACTTTCCAGAAGGGGCCGTGGAATTGCGCATCAACGCTCAGTTCACCGATCTGCGACCAGCGTTCCAAACCACCGTGGGCCGTGAGGACATGATTCAGCAGGTCGTTCATCCCATCCCCACATGGATTGCGACGTCTCATTATCAGCGGCCAGGGAAAATCAGCATGCCGCAGATCTACGAGGGCATACAGCATGATTCTCCGCCGCTCTTGGGCCAGCCTAACCTACCCCTCTGCGCCTGCCGTAAACCCCATCTACGCAGCTCAAGCCGCATGTGAGCACTCGTAGGGGACCCCGCCGAGCCGGTCCCGTTGGCATATGTTCAGCGCGATGAATCGCTCGGGATTCGTGATCGGATCCGGGAGGGGACGCAGTGGGGCCGCTTGGTTCAGGACTTGGTGGGCTCTGTGCTGGTTATAGAACCGTTCATACTCGCGCAGGGCGTGACGCAGATGGCGTTCGTTCCACAGCAGGCCGGGGGGTGATCCGCTCAGCCATGCTCGGCTCGGTCAGCCACGGTGTCCTGCACTACGCATCCTGCCCGGTCGCCGTCGTACGGCCACGTGTCCGAGCCGACTGAACACGTTCGGGGGTCGTTGCTTTGCTTAATGGAGCCGGTGGTCAGCGTTCCCCGGGCTGCACACGACAAAGACCTGTGAGGCGCTCTCCCTTCGCCGGTATGGTCCGGATCAGGTGGCTAGGGGTCGCCGGGCTGCACACGACAAAGACCTGTGAGGCGCTCTCCCTTCGCCGGTATGGTCCGGATCAGGTGGCTAGGGGTCGCCGGTCAGTCTTTCGGCTTTCCGACCTCTCAGCCCTTCCATTGATCCTCCATCGAGGCTCTCAGGTCGGACTCCCTCGCTCGTCTCACAGGCCTAAAACCAACCTCCCGCCGTCCGGTTCGTCTCGCTAGGGACGAAAGTCCTTCTCTTTGAGGACCAATGGCCCTGGCGCCGCGGCCCAAGCCCGGGTCGGCCGGGAACGCCTCAGGGACGGTAAGGCACCCGCCGATCTGGGCATCAGGGCTAGCGATCTGGGCTTTCCGGAGAGGACTTCCACGTCGTTCTCTCCGATCTCGAGCGGGATCGCCGTACGTCAGCGCGTTCTTCGGATCGGTCAGCCATGCCCTCGTCCAGTACGCCAAGGGCCCGCTGGTCGTGATCGCCGTGGCGGACAAACCTGATCTTCGACTCTCGCTGTACGCCGAGTGAGGCGTAACGGCGCTACCCGTCAGGTTTGTGGCGGCGCCACCGCGCGCACGCCTCCGCCCAGGAGGCGTCCCACGCCGCGTACCGCCCTCTGTCGAGCAACCCTCTGAAGGCCCGGAAGGCCAACGACAGGGTAGCCGCTGATCCCACGACGACCAGGAAGGCCGCGACCGTGGCGCCCGTCAGTGTTTCCGCGTGGCTCGTCGGAGGAGTGGTCAACTCGCCGTGACCGTCGATCCATACCTTTACGGACGTACCCGCCCTGGTGCCCGCGGGCACGGCCACCTCGCCCATCTTCCAGTGACCGGACGGAGCCATCCACCGCGCGGGAGCGTGTGATCCCGGCTCCGCGCCATCCTCGCCACCTCCGGTAGGAAGGGTGTACGGCGCATCCCGGGTCAGAGTCGCCGTCACTGACTGGCGGACGCCCTGGCCGGCTCGCTCGGCCTGCAGGCCTCTCTCATAGACCGACCGCCCCACGACGACGGCCGGCCAGACGCTGAACAGCAGCAGAATCAACGTGGCAGCCACAGCTGCCGCTTCCAGCCGATCGGAGCGACGACGCAGCGGATTCCGTCCCAGCCAGTACCGGCGCACTCGAAGCAACACCCACTGACTCGCGCGCCTCATCATGCACCTCCCCCTATTGTTCAGCCTCCGGCGAGGCAACGGTTCACGACAGGGGCATATGACCCGACCTCAGCGGGCCCTTCGACCTCCTGTTCACAAGGGAGATCAGGCCTCAGCTCACCGAAGGCGGACGACTCCGGGTGAACGGCCGGCCTTGAGGATCTTTGCCGTGGTTTTGCCACGCTTCGGGCAGAGGGCCCGTACGACGTCCTCAACGGCTAGCGAAAGGCGCAACCATGAACGACGTCATCGTCGTGGGGACTGACGACTCGCCGGGCGCCGACACCGCCATCGCTTGGGCTGCTGCCGATGCCACGCGCAAAAGGCTCCGGCTTGAGCTCGTACATGTGATCGAACACGGCTCCTACGAACTTCCGCGTTTCCCGATCCCTGGCCTGCTGGAGGACCTCAGGGAGGCCGCCGAGGCCATGCTGGAGAAGAAGGCCCAGGCTGTCATGGCCCGCTGGCCCGGCATCGAGGTCGCCACCAAGGTGAAGATCGGATCGCCGGTGGCCGAGCTGCGGACGCAGGCGGAGCCGGCCGCCGAACTGGTGGTCGGCTCGCGCGGCCGGAGTAGATTCGCCAGCGCGTTGCTCGGCTCGGTCAGCCTGCGATTGGCGGGCCACGCCCACGGCACGATCGTCGTCGTACGCTCGATCGCGGCTGACCATGGGCGGCTCGTGGTAGGTCTGGACGAGACCGACTCCTCAGAGCCCGCCCTGGCCCACGCCTTCAACGAAGCGTCCCTGCGCGGAGTGCCGCTGCACGTCCTCTACGCCTACGCCGTCCCCATTCACGCGGTCTCGCTCGACTGGGACCGGCTGCAACGAGCCCAGTACGACTTCGTCCACGATCGGCTCACCCCTTGGCGGGCCGAACACCCTGACGTCGACGCGATCGCGGATATCACCTCCGTACATCCGGTCGCGGCGCTCACTGAGGCGTCCAAAGACGCGGACCTGCTCGTGGTGGGCAATCGCGGGCGTGGGATAGCGGTGCTCGGCTCCGTCAGCCACGGCGTGCTGCACCACGCTCACTGCCCGGTCGCCGTGGTCCGCCGCCGTGGCGACGATCAACCTGGCCACTGACCCTCTTTTGTTGAGTGGTTCGCCGACGCCGGCGATGAACCAGCTTCCCACGCCATGAACGGCGGCTCGTGACCGCTATCAGGTGCTTGGCGGCAGCGGTTCGACGACGCTACGGGAGCTGGGCCGGTGATCGGGCGGCTCTACCCCGACGCGATCGCCGGAGCCACTACCGAGATCGAGTAAGTCGACGGCACTCGCGTTGTGCTCGAGACCGCCCGCTGGTCGCGGCGAGCCTGCTGGCCGAAGAACAGGTCATGGCCCGAAGCTTGCCTGCGGAGGCACCTGGCCCGCATCGAAGGGAACCGTCATGATGACAGTCAACGGAGCGCCTGCCCGGTATGACGATCTGCGGGCGCTGTTCATCAACTGCACCCTCAAGAAGAGCCCCGAGCGCAGCCACACCCAGGGCCTGATCGATCTCAGCGCGCACATCATGGACGCGCAGGGCGTACACGTCGAGCAGCTGCGGGCGATCGACCACGACATCGCCACCGGCGTGTGGCCGGACATGACCGAGCACGGCTGGGAGAGCGACGAGTGGCCCGCCCTCTACCAGCAGGTGCTCGCCGCCGACATCCTGGTCATCGCCGGGCCGATCTGGCTGGGCGACAACAGCTCGGTGACCAAGAAGATCATCGAACGGCTGTACGCCTGCTCCAGCCTGCTCAACCGGGCCGGCCAGTACGCCTACTACGGGCGGGTGGGCGGCTGCCTGATCACGGGCAACGAGGACGGCGTCAAGCACTGCGCCATGAACGTGCTCTACAGCCTGCAGCATCTGGGCTACACCATCCCGCCGCAGGCCGATGCCGGCTGGGTGGGCGCCGCCGGGCCCGGACCGTCCTACCTCGACCCGGGCTCGGGCGGGCCGGAGAACGACTTCACCAACCGCAACACCACCTTCATGACCTGGAACCTGCTGCACCTGGCACGCATGCTCAAGGACGCCGGCGGCATCCCGGCCCACGGCAACCAGCGCTCGGAATGGGACGCCGGATGCCGCTTCGACTTCGACAACCCCGAGCACCGATAGAGGCGATTCGGCTGGTACGCATGCTCCGGTGGAGGCGCTCAACGACGGTTGGGCCGTGGCGGCGGCCGTAGCTCCCGCAAACGACCGACACCCTCCGGCTGGGCCCACCGTTCAGCCCGGCCAGTCCGCCGACGTTGGTGGCGGTCTCGATCCAGCGCGCTGAGCTGCCGCATGTCTCCACCTCAAGCCAGCCGGAGCCCAGGCCCCTGCATCAAAACGCTCCACCCTTCGCGGTTGACCTCATCGATCTTGTCGGCCTCGAACGCGATCTTGATGTCCGCCCCTTCCAGCCCCGAACGCAGGTCCTGGCCCATTGGGCCGCAGGCACTCCTCCGGGTCCAGCGCCTCCATCGTCGGGTTGGCCATGACGGGGCCGTGCCCGGGCGGGAGGTCCTGGTCGCGGCTTCCGAGATCTTCGGCACCACTCGTGATCGTTTCTCCTCGCGTATAGGTACGGCGCGCGGTGCCGTTCACGCGTGCCTCGTGGTGGTCGGCGTCGATGAAGATCTGGCGCCCGCGGTAGCGGATCGGCATGGACAGCACGCCGAGCCGGCCGGGCAGCAACGGGTCCAGCCGCAGCCCGTCCGGCCGCGACTCCAGCCCCAGGTAGCAGCGTTGCAGGAGGTCAAGGGTGCCGCCCATCGCGCCCAGGTGGATGCCCTCCGCGGTGGTGCCGCCCTGGACGTCCTTGATGTCGCCGAAGAGGGCCTCGGTGAAGAATCTCCAGGACTGTGCCCTGTTCGAGCGTGCCAGCACCCAGGCGTGCACGACCGCGCTGAGTGTCGAGCCGTGGCTGGTGCGGGCCAGGTAGTAGGAGACGGTACGGGAGATCAGCCCGTGGTCGACCGGGTAACCCAGCCGTTCCAGGAGGCCGGTCAGCTCGTCGCCGGTCAGGAGGTTGCAGAGCATGAGGGTGTCCGCCTGTTTGGAGGCCTTGTAGCGGTTGACGTCGTCGCCGTCGGCCTCCAGCGCCCGGTCCAGGCGCCGCACGCCGCGGTAGCGCTCCCAGTCGAGCTCCAGCAGGTCTCCGTAGCCGGTGAACTGGCTGATCACGCCGTCGTGGAAGTCCACCCGCAGGCGGCGGCTGATGTCGTCCCAGCGGGCCAGCTCCACGTCCGGGGGCGCCAGTTCCGGCGCCAGTTCCGGCGCCAGACAGGCGGCCTCGCGGGCGCGCATGAGCAGCCAGGCGGTCATGACGTTGGTGTAGGCGTTGTTGGCCAGCCCCGGCACGTCAGCGCCCGGGTAGCCGTCGTGGTATTCGTCGGGTCCCATGACGCCGCGGATCTCGTAGCGGTCGCCGTGGAGCACCGCCAACGAGGCGAAGAACCTGGCGATGTCGAGCAGCAGTTCCGCGCACCAGGCCGGCATGGAGCCGGTGGCCAGGTAGTGGTGCCACACGTTGTAGGCGATGGCCAGGCCGACGTGCCGCTGCAGGCGGGAGCGGTCGGGCAGCCAGCGCCCGGAGAGCGGGTTGAGGTGCAGGGCCGGGGTCTCCTCGCGGCCGTCACTGCCGCTCTGCCACGGGAACATCGCGCCCTCGTACCCGGCCGCCCTGGCTGCGGCCCTGGCCTCCGGCAGCCGCCGCCAGCGGTAGCGCAGCAGGCCGAGCGAGACCTCGGGGAAACGCAGGGCCAGCCACGGCTGCACGAACAGCTCGTCCCAGAACACGTGGCCCCGGTACGCCTCCCCGTGCAGGCCGCGGGCGGGCACGCCGACGTCGAGGTCGGCGGTGTGCGGGGAGAACGTCTGGAGCAGGTGGAAGATGTGCAGGTGGATGGTTTGGGACAATCTGGCGCTGCTCACATCGAGCCGGGCACGCCCCCACAACCACTCCCACGCTGCCGCGTGACGGGCGAGAAGTTCCTCGAAGCATGGCGCGTGGCATACACGACTGAGCGCCGACGAGAGAGGATCGTGGCTGGCAGGGTCGCGCGAGGTTGTCAACGTCACGATCTTGGTGAGCGTAGCGGGATCGCCTCGAGCCAGGTTGAGCACATGTTCGGAGGAGATGTGGTCGACGCCTGGCCATATTCGCGCGCCGGGTACATCCGCGTCGATCCTGGCGGCAAGTCCCACGGTGATGTGTGAACTCCGGGTGCTCGCCATCAGCCAGGCCACGTCGTTCTCGGAACCGGTGGCGTGCCCGGTGAGGTGGTCGCCGCGCAGGTCGTGGTAGCGGGCCACGCCCCGGTTGGACACCCGGCCGTCCAGGGTGGCGCGCACACGTATCGGCCCCGACCAGTTCTCGGCGGTGAACGTGGTCTCCAGGGCGGCCAGGTACGGGTCTGCCA
>NZ_JBIUCF010000070.1:0-58483 GCF_044593615.1 Nonomuraea sp. NPDC051941
GCTACAACCGCTACGCCCCAGGCGACCACACACAGTCACTGCTCCCAGGCCACCCCGCCGAACTGACGACAGTTGAATAAGCGAGCCCACCAGTCTGGGACCCCGCCTGGGCGCACCGGTGGTCCTGCACCCCCCGCCCTCGATGGTGGGTTCGCCGAACGCCGCTCACCTGGCCTGGTGGCCTCCGGCTCGCCGCTGGTGCCTGCACGGGGCCCAGATAGCGACCTCTTAACACATTGACAAAATTCTTCGATCGAGCGCATTCTAGATCTGACATTGTCAGCCTGGAGGATGGCATGCCCGACGACGACCGGCTCCCGAGGAGCCTCCCGCGCAAGTGGAAGGCTGTGGCGTGCGCGTTGGAGGAAGGGGACTCTCTCCCCGCGCTGTCTGCGCTGGTGGAGAAGGCGCTTGCGGCCACCATTAGGGACATCGGCGGTGTACCGCTCATCAACGACATCTGCGATCAGGTGCACCACACCGCCCGGACGCGATGTCATGCTCTTCCGCTCGACGGCTTCCGCCCCGATCTGTCGCTGAAGCATGACCGACTTCCGCAGACCGACGTGGCGTGGTGTCGTGCCCGAGTTCTGCTGGAGACCCGTACGGAAGAACTCGCAGCGGATCTGAAGCAGACCCGCCACAGGGTCGCAGTTTCCGTGGTGCGGGCACTGGCCTACCACTTCGGATTCGGCCGTATCGTGCCGGCTCTCATCGATCGTGCGCCTTGGACGGCGGACGAGCTACGTGAACGCTGTGCTCAGGCGCTCTCTCAGCCGGGGATCGACAAGCTCGCGGACTGCCTGCTCCGACGGCCCGACGGCCAAGGGGTTCGGGCTCCGCGCCGCGAACGGCTATCCGTCGAGGCCATGCTCGGCATGTCCCTGGAGGATCTACGGTGAACAAATCCTGGACTACCTTCGATTTCCGCTCTGGCGCTCCAGTCGTTCGGCAAGCGGTTCACTGGGATCGTGACGTCCATCTTGACGGCCGTCCGCTGATGGACCAGTTGGCCCGGGTGCTGCCGACGGCCGCAGCCGACTTGATGGAGCTCGCGACGGCTGTCTACACGGCAGACCGCCTCAAGGCCCGTGACGTCGCCGACGCCTACAAACTCGGCTGGAGCCGGAGACTACGCTTGCACGTCCCTGTACGGCTTCCCGACCTGTGGGAAAGCCACGCAGATGCTCTCGTGCGGCTGTTGTCATGGCTGACCGATGACGAATGGAGTCTGCACTTTCACCAGACGGATCCTGCTACGGCGCCGCTGGACAATCCACAGGACTATCTGTTCCCTACGGTTCCAGACCACGCGTGTGTTGCCTTGTTCAGCGGCGGGCTGGACTCGACGGCCGGGCTCGCGGTGGATCTGGACACTGATCCTGTGACCGATGTTCTGACGGTCCGCGTCGTCACCAACGGCAGGATGGAGAGCCGTCAGAAGGCCATCCTTCGCCACTTTGGTTCCCGCGTCCATGACTGCCGCCTACCACTGAGTCTTGCCTCGGGCCTCTCCGCGGAATCCAGTCAGAGAACCCGCGGGTTCCTTTTCATGGCGGCTGGGGTGGCCACCGCGCTGACCGCCGGGAAGAACGTGCTGCGCGTCTACGAGAACGGCATCGGAGCCATCAACCTGCCGCTCCTGGAATCCCAACGAGGCTCACAGGCAACGCGAGCCGTTCATCCACGCACGGTACGGATGATGGAGCGGTTGGCCACCTCATTGAACGGCGGCGGCTTCCGCATCGAACTGCCGCACCTCTGGTCGACCAAAGCCGAGCTATTGCTTAAGGCACCGGCCAGCTTCAGCGAGGCGTACGCCAATTCGGTGTCGTGCGACAGAGGATTCGCCACCCGTACCGAAGGGGCGCGGCCCTGTGGACGATGCACCTCGTGCATCCTGCGCAGACAGTCGGTGTTTGCGTCAGGCCTCTTGCAGATCGACAGCGGCCAGCAGTACCGGCACCGCCTGGACGCCGCACCGCTGCCCTGGGAATTGCGTGCCTCGCTTTGGCAGATCCACCGAATCCGAGTTGCCCTAGATGATTCTGACCCTTGGAGCGCCTTCCTGCACGAGTTTCCGCAGGTCCTCGACGTACCAGCCACCGAGAGGGAAAGCGGGCGCGCGGCAGTGCTTCGGTTGTACGGTCAGTACTGCGCCGAGTGGCAGGCCATGGCCCGTCAACTCGGCGTCAACATGAGCAACTGGGGTCTGGAAGGGGCGGCGGCCGCATGAGGAACGTTGACACCACACTGCCGGAACGGCTGCGAGCCGCCCGGCAATCAGCCGGTGTCACCCAGCAGCAGGCGGCGGCTGCACTGGGGGTGAGTCGCCCGCTCCTGGTGGCCATGGAAAAGGGGACTCGGGATGTCCGCCCCGACGAACTCGTCGCACTTGCATCGCTCTACAAGCGGCAGGTGAGTGATCTGCTCCGGCCGCAGCCTCCCGTGGAGGCCATTGGGGCCCAGTTCAGACTGGCCCTTACCGGCAAGGCCGGTGACGAGAACCTTCACGATGTCATCAACGAGCTGGAAAACCTAGCCGACGACTTCCTCGATCTCGCACGACGGAGCAGCATCGAGCTGCCTCGCCGATACCCGGCCACCTTCGAATTGGCCTATGGCGATCTCGCCCTCTGTGCCGAAGACCTCGCTCTAGAGGAACGACGCAGGCTCGGCCTGGGTGACGGCCCCGTCCAGCAACTCAGGGAATTCCTGGAGGACGAGGTCGGCGTTCGCGTGTTCATGCCGGTCATGCCTTCGAAGGTGGCGGGCGCAATTGTGTACGCCGAGCCTCTTGGCGCTTGCGTCGCTGTGAACGCTCACCATCCGGTTCAACGACGCCGGTGGACGCTCGCCCACGAATATGCGCACTTCCTTACGAGGCGTGATCGTTCTGAGATCACCCTCATCGAGAATCGTAACAACACCGAAGAGCGGTTCGCCGACCTGTTCGCGGCCAACTTCCTCATGCCCCGCAGCGGTCTACGGCGGAGGTTCATCGAACTCACCCGTGAACGGTCTCAGGGCGGCCCGACCGTCGCTGATCTTTTTCAAATGGCCCGCATTTTCCGAGTGTCGTTGCAAGCCATGACACATCGTCTAGAGGATCTGGGCCTCATAAAGCGGGGAACCTATGACAAACTGGAAGGCAACCTGAGGCCGGCTGAGGCGGAGCGGGCCTTGGGTTTGCGGCCGGACCTGGAAAGGGCCGAACTTCTTCCGCTGCGATATCGGTACCTGGCTGTCGAACTGTTCACCAACGGTGAGATCACCGAGGGACAACTCGCCGCCTACCTGCGAACTGACCGCGTACAAGCCCGCAACATCGCGCGGGACCTGACCACGAGCAATGACGTCACGGGAGGCGGCATGCCAGAGCCCGTACGGTGGAACGAGGCGGAGTCCTGACCAGTGCATGTGCTGCTGGATGCCTGCGTGGCGCTAAACCTCGAAGCTGCCGGCGAGTTCGACGCCATCGCCGATGTACTCGGCCTCACGTTCGTCATGTCTACGAAGGTCGCGGAGGAAACGTTCTACCTGGACGACATCATTGACGGCGAGCCCTGCCGCATCCAGATCGATCTCGGCCCGCACATTCGGAAGGGAACACTAGGGGTCCATAATCTGACCCCAGGGGACGAGACCGCCACCTTCGTACGCCTCGCGGGCCAGGTCGATGATGGCGAAGCCGAGTGCCTCGCCCTCGCCGTGCACCGCGCGCTGCCCTTCGCTACGGACGATCGGCTGGCCATCAGGGTCGCCGGCGACCTCGGTCTCACTACGATCTTCAGAACCGCCGAACTCCTTAGGAGATATGCGGACCGCGCCAACCTAAGGTCCCACGACATCACCCTGATGCTGGGAGCGGTGGAGCGGCGCGCCAGCTTCCGCCCACCACGCAGTTCGCCAGACTATTCATGGTGGCTGGGTCACTCCTCACCCAGCGACCACTGAGGCGAACCCGTTGAAGATCCTCGACATCCGATGGAGTCGGAGCTACCGGATGCGATCTGTGGCGCGCAAGCGGGCGACGTGATCTCTCCCGACTGGTGCCTGCCACGATGCAGCCCGATCGGCGCCACCTACTTGACGTAGTCGGAGAACTACTTAAAGTAATCCTCCTGGAACTGCAAAGGGATGGAGGACGTGATGGCACCACGGGCAGTTGGATCGATCGCGCTACTCGCAAGCGGACTGATCCTGAGCGCCGCCGTACCGGCATCGGCCGGGATGTCAGGTTGGCGAGACAGCTATGCCGACGGCAGTGTGACGGTCCCCGCCGACCGGTCGTCGATCAGGGTATGCGACGGCAAGGACGACAGCCACGTCTACAAGGCGGTCTGGCACAACGACAATCCCATCGACGCCAGGAAGGCATTCGAGGTACGGGCGCCCCAGGGCGGATGTGCTACGGATGACTCCTTCTGGGGGTCGGTCAAGGTCTTCAAGCTCTGTTATGGGTACCTCGGTGCCAACAGGCTGGTCGTCTGGGATGGCTGCAAGGCTTCAGTATGGCCAGGCGGTCACTAGGCCGGCACCCTCATGGCGCGCCACGTCCTCTGGCCTCGCCCAGCATCGAGGTCAGAGGGCGCGGTTCCCTCCTGGCTCCTCTTCGCGGCGTTATCGATGCGCTGTAGCCAGACGTAACAGTTAAATCACTTACCGTAGTTGCGTGCTTCTGTGGACCTATGGTTGAGGCCATGACGCCGTGGACCTACATTCAGGCCTTCCTGGATGTACGTATTCAACGTGCCCGCAATGCACCAAGCCGAGGCGCATCAGCGGTTGAATGGGTGATCATCACCGCCGTCATCGCCGGGGTCGCGATGGCTCTCGCCCTGCTGATCAAGAGTCTCGTTGGGCAGGAAATGGGCAATCTGGAGAAGGCATTCAGCACCCAACGGTAAGCCTCGCAAACGTGGCTTACCGACACAGAGGCCTGACGGTTCTGGAAGCCCATAGGGCGTGGTGCTCTCGTAACGCCTGTTTGATCGGCTGAATGCTTGGATCCGTTGGCATTTCGGACACTTGTCTGCAGGTCATTCGTTCATGGTGGTGGAGGAACCAGTTGAATCCTGACCCTTTACGACGGCTGGCGTGCTCGATACAGCCGGTCAGTGATCCGGCCACCAGTCGGCATCCTCAGCTCTCCAGCACTTCGATGGGGCGTCCACCCTTCAGGCCAACCGCGGCGGTGGGGTGTCAGTCAACCTGCAGGTTCTCGCGTGAACGTGCCCGCTGCTCCGGCGGCCTTCACCAGACGTGCCCAGCGAAGGCTGCGGTGAAAGCGACGTGCCAAGTCAGCGGAGCGAGGCAACGCCCCGTCAGATCCCCGATTCTGGTGGGCCCATTCCCAAGCTTCACGTTGCAGTTTCCGGCGCGAAGGCTCGCGGCGGGAGCAGGCGTCCGTTCGCGGATCCATGAGGTGGTCGACATCGTCGGTCGTGTGCGTGAACGTCCGGCGCATCACGGAGCATCGCACCAGTCTGAAGGCCATCTCCATGCCGCCGATCAGCGCGAAGGCCGGCCACGCCGCTACCGCACGGCCGATGATCGAGGGCTCAGCCACGGCGACGTTGGCGCCGACGCTCGCCAGGCTGCCAATGACCAGAAGGCTCCAAGGCAGAAGACCGCCCCGCTTGCCGCGGCGCGAGTCGGACAGCAAGGCCATGGATGCTGCGAGGATCATGCCGTCAACTGAGAGGGGGAGCAGAGCCGCTGACCAGGATGACTCACCGTGGCGGATGGCGAGCATGTGGAGGTGGCGGTAGCTCACCGTCGCGGCGATTGCAGCGAGCAGAACAACGGTGAGGATGGTGGTCCATCCGATGACTCGGTCCGAACGGGAGAGATCTTCGCCGCACGCACAAGGCGTACTGTTTGTCATGGAGCCTCGACTTTCCTACGCCAGGGGTTGTGGGTTCAAGGGCTCGTCAGGTGTTCCCGCACGTGGCGAGCCCGTCTTTCCGCTACGACGACTTCCGCGCTTTTCTGTTCCTGATCTTGGCTAGGGCGTCGAGCGCCGTCTCGTCTGCGTCGTCCAGCGTGTGCAGGTACTTCTCGGTGGTCTTGATGGACGCGTGGCCGAGACGCTCCTTGACTACCTGCAGGTCGGCGCCACCGGCGAGGAGCCAGGAGGCGTGTGCATGGCGCAAGTCATGGATCCGCACGGCGATCTCCAACTCAGCCGCTTCAAGGGCGACGTGCCACACGCATCTCCGGAACCAGTCGGCGGGGATGTGGCCGTCGGTGTCCCGCGTTCGCGGCGGTCGCGGGCTGTCCTTGCCCTTGGAGCGCCTTTCGGCTCGGTAGGCCGCGAACGCCGCGCGGCAGTGCTCGCATCGGCACTTCCCCGTGGTGTAGGCCGTACGTGTGCCGTGCTTATAGGAACGACCCACTTCGTTCGGCTCGGTGAAACCGAGCGAGTCAGGGTTGGGAAGAACTCGGAGGTGAGGACAGGGATTCGGGTCGTCCTTCCACTCGAAGAACAGAGCCTCGCGCCCCAAGCCCTGAGCCTTCACATGGGCCTGTAGCTTGCGAACGATCTGGGCGCTCAGCTTGAAGCGCCGCCATTCCTTGTCCTTCGGGTACGGCTTGACGAGGAACCGCATGCCTTGGGGATGGAATTTCGGATTGACCTCCACCACCGCTCGGCAAACCGTCAGGATGCGGCTGGCGAAATCGAGATCCTTGACTCGAAGCTCTGTGAGCTCTCCCCAGCGAAGGCCGGTTTCGATGGCGGTCTCCACCAGGAGTTGAACGTCGGCATCCGGCAGGGCGTCGTACAAGGTGGCGAACTGCTCGGGACTGATGATCGTGAGCGGCTTGGGGACGACTGGGGGAGTCTTCACGCCCTTGCACGGGTGGAGGTAAGTCACCTGGTCGTTCAGAGCGGTGGTGAAGATCGCGCTGAGGATCACCATGAGACTCTTGATGTTGACAGGCGTGACGCCGTTCTTCTTCAGCGTCGTCACCCACTGGCGCACGTGCTCAGGAAGGACGTCGACCATCCGGAGAGCGCCGAACTCCGGGATCAGGTGCTTGTGGATGGCGTAGGTGTACTTCTGTCGTGTCGTCGCTTCCATCTCGTGGTTCGGCAACCAGGTGTCGAGCACGTAGCGTTCGAACGGCTGACGCCCACGTTTGGGATCTCCCACGCGCCCTTCGGCGACCTTCGCCTCGGCCTTCTGCCACTCCTTGTCGGCTTCCTTCTTGTTGGAGAAGGTGCCGGCTGACCGCTCCCTGCCTTTGATGTCCCAGTAGTAAGCGGTGTAGCGCGGCTTGCCGTCGCGACCGATGCGCTTGCGAGAAAACCCCACCTGACCACCACCTTGATCGTTTGACCGTCATTTGACCGTGAGACTTGCTGTCACGGCGGGGGATGACTGGTCACTCGTGGGCACTGGAATCATGCCGTCTACCTGCGATTTTACGCAGAAATCGAGTGGCGAGCAGGGGTTCTGACACCGCGCAAATGGGCGCTGATAAGGAAGAGGTCCCAGGTTCAAGTCCTGGTAGCCCCACAGAGTTTCACCAGATCAAGAGGCTAGATCCCAAGATCGTGGATCTGGCCTCTTGATCGTTTGACCGTCATTTGACGGCGGCGGGGTGATGCCGTGTTCAAGTAGATTCTCCGGTCCTTCCGAGGATCTTGAGCGGTGTCCTGCAGAGGGGCCTTCAGCCCAATCGAGAGTCTCTTGCCGCCGATGCCCGCGCCGACATGCCCTCCAGGTCGAGAAGCAGGGCCTTCTTTTCAAGATCAGCGCGGCTGGCCCACGGACTGCTCTTTATGGACGGCAACGGCTTGCGAGCCATGCTTGTCTGCCGGGACGACGTGCGCCTTGCGGTACCTCAGCGCAACCCCGCCCGCCTACTGGAGATCACCGTCTTCAATGACTCCTTTGGGTGACGGCGAGCTGTCCGGATGGCTTGCGGATCTGCCGATGAGCGGACATCTGATCTTCCAGGGCCGGGGCCGCCCGATCCGGGCGGCGATCTGAACAGCTGCGGGCGTCTTCAGAGGGCCAGGTCTCGCGCGCCTCGGCCTCGATCGGCTGCGCAGCGCGTTCTCAGTCTGCGGGTCCCGCTCGCCGTGCTGTCTGCGCGGACCGGTCTGACAAGCGGCTGATCAGCTCGCCGCGAACATCTGTGCCGCCAGGCGCCGCGAGTTGTCGATGGCCGCGAAACCACGCGGCAGCATGATTGCCTGGTATGCCGCAACCGCTTCGACCAAAGATTTCCCGCCTCGTGCGGCGGAAAGGATTTCATCCGCCAGTGTGGCGGCGTCGGCCAGCGCGGTGTTCGCTCCGGCCCCCGCGGTGGGCGGCATGGTGTGGACCGCGTCGCCGAGCAGGGTGATCGGGCCCGGCGCCCACGCCGGTATCCGTTCGCTGATCCGGAACGTGATCGGGAAAAACGATTCGGTGTCGGCGCGGGCGTAGATTTCGCGAATAGCCGGATGCCAGTCGGCGACGGTGTCCGTCGAGAGTTTCCACAGTTCTTCCGACGACATGCGGAACAGCCTCTCGTCCGTGACGCCGAGATGATCCGGGGTCGCGACGAGGGTGGCCATCAGGTAGTCCTGCGCCCCGTCCACGGGGGTGCGGAACCGGACGGTACCAAACCCGGCGCCGCACGTGCTGCCACCCGAAACCCAGCACAGACCACGCTCGAATTCCTCGGGAGACAACGATCCGGTGAGGGGCATCCGGCCGTACACACACCGCAGACCGAAGTCGTGCACCACCGCTCCGGGGAGCAACAGGCGCCGAACGGCTGACCCGACGCCGTCCGCGCCGACCAGCAGATTCCCCTCGTCGCTGCCGCCTTCGGCGAACTCGACCCGCACGCGTCCCGAGCCGGTCACCTGATAGCCGGACACTGTGCGCCCGAACCGGACGACGTCCTCGAGGCCGGTGAGCAGGCCCTGGCGGAAGGTGTTGCGGTCGACGGCGGTGAGCTGGTCGGCGGGAATGTCGGGGAAGTGCTGTGTGAACACCTGCCTCAGCCCGGTGGTGAAGGTCGTCACCAGATCGCCGTTGCGGCCGCTGGTGCGGCGCAGCACTGCCAGCACGTCCGGCGGGACGCAGTCGGCCAGTGCCGCGTTGCCGGTCGGGTCGAGGTGGATCCGGTAGCCCTGGTTCCGGGTGCGGGGTGTCGGGTCCTGCTCGTAGACGACGACATCGAGCCCGGCGTGGTGCAGCGCCTGCGCGAGCGCCAGGCCGCCGACACCGCCACCGGCGATGAGAATCCTTGTGCTTTCCGGCATTTCACTCCCCTTGTTGGCTGCGATGCCCCAATGGTGCGCCTGGAGAGCAATGCTGTCAAGCGTCCATTTGATACTTTCAAACGTATGCTTGATAGAGCCAGGTGAAGATATGATCGCGTGCATGTCCGCGTCGAAACCCCGAAGGTCCCCCAAGCCGCAGGAGCGGCAGCGCGATCCCGAACGCACCCGCGCGCTGATCCTGGACGCCGCGATGGCCGAGTTCGGCGCGCATGGCTACGCGGGCGCCCGGATCAGCGCGATCGCCGCCCGCGCCGGAGTGAACGTGCAGCTGATCTCGTACTACTTCGACGGTAAAGAGGGCCTGTACCAAGCCATTTCGCGGCAGTGGCAGCAACGACAGGCCACGCTGGCGCCCGCGGGCACGCCGTTGCCGGAGCAGCTACGCCGCTATGCGCTGGAGGCATTGCGCAACCCGGACGGGGTCCGCCTGCTGGCCTGGAACGGGCTCGAATACACCGGACCCGACGCGCACCCGTCGACCGGCATGTTCGCCGAAACCATCGACGAGCTGCGGAAACGGCAAGAGGCCGGTGAGCTGCCCGCCGATCTCGATCCGGCCTGCCTGGTCGTCATGCTGATGGCGATGACCATGGCGCCCACCACACTGCCGCATATCATCGAGGGCACCTGCGGCGTCGACCCGCGCTCGTCCGAATTCCTCGACCGGTTCGCCGGCCAGGTAGCCATCCTGGCCAGGCACCTCGGGCTCGGCTGATTGGTAGCACAACTCGCCTTCAGAACATGGCCGAGTGATCGCTAACTGGTCCCAAAGTGACTGACGCCGTCGGCGTTGCCGGCGGTCGCCACCAGGACGTGCACGTTGATGATCCGGCCGCCCTCACGCACCTTCTGGGTGAGCGTGTCCAGTCACACGAAGGTGCACGGGCCGGCGTCCAGCGCGCGGGTGCGGGACGCCTCGACCTGCTCATCCAGCGCCTTGGCCATCTGCGACACCTGGCTCTTGGAGATGTGCTTGATGCCCGGCTGCTCCACCAGCTTGTCCACCCGCCGGGTCGAGACCCCGAGCAGATAGCTGGTCGCGACCACGCTGATCAGCGCCTGCTCGGCGGGAGTGGCAGCAGGCAGGTCAGTACGGTGGTCAGCGCTCGGCCGGATCGGCGCGGCCCGTGTGCTGGCCAGGCGCCGCCGGTTACGTCAGTAAGGCGGTGTGGCAGCGGACCCGGAGGGGCGCCCTGACCCCGTCCGGCGGCCACAGCGCGGAGGCGTGCGCGTGGATCAGGTCGTGGAGCCGGTACAGGCCCGGGGCCGGCTCCTGCAGGAGGTGGGCGTTCAGGAGGTGGTCCAGGAGCCGGATCGCCTGGGTGGTGGTCGTGTTCAGCAGGGCAGCGGCGGTGTCGAGGTCGAAGGCCGGGTGGAGGGCCGAGCCCAGGAGCCGGTAGGCCTCTTGCTGGTCGGTGGGCAGGCGTTCGTAGGAGCGGTCGAAGGCGGCGGTGACGCTTTGGTGGCCGGCTGTCAGTTCGGTGAGGCGGTCGGCGGCCAGGCGGTCGAGCAGGTGGTGGGTGTTCCAGGCGGGGTGGGCCTGGAGGTAGGCGGCGGCGATGCGGATGGCCAGAGGGAGGAGGCCGCAGCGGCGTACGATCTCGGCCAGGACGTCCGGAGGCGTGTCCCCGTCGCATCCGGCTGTGCGGGTGAACAGAGTGATCGCCTCTGCCAGAGGCAGGGTGTCCAGGGACAGGATGCGGGCGTTGCCCGGGCAGGTCAGGCGGTGGCGGCTGGTGACGATCACCTGGCAGCCGGGGGTGGCGGGCAGGAGCGGGTGGAGCTGGCGCTCGTCGGCGGCGTCGTCCAGGACGATCAGGAGCCTGCGGCCGGCCAGGACGCTGCGGTACAGCGCGGCGCGGTCGTCCAGGTGCCACGGGATGTGTTCCGCCGGGACGCCCATGGTGCGGAGTATGCGGGCGAGGGCGGCGCCCGGTTCGACCGGTGCCGTCGCCTGGGCGTGGCCGTGCAGGTCCACGAAGAGCTGCCCGTCGGGGAAGCGAGGGGCGAGGCGGTGGGCGGCGTGTACGGCCAGCACCGTCTTGCCCGTCCCGGCCATGCCGTTGACGAAGACGACGACCTCGTTCAGCTCAGGCATGGTGGTGGTGTGGTCCTCCACGATCGCGAGTTCGCGTTCCCGGACGCCCGGCGCGGCGACGTCGGCGGGCAGCTGCCGGGGGATGGTCCACGGCCTCGGGTCGGTCACAGACGGGTCAGCCGGGGCTGTGGTGGGGCGGCCACGGGCGACCGCGTTCAGGGTCGCCCGTTCCGCACCGTCCAGCTCCAGCGCCTTCGCCAGCTGCAGAACCGAGGTGGTCCGCGGCTGCAACAGCCCGTCGTTCTCCAGCCGACGCACCGTCCTGACATTCAGACCCGCCCGTTCGGCGAGTTGCTCCTGCGTCAGCAGCGCCCTCCTGCGCCACATGCGTAGCAGCGCCCCCAATGACATCCCGACACCCCCGTCTTCTTCGGCGGTCCTGCCCCCGCGAACAACCACGACCATCGAAACCGCGTCCCGGCTGTTCAGGCCACTGGTCGGACGGCATTGGACGGAATCGGACGGGGCGGATGAATCCGGCTATCCGCGCAAACGTGATTGAGGGCGTGCGGGCGATTGGCCAGAATGAGCGCCATGGGCGAGCGAGGCGGGGGCGGCCGATCCCACGATGTGTGCCCCTACCAAGGTCTGGTGCCGTTCGAGGACACGAAGGCCGAACTGTTCTTCGGGCGTACGCGGGCGACCCGCAGCCTCCTGGATCGCCTGGGGAGGCGGCTGGCGCGGCACGGATCCATCCTGCTGGTCTCAGGCGCCTCGGGGGTGGGCAAGTCGTCGCTGCTGCGGGCGGGGCTGATGCCGGCGCTGGCGGAGGGGATGCTGCCGCTGGCCGGGTCGCAGGACTGGCCGCGCCTGCTGGTGACGCCGAGCGCGAAGCCGTTCGGCGCGCTCGCCGGGGTGTGGGTGGGGGAGTTCGGCGGGCTGGTCGAGACCGTGGCCGAGCGATTACGGGAGGATCCGGGGGAGGTCGTCGCGGGAACCGGGCGGTTCGTGCTGGTGGTCGACCAGTTCGAGGAGCTGTTCACCCTGGTGGGCGACGAGCGGGAGCGACAGGCGTTCGTACGGGCCCTGCACGCCCTGGCCGAGGGCGCGGACGGCGGCGGGGTGATCGTCGGGGTGCGCGCCGACTACTGGGACCGGTGCGCCGCCTACCCGCAGTTCGCCGAGGCGATCCAGGACGGTCAGGTCATCGTCGAGCCGATGACGGAGCCGGACCTGCGGCTGGCCATCACCGGCCCGGCGGCCGCAGCGGGTCTGGAGCTCGAACAGGGGCTGGTGGAGATCATCCTGGCGGAGCTGCGCGCCGGCGACCGGTACGAGGCCGGCGCCCTGCCCCTGCTCTCCCAGGCCCTGCGCAACACCTGGGAGCGGCGCGAGAAGGACACCCTGACAGTCCGGGGGTACGAGGACTCCGGCCGGGTACGCGACTCCGTACGACGTACGGCCGACGAGGCCCTCGACGGGCTGCGGCCGGATGATCGCAAGGCCGCGCTCAGGTTCTTCCGGCGGATGACGACGATCACCGCGGGCGGCCGGGTGGCGCGGCGCCGGGCGACGCTGGCCGAGCTGCACGCCGCCGCGTCGGCACGTTCGGTGGAGGACCTGGAGCGGACGGCGGCGCTGCTGTCCGCGTTCGCCGACCGGCGCCTGCTCACCCTGCACGAGGACAGCGCCGAGATCGCCCACGACGCGCTCCTGACGGCCTGGCCCACCCTGCGGCAGTGGCTCGAACCGGACCTCGCCGCGCAGACGGTGTACGACGGGCTCCTGGAGGCCGCCGCCCAGTGGGCGGAGAACCACCGCGACCCGGCTTTTCTCTACCGGGGACCCCGGCTGCTGGCGGTCCAGGACAGCCGGCCCCGCTGGGAGCGCGACCCCGACAGCTTCCCCCCGCCCGGCGCCACCGTGGAGAGCTTCGTCGCGGCCTCCACGCGGGAGGCGCGGCGGGTGACCCGGCGCCGCCGGCTCGTCATGTCGGGTCTGGCAGCGCTGTCGGTCCTCGCCCTCGCCGCGGCCGGCACCGCCGTCAACGCGGCGGCCGACGCGAACTGGCAACGCGGTCTGGCCAGCTCCCGCCAGCTGGCGGCGCAGAGCGAGGTCACCGGCGACACCGCCCTGGCCTCGATGCTCGCCGTGGCGGCGTGGCGGATCGCGCACACCAACGAGGCCAGGAACCGGGTGCTGACCGCGGCGACCCGTACCGGCAGGGGGACGCTCACCGGGCACCAGCGGGGCGTCACGGCGGTGGCGTTCACTCCCGACGGCGCGACCATCGCGACGGGGGGCGACGACGGGACGGCGCGGTTGTGGGACACGGCGACGCGGCGGCAGCTCGGCGCGCCGATCACCCGGGCGAAGTACGACTGTTCGAGCGTGCTTCTGGCTTTCAGCCCCGACGGCCGGACGCTGGCCACGGCGTGCCTCGACAGCGTCCGGTTCTACGACGTGGTCACCCGTCGCGAGCTGGGCGCCCAGGTGAAGGCCGAGGGGGTCGTGACGGCGCTCGCGTTCAACCCGGACGGGAGAACGCTGGCGACCGGCGACAGCAGAGGCGTGGTCCAGCCGTGGGACGTGGCCACGCGCCTCCCGCACGGGGCTCCCATGGGTCGTCCGGGCGAGGGGCACGCCATCCACGGGGTGACGTACAGCAGGGACGGGAAGATCCTGGTCACCGGCGGGGAGGACAAGACCGCGCGGCTCTGGGACACCGCCACGTCCCGCCAGCTCGGCGCCCCCTTCACAGGGCACACCGAGTCCCTCGGCGACGTGGCGCTCAGCCCGGACGGGTCAACCCTGGTAACCGTGAGCTGGGACCGTACCGGCCGGGTGTGGGACGTGGCCACGCGCAAGCTGAAGGGGATGCTCAAGGACCGCAAGGCCGGTTACTACTCGGTCGCCTTCAGCCCGGACGGCACGCGGATCGCGACCGGCGGGGACAGCGGCCGCACCGTGGTGTGGGACACGGCCAGCCGGCAGCAGCTGTTCGCGCTCTGGGACAACTACGCCAGTGTCGACGACATCGCGTTCAGCCCGGACGGGGGTGTGCTGGCCGCCGCCAGCAATGACGGCGTGGTCCGGCTGGCCGACCCGCAGGTCCTCCAGCAGAAGGGGACCCGCGTGCCGGCGCAGGGGGCCGTCGCGCTGAGCCCGGACGGGCGGATTCTGGCCGCCGGCGTCGACGACGAGAAGAGCCCCGACCTCCAGCTGTGGGACGCGGCCACCCAGCGTCCTCTCGGCCCGCCGCTGCATCCCGAGGGCGCCCGCCGTGCGGCGTACCGGGTGGAGTTCACTCCCGACGGGCGGACACTCCTGTCGGAGGGCTCGGACGGGATACGGCTCTGGGACGTCGCGAGCCGCCGCGAGGTCGCGCACGAGAAGTCGCTTCACTGGGCCAGGATCAGCTCCGACGGCAGGTTCGTCGCCGCCCAGCGGGACAAGTCCATCGTGTTCTGGGACATCGCGAGCCGCAGGGACACCGGAGCGCGCATCACCGTACGCGACGGCACCGACGTCATCACGGCGATGACGATCAGCCCCGACGACACGATGGTGGCGACCGCGGGTTTCGACAACCGGATCCGGCTCTTCGACGTCACCACTGGCCGGGAGCTGCCCGGCCCGACGTTCACGGCTCACGGCGGATTCGTCAACGACCTGGCCTTCAGCCCCGACGGGCAGCGGCTGGCCGTCACGGCCTACGACAACAGCGTGCGCCTGTGGGACGTGCCGCACCGCCGTGCGGTCGGCATCGGCCTGATCGCCGAGGAGGGCATGACGACCTCGCTCGCCTTCAACCCCGACGGGAAGGTCCTCGCCACCGGCCTCACCAACGGTGAGGTGCAACTCTGGGACCTGCTGACCTACCGGCGGCTCGGGCCCCCGATGAAAGGCCACACCAAGGGCGTGACCGACCTCGTCTACAGCGACGACGGGACGACGGTCGCCACGGCCTCGGGAGACAGGACCGCGCGGCTGTGGAACGTCCGCACACCCCCCGACCTGGTGGCCGCGGCGTGTGCCAACGCGGGCCGCTCCCTCACCCGAGAGGAGTGGGAGAATCTCGTGCCCCAGGAGGAGTACCGCCAGACGTGCACGTGACCCTGGACCCGACCACGGAGAGAACACGGATGTTCCTGCGAGGCTTACGGCGGCGGACAGGCAGGCCCGTCCCGGAACTGGTCGCGTTGTTCCGTTCGATCGTCGAGGGCGGCCGCGACTTTCACCCGATCGCGTCCGACTTCCTGGAGCACTTCATGGACGGCGCAGGCGCGTCGAGGACGATGTCACTGCGGTGGTTGCGCTCGTTCAAGGTGATCAAGAAGGCCGAGCGCAAGAATCAGCGCCGGTTCGAACGGCAGCTCGCCCGCACGGCGCGGCAGCTGCGGGAGGGGGAGTCGAGCTGGTTGCACGACTACTGGGACGCGCGGATCAACGCCTTCATCGGTACGGAGCTGTTCTACGTCAGCAGGATGAGCCTGCTGCGCTCGCAGGGGTCGTTCGTGCTGACCAGGGACGGACCGGAGGTACGCGTGTCCGGCACGGTTCGCCACCGCTGGTTCGACCCCTACGACTGGGACCGCGGCCGCTGGGTGTACATCCCCCGGCACGGGTTCGTGCCCATAGCGGTCGGCCGTGACCTGGTGGAGGCCGACGAGGCCCGCAACTTCCTGATGGAGTCGCGCCACGTGCAGACGCTGGAGGGCCGGTGCCTGGAGGGCCGGTGGCCGCGGCGCGGCAGGGACGAGTTCGGCTGGGCGCTGGTGCGGGCGGGAGAGGGATGATCGAGGAGCGTCCCCGTCCGCCCGATCCCGCCGAGGCGGGCAGCACGGCCGACTTCGTACGGTCGCTGGCCCTGCTCAAGCAGTGGGCGGGCGAGCCGTCCCTGAGCAAGCTGCGTTCGCTCGGCGGCCAGACGACGGCCACGGACGGCGCCACGGTAGACGCGTTGCCGAAGAGCACGGTCTCGCACGTCCTGCGGCAGGCCGACCGGCTGCCGCGGTGGGATTTCGTCCGGGCCTTCGTCACCGCCTGCTTCCACTACTGCGACTACCCGGCCGAGCTGATCCCCGGCGAGCTCGAACGCTGGCGGGCGGCCAGGACGGCCCTGGCGAAACCGTCCGCCCCTGTCCCCGAGCCGCCGGCGACGCCGGCCGTCTCCACGCCCGATCCCGCCGTCGAGCTGCTGACCCGCCGCGTGGTCCGCGAGGAGGACAGGGCGCGCAAGGGGCTGCTCGGCGGCTACAACCTCGCGGCGCTCTCCTTCAGCCTGTACGGCGACACCGGCGAGACCGAGTGCGACCTGCACACGATCGGGCGGTTCTTCGGCGACCTGGGCCTGCGGCGCCTGCTGGTCGTGGGCGAGTCGGGGGCCGGCAAGACGGTGCTGGCGATCGAGCTGGTGCTGCAACTGCTGGAGCCCGTGCTCGCCGCCGGCGGCCTGCTCGACCAGGCGCAACTGGTGCCGGTACGGCTGAGCGCGGCCCGCTGGACCCTCGGCAGGCCGTTCGAGGCCTGGCTGGCCGAGCAACTGGCGCAGGACTTCGGGCTCGCGGCCAGGGACGCGCAACGGCTGGTACGCGATCGCCGGGTGCTGCCGGTGGTGGACGGGCTGGACGAGCTGGACCCCGAGCCGGGGTGGGGCCCGCCGCGCCGGGCGATCGGGCTGCTGGCCGAGCTCAACCGCTACAGCGACCTGTCCGGCAGGCGACCGGGCGCGGTCGTCGTGACCTGCCGCGCCGACCGTCACGCCGAACTGCGCGAGGCCGGGGCCGGGCTCGACAACGCCGCCAGGATCCACCTGCACAACCTGACCGTCCAGCAGATCGGCGCGTACCTGCGCACCCGCTGGCCGGACGGGCACCCCTACGGCGCGCACCGCGAGGCCATCCACGGGGCGCTGTCCGGGCCGGCGGGCAAGGCCGTGCACGCCGCTCTCGCCACGCCCTGGCGGCTGGTGCTGACCGTGACCGCCGTGGAGTCCGGCGCCGATCCCGCCGGGCTGCTCCGCGTGGATCCGGGGCTCGACACCGGTGAAGGGGTGGCGCGGATCGTCAGGAGGCTGCTGGAGGCGTACGTGCCGGCGGCGACCGTGCTGACGCCCCGTACCGCCTACGGGGCTCCGTACCAGGCGGAACAGGTGCGGTCGTGGCTCGTGCACCTGGCCGCCCACCTGCGCTGGCAGGCCGCCCGGGGCGCCGAGGTGGACCGGCCGCCGCCTGGCCTGACGGCGATCGACATCGTTCCGCACCTGCTGTGGCCGATCGGCGGCAGGCGGCGGGTCTGGGCGCTGCACTGCCTGGTCTGCGCGCTCTTCGCGGTCGTCGCGATGCTGGCGTACTGGACGGGGTCGGCGGCTGACGATGCTGGAGCCGGCCCTGAGCGGCTGCTCACCCTGACGCTCATGGCGGGCTGGGTGGCGATCGCCACCGGCCTGTCGTTGTCGCCCTGGCCGGCCGCCGCCGGTGGGCGCAGCGAGGTCCCCCGCCGGCGGCGCGTGATCGGCGGCCTGCTGGGCGCCCTGGCGGGCACGCCCGTCGGGGTGCTCGGCGGCCTGGCCGGACTCGTGCTGACCGGGGGCAAGGTCTTCGGGCCCGCCTTCGCCGTCGCCGCGGGCGGCACCGGAGGGCTGGTGCTGGGCGCGGTCATCGGGCTGACCGCGGCAGGACAGCGGGGCGCCGAGCGGATGACCGTCCCCGAGGTGCTCCACGCCGAGCCCATCACGCTGCTGGGCTTCGGGTTGTGCGGCGCGATCATCGGGCTGGTGCCGCTGCGGCTGGCCCACGCCGGCCCGCTGCAGCTGGCCGTGGGGCTCGCCGGGACCTTCGCCCTCGCCTTCACGCTGGGGGTCGTCTTCAAGATCGCTACCGGGGGCTGGAGCAGGGATGCCGAGCTGGCCCACCCGCGGGAGGCACTGCACCGCAACCCGACGATCGGGCTGGCCTTCGGCCTCACCGGCGGCGTCGGCGCCTTCCTGGTGTTCGTCATGAACACCGGCGTCGTGGAGTCGCTGGTGTGCGCGCTTGTCGGCGGCGTGACCTTCGGGCTGTCCTTCGGGGCGATCGCCTGGGCCCGTACGATGATCGGGCTGGTCGTCGCGGCCATGCGCGGCCTGCTGCCGCTGCGGTTGTGGGCCTTTCTCGACTGGGCCTGCGAGGCCCGGCTGCTCCGGGTCAGCGGCGCCACGTACCAGTTCCGGCACCGGGAGCTCCAGGACTTCCTGACCCCCTCCGACGGTGACCGGTGAGCTCAGGGCCGCTCGGCTGCGTGCGGCTCGCCTGGGCGGGCGTCAAAGCTCGCTGCGCCGCCACTGCTCGATCTCGTCCTCCAGCGCCTGCTCATTCAGCATCGGTACGAACACGTTGGTCGCCCACGCAGTGAACAACCGCACGAACTCGTGGTTCTCGTCGTTCGGCTCACCGTTGACGTGGAACCACGAGATCAGTGGGGCGGCGTGCAGATCATCCGTGTCGCAGTCCGAGCACAGCACCACCCCGGTGTAGCCCTCCACCCGCGTGCCGACGGCGTTGTACCAGCCGTTCGGCACGCGTGCGTACAGCAACCCCTCTCGGCCGCAGCGGGGGCACCCCGGCGCGTCGTCGGAGCTGATGACCTCGATCCGCCGGCTCAAAGCGACAGTGCTTCAGGCCCGAGCAGCGCCTTGATATCGGCGGCGAAGCTCGGTTCGGCGTTGACCGGCCACTCCGGTAGCGACATCACCATGACCTTGCCCGCCGGCCGCCGCAGGTTGATGTGCAGCGGTACGCGGCCCTGGTGCATCTTGAGCACCTGGCGCAGTTCGTCCAGCAGGGTCGGAGTGATGCGTTCTTCCCGCAGGAGAAGCGTGATCGGGGCGCCGGACTCGCTGTTGACGCCGGACACATCGATGAGGGCCATCTCCTGGGCGAAGACCGAGATGGCGCCGTCCCGGTTGTTGATCTGGCCCTTCACCGACACCACGATGTCCGGCCGCAGCTCCGGCCCGTACAGCTCGTAGTTGCGGGGGAAGAACAGGCATTCGACGGCGGCGTCCATGTCCTCGACCGTGAGGATGGCCCACGTGTTGCCTGCCTTGTTCACCCGCCGGTCCACCTTGGTGACCAGGCCGGACACCTGGACGTCGCCGCGGTCGTCGCGGCCGCTGTCCAGCAGGTCGGCGATCGTGGTGTCCCGGCTCCTGGCCAGGAGGCGCTCGGTGCCGGCCAGCGGGTGGTCGGACACGTACAGGCCGAGCATCTCCCGCTCGAAGTCGAGCTTGGTCTTTTTGTCCCACTCGCCTTCGGGGACGGCGATCGTGAACGCCGCGTCGTCGCCCGTGTCGTCCATCCCGCCGAACAACGAGTCCTGGCCGTGCGCCTCGTTCTTCTTGATGTCGATGACGGACTCGACGGCCTGCTCGTGAATCATGAGCAGGCCCTTGCGCGGATGTTCGAGGGAGTCGTACGCGCCCGCCTTGATCAGCGATTCGATGACGCGCTTGTTGCAGGCGGTGAGCGGCACCTTGCCGAGGAAGTCGTTGAAGTCGGTGAAGCGGCCCTTCTCCTTGCGGGCCTTCACGATCCCTTCGACGACGTTCTCCCCGACGTTGCGGACCGCGCCCATCCCGAACCGGACCTGCGTGTCCCCGACCGCGACGAAGTCGAGCTGGGAGTCGTTGACGTCGGGCGGGAGCACCTGGATGCCCATCTTGCGGCACTCGGCCAGGTATACGGCCGCCTTGTCCTTGTCGTCGCCCACCGACGTGAGCAGGGCGGCCATGTACTCGGCGGGGTAGTTGGCCTTCAGATACGCGGTCCAGTAGGCGACCAGACCGTAGCCGGCGGTGTGGGACTTGTTGAACGCGTACCCGGAGAAGGGCAGCATGACGTCCCACAGCGCCTGGATCGCCTCGTCGCTGTAGCCGTTGCCGCGCATGCCGGCCTGGAAGTTGGCGAACTCGGCGTCCAGGATCTCCTTCTTCTTCTTGCCCATGGCGCGGCGCAGCAGGTCGGCGCCGCCGAGGGTATAGCCGGCCAGCTCGCGGGCGACGGCCATGATCTGCTCCTGGTAGACGAGCAGATGGAAGGTGGGGCCGAGGATCGGTTCGAGCGCTTCCTTGAGCTCCGGGTGGATCGGCTCGATGTCCTGGCGGGCGTTCTTGCGGTGGGCGTAGTTGGTGTGCGCGTTGGCCGCCATCGGGCCCGGCCGGTAGAGGGCGAGCACGGCCGCGATGTCCTCGAACCGGGTCGGTTCCATCAGCTTCAGCAGCGACCGCATGGGGCCGCCGTCGAGCTGGAACACGCCGAGCGTGTCGCCGCGGGCCAGGAGCTGGTAGGTCTTGGCGTTGTCGAGCGGCATCGTCAGGGTGTCGAGCTCGACGCCCCGGTTCTGCTTGATGATCTTGATGGCGTGGTCGATGATGCCCAGGTTCCGCAGTCCCAGGAAGTCCATCTTGACCAGACCCATGTCCTCACAGGACGGGTAGTCGAATCCTGTGATGACCACGCCGTCCTTGTCCCGCATGTGCATGGGGATGAGGTCCAGCAGCGGGGTCGAGGACAGGATGACCGCGGCGGCGTGCACGCCGGTGCCGCGGATCAGCCCCTCGATGCCGCGGCCGGTGTCGATGACCTTCTTGACGTCGGGGTCGTTCTCGTACAGGGCGCGAAGCTCGGTGCCCTCGTTGTAGCGGGGGTGGCTCTCGTTGAACATGTCCGCGAGGGGGACGCCCTTGCCCATGACATCCGGCGGCATCGCCTTGGTGATCTTGTCACCCATCGCGAACGGATAGCCGAGAATCCGGCTCGAGTCCTTGACGGCGGCCTTGGCCTTGATCGTGCCGAACGTGTTGACCTGCGCGGTGAACTCACTGCCGTACTTCTGGGTGACGTAGGCCACCATGCGATCACGCTGGCGGTCGTCGAAGTCGAGGTCGACGTCCGGCGGGTTGATCCGCTCAGGGTTGAGGAACCGCTCGAACAGCAGGCCGTGCTCCAGCGGGTCGAGCTCGGTGATGCGGGTGGCGTACGCCACGATCGAACCGGTCGCCGATCCACGGCCGGGCCCGACCGGGATGCCGTTGTCACGGGCATATTTGCAGATGTCGGCCACGACGAGGAAGTACGAGGAGAAGCCCATCGGACCGATGACCTTCATCTCGGTCTCGTACCGATCCATCACCTCAGCCGGAATCGGGGCGCCGTACCGCATCTCCAGGCCGCGCTCGCATTCCTTGCGCAGCCACGACTCCTGGGTCTCCCCCTCGGGCACGTCCGGATAGTCGGGCATCCGGTCCACCTGGGCGAACACGTCGCCGTAGTCGCCGATCATCTCGGCCACGAGCAGCGTGTTGTCACATGCCTCGGGCAGTTCCGGGAACAGGGCGTACATCTCGTCGGCGGGCTTGAGGTAGTAGCCGGATCCGTTGAACCGGAACCGGTTCGGGTCGTCCTTGTTCTTGCCCACGCCGACGCACAGGAGGCTGTCGTGGGCGTCGGCCTGGTCCTCGGTCACGTAGTGGGAGTCGTTGGTGGCCAGCAGCGGAATGTTGAGCTGCTTGGCCAACCTGAGCAGGTCCTCCCGGACCTCCCGCTCGATGCTGATGCCGTGGTCCATGAGCTCCAGGAAGTAGTTCTCCTTACCGAAGATCTCCTGGTATTCGCCGGCGACCTTGACGGCTTCGTCGTACTGGCCCAGCCGGATCCGGGTCTGCACCGCGCCGGACGGGCAGCCGGTCGTGGCGATGATCCCGGTCGCGTACTGCGAGATCAGGTCCTGATCCATGCGCGGCTTGGAGTAGTAGCCCTCGAACGACGCCAGGGACGACAGCCGGAACAGGTTGCGTAGCCCGTTCGCGTCCTTGGCCCACATGGTCATATGGGTGAACCGGCCACCGCCGGAGACGTCCTTGCCACCCTCGCCGTCCGCCACGCCGGTCTCGGCCCGCTGCCCCCAGAACACCGGCTTCTTCACGAACCGGCTGTGCGGGGCCACATACGCTTCGATCCCGATGATCGGTTTGACCGGTGTGCCCGACGCGACCTTCTGGAACTCGTACGCACCGAACATGTTGCCGTGGTCGCTCATGGCGATCGCCGGCATGTCCAATCGTTCGGCTTCTTTGAACAGCGGCTTCAGCTTGGCCGCCCCGTCCAGCATGCTGTACTCGGTGTGGACGTGCAGATGCACGAACGACTTGCTCACCCGTTCCCCCAACTTCGCATCGGCCCGGATCCTCGCATGAGCCTATTCCGTCTCGCGAGGCTCATGGGGCATCGCGCCCGGAGGGCGGGAAGGTTGTTGCCAGGCTGTTGTTGACGCTGCGTGAAGGACATACCACACCGACCGTGAGCTGGGGAAACGCCTCCGTCTTCGGTCCATACCCACTGTTCGACGGACTCGAACGTATGAGCGAGCTGCGCAGCCCGACCACCTCCGATACGGCGAGTCTGCGTTCACCGACGGTGCCCGCGGCCTAGGCTCCAAGCGCGGCCCGGCTCGGGCGGCGGATCCCCCCGGCCTTGGCTGCACGGATCGTCCAGCCGCTCCACAGGACAGCCACTGCGGGAGAGACGAATGGAGTGGTTGGTCTCGCTGCTCGGGGCCGCGCTCATCATGGCCGCCCTACGAGACCTGTTCCACACGCTCTGGCACCCCACCCGCCACGGAGGGCTGAGCCGGCTCGTCATGGCGGCGTTGTGGAAACTGGCCCGGCATCTCCGAGCGCGCAGGCGTGTTGTGGGGCTCGTCGGTCCGCTTGCCATGGCGACGGTGGTCGGCATGTGGGCCGTCACCATCATCATGGGCTGGGCCATCGTCTACTGGCCCCACATGCCGGAGGCGTTCGCCTTCGCACCCGGTTCCGGGCTGTCGCAGGAGCCGGCACTCCTCGACTCCGTCTACCTGTCGCTCGTCATGGTCGCCACCCTCGGGCTCGGGGACATCGTGCCTGTCGCGGGCTGGCTCCGCGTGGTCTCGCCCCTGGAAGCTCTCATCGGCTTCGTCCTGCTGACGGCCACCGTCTCCTGGGTGCTGGAGATCTATCCGACGCTGACCCGCCGGCGGGTGCTCGCGATCCGGTTGGCGTTGCTGCACCGCTCGGACCCGTCCATGCGGCAGCTCGACTGCGCCGCAGGCGCGTCATTGCTGGGAAGCCTGGCCACCGAGGTGGTGCGTGTCCGTATCGACTTCACCCAGTACGCGGAGGCCTACTACTTCCATGACGGTGAGGACCACTCGTCCCTGGCGGCCACGATCGGCTATGCCACTCGCCTCGCCCAGCGCGGGCAGGCAGCCCGACGGGCAGATGTGCGCCTGACGGCCGACCTGCTCGCCGGTGCGTTGGAAGACCTCGCCACCATCCTTGACCAGCGTTTCCTCCACACGAATGGATCACCTGCGGAGGTATTCGCCGCGTACGCGGCCGACCACGGCCGCGCCCTCACCGGGGCCTGAGCGCTGCTCATCTCATCGGTACGGCGACCCGCTCGGCCCTTTCGACCGCAACGCCTCCAGCACGGGTGTGCCGGACTCGGGGTGGTGCGGCGGGCGAATTCCGCATAAATGCAAGGGTGCCGTCACGATCCGACATGGCGCCGTGTGTCGCATCAGCCGCCTCTGTCCGCCGGGTCATAGTGGTCGAGCCGGCTGCCTCTTCAGGCGAGCGGGTCTGCACCCCGGTCTCCATCACCGGTCCGCCGAGCCACGCGTGGCCCTGAAAGGTCCGCACGACACAGGCACGACAGGGCGCGTGCGCGTCCATGAACGAGAAGGCTTCCACCACACGCATGACCAAGAGGGACCGAATCCGAGAAGCGGGCAGAAAGCCTCGGAGGCTGGCGCTCAGCGTGCCACAGATCGTGGGAAGCGCGATGGCCGCGGTCACGGCGGCGGTCGCGGCGTCGTACCTGGGCGTCGCCGGCACGGTGATCGGCGCCGCTGTGATGAGCCTCGCCAGCACGGTGGCCACCGACGTTTACACGCACTATCTCAAGCGCACCGGCGACAAGGTCAGGCAGCATGCCGTGAGCGCGTGGCACGAGCGGACAGCCGAGGCGGGTGATGGCGCGGCGCGGCGGTCCGCGCGGGCCGGGGCACTTCTGAAGGCGTTGCCGTGGGCCAAGCTGGGGGTGGCGGCCGCGCTGGTGTTCTGCGTCAGTATGGGCGGCATCCTGACCTACCAGGTGATCGTTGATCAGACGGTGGCCGACCAGGTGACCGGCAAATCCCGGAAACGGGCCGAACCCCGCAAACCATCTTCCAAGAAGAGCAGGCACGTCGAGTCCCCGGCTCCGGCGCCGTATCGGGAGTCAGCCACCTCGACGCCGACGGGCGCGTCTCCGTCCTCCACCCCCTCCACGTCACCGACCACCCCCATCCCCACGCCGACTCCCACTCTGACGCCGAAGCCGACGCAGAGCGTGCCGGAGCCGTCCGAGCCTTCCCCTTCCGAAGGGACTCCCGACGTGACCAGGCAGCCCCCGGCGCCGGGTCAGGGTGGGCCAGCCGGCTCGCCCTCCGCCACGCCGCCGGGCACTGTGCACATAAAGCTCTTCTGAACGTGGCGGGAGACCGGCTGCCGCGCCGACCAGTCGTAGGTGAGCGTGACCTCGGTCTCGGAGGGACCGAGCGGCGCAAGGTCGTAGCGCCGGCGATACGTCCATATTCGTTGAAGCGTCGGCGTGGCGGCGTCCGGCCTCGGTAGCTTTCGACGCCGTGAGACGTACGATCTGCGCTGTATTGGCGTTCCTCTCGACGTGCCTGTCCGTGGGAGCGACGCCCGCGACGGCGGCGGGAAAGGTCCCGGCCCAGTTCTTCGCCAAGCTGTACAGCGAGGCCCTGGGCAGGATGCCCGACCCCAGCGGCTGGTCCGCGGCGGTCGGCGACTTCGCCGCCAAGGGCTGCACGCCGGACCGCGTCAGAGATTTCGCGCGGGGCTTCTACACCTCGGCCGAGTTCATGGCCCTGAATTACGACGCCGAGGAGCGTGTCCTGGCGCTCTACCGGGACGCGCTCAACCGCGAGCCCGATCGGAGCGGGTTCGACCACTTCACCGGGCTGCTGACCGAGGGCGCGCGGAGCTGGCCGCAGATCGTGGACGCGATCGTCTCCAGCGGCGAGCTGGCCTCGCTCGCCGCGACCATCTGCGGCTCGTCCACGAGCTACCACTACGGCACCGCGCCCGCGCTGACGCTCACCCCCAAGGGCGCCGGGTTCGCGGGCGGCACGGGCGAGCAGCTTCAGGCGCTGCTGGACGCCACGCCCGAGGGCGGCACGGTGTACCTGGCGGAGAAGGCGGTGGTGCGGGTCGGCGCGATGCTGGTCATACCCCCTGGTCGTACGCTGGCCACCACCGGGACGCCGTCGCCCCGTGAGTATGCCCGGCAGGGGCGCCTGGTGCGCGCCTCCTCCTTCGGCGAGCCGGTCGTGCGCCTGCAGAGCGGCGCCCGCCTGCGTGGCGTCTGGGTGGACGGCCAGCGCGGCGCGTACACGAACTTCACCTTGAACGCCATCAACGTCCAGCTCATGGGCGGCGACGGCACCGAGGTCAGCGGCTCGAAGATCTCTGACAGCCGTGGCTGGAGCAGCTTGCTGGCGCTCGGCAGCGGCGACAATCGGCCGTGCCCGAGGGCCGTGATCAGCGGCAACCTTGTCACCGCGTACTCGTCGGAGCATGTGATGCACGACGGCGTGGGCCGCTGGACCGACGGCATCTCCGTCTCCTGCGAGAACGCCGTCGTCGAGGGCAACGGGATCGTGGACGCGACGGACGTGGGGATCGTGCTGTTCCGTTCGAGCCCGGCGACCCAGCGTTCGAGCGTGCAGGGCAATGTGGTGCTGAACGCCGGCAATGCGGCGTACGGGGCGATCGTCGTGGACCCCCTGTACGGCGGGGACGTGACGCACGACTTCACCGGCGCGACCGTGTCGGGGAACGCCTTCTGGACCGGCCCGGACACGCACGCCGACATCGGCATCGCGGCCGGGACCCGGATGTGGTTCGGCGAGCGCGCCGACGACGGCGCCGGGGTGTCGGTACGCGACAACACCACCAACGGCCTGACGGCGGTCGTCGGCACCGGGATCGCGGTCGGCGGCATGAACCGCGCCACCGTCCAGGGCAACGACCTGCGGCTGTCGGTGCGGGCGATCAGCTCCTGCCCGCACGTGAACTTCGGCGTGGACCAGGAGGGGCACGCCCAGGACGGCGACTTCCAGCCGGGCGCCACGCCGGTCGACTTCACCAACCCCTCCGGGGGAGGCTGCATAGGCCACTGAAGCCCCCAGGGGGTCCGAGAGGTCGTACTGTTCCTGTCAGCCGAGCCAGCTCGCGACCTGCGACTCGACAGCGGGGTACCAGCCGAGTTGGAGATGGTTGGCACCGGCGATCAGCGCGGTGCCGGCCACCGTACCGATGCCTACCGTGGACAGCGCACTGCTGACGAACACCACGCCGTCGCTGGGTCCCCGGTTCTCGTTGTAGATGCCCACGACGCTGGGCGACCCGCCGGCCAGCAGGTACGTCGCCACCGACGCCGGCACACCCGCCTGCTGGATTCGCGAGATCAGCGAGCCCGCGTTGATCGCGGCCTGGATGCCGGGCCCGGAGGTGTAGAAGCCCTGTCCGCCGTAGTACGTGGTGTACCAGTCCTGCTGCGTCTGGTCGATGCCGTAGGTGCCGTCGAAGCGCGCCAGCATCTGCCGCTGCCCGGGATAGCAGTCGAACCCGCCGGCGGGTACGAACGAGAACTCCGGATGGTTGGCGTAGATGCCGTAGCAGGTCATGTACGCGTGCGGCGCGGGGGAGTTGACGCTGCCGCCGCACTCCGGCCAGATCGAGAAGTCGTGCGCCCAGCCGTGAGCGAACGGATAGTCGTAGCCGGCGTTCGGGCCGCCGAGCGTGATGAGCTTGCGCACGTCGCCGGCGTACGAACGGCCCCAGCTCGGCTTGACCGACGACACGTACATCCGCGCCGACATCTCACCCTTGCTCCAGCCCACCAGATCCACCGCGGACACACCGAGCTTGGCCTTGATGATCGCGATCGCGTCGCCGACCTCCTGGGCCTGCATCAGGTTGTCGCCTTCCTTGTGCGCGAACCCGATGGCGAAGACCCGGTATCCGGCGTTCGACAGGTGCTGCATCAGGCCGGTACTCGGGCAGCTTATGGCGCCGCAGCCGAAGCCGCCGGACTCGCCGGGATTGGCCCACGCCCGGTCCGGATTGTCGTTGGCGCCGTGGACCAGCAGTACCGGAGTGGCCTTGGGGTTGGAGTTCCAACCGGGTGCGTGGTACAGCAGGAACCGGCCGGGGAACGGCCGCTTGATGCCGCCGAAGAAGCTCAGACGCTGGCCGTCCTGATCTCCGCGGCCGTCCGGCGGGTAGCTCTCTTGGGTGAACCCGGACGTGGTGTCCAGGTACCGCTCCACCGAGGACCAACCGTTCGCGACGTTGGTGTACGTGGCTTCCAGCGTCAGGTACGAGGGGGTCGCGGCATGGGCCGCGGTCGGTACCAGCAGTGCGGTCAGCATCACCGCGACCGTCCATAAGCAACGCATTTGGGCCTCCTGTCTACGGGATTTCGGCGACCGCGGCGGCAACGCGCGCGGCGAGCAGGATCGTGCGGTGGCCGGTGTCGTCGACGGTGCGCGCCGGCATCCGGGAGCCGGGGCATGGCGGCGAGGCCGTGGAGGCCGGCAGGGCGGGCATGACGGTCGTGTCGGGCATGAGTGCTCCCTGAGTCGGTCGGCAACCCCGAGACCGGCCGCCATCGTCACTTGAGCGCCGCGGCCGTTCCAGTGCCGCCCGCCACACCTTTGCCGCACCGGACGTGTGCGTGCGGCACATCCGCGGAGGGCAGCCAGGGTGTCGCGGGCGAAGAGCTAGGGCCGCTGGTAGAGATCGGGGATCCCGTCATGGTCGGAGTCGGCGGTCTCGGACCGGTGGATGCGCCGGTAGACGCGGGCGCGCAGCCGAAGGATCACTGTGGCCAGCAGGGCCGCGGTCAGGGAACCGGCCAGGACCGCGATCTTGAACCGCGCGTCGGCCTCGCCCGTTCCGAACGCCAGCTCCCCGATCAGCAGCGACACCGTGAACCCGATGCCGCCCAGGACGGCCAGCCCGGCCATGTCGATCCAGGCCAGCCCTTCGTCCAGAGTGGCGCGGGTGAAGCGGGCCACCAGCCAGGTGGCGGCCAGGATGCCGACCGGCTTGCCGACCAGCAGCCCGGCCACGATCCCCATCGCCACGGGGTCGCTCAGCGCTCCTGCCGGCCCGCCGAGGCCACCCAGGCCGACCCCGGCGGAGAAGAACGCGAACACGGGCACGGCCACACCGGCGGACAGCGGGCGGAACCGGTGCTCGAAATGTTCGGCCAGGCCCGGTCCCTCCGTGCCGCCCGGCGGTGTCCGGGACAGTACGGGGACGGTCAGAGCCAGCAGCACCCCGGCCACGGTGGCGTGCACCCCTGAGGCGTGCACCAGTGCCCAGCAGGCGAACGCCGGCGGCAGCAGCAGCCACCACGCGCGTACCCTACGCCGTACCAGCACAGCGAAGATCGCCAGCGGCACCACAGCGGCCAGCAGCGGGAGCACCGAGAGGTGCGAGGTGTAGAAGGTGGCGATGATGACGATGGCGATCAGGTCGTCCACCACCGCCAGGGTCAGCAGGAACGTGCGCAGCGCGTCCGGCAGGGAGCGGCCGATCACCGCGAGCACCGCCAGCGCGAAGGCGATGTCGGTGGCCGTCGGGATCGCCCACCCCCTGGCCGCCGTTCCGCCGGCGACCGCCAGATACACCAGTGCGGGCACCACCACGCCGCCGACGGCCGCGGCCACCGGCACCACGGCCCGGCGCAGGTCACGCAGATCGCCGGCGACGAACTCCCGTTTGAGCTCCAGGCCGGCCACGAAGAAGAAGATGGCCAGCAGCCCGTCCGCGGCCCAGGTGGCCAGGTCGAGGTTCAGGTGCAGAGCGGCAGGGCCGGCCTCGATGGCGCGCAGGTCCTGGTAGGTCTGCGCCCACGGCGAGTTGGCCCAGATCAGCGCGGTGAGCGCGGCGGCGAGCAGCAGTGCCCCGCCGATGGTTTCCTTGCGCAGGATGTCGGCGATGCGGCGCGCTTCGGGCCAGGTGCTCCGGTTGAACAGGCGGGGAACGCGCGTGGCGCTGGTGCCGGACATGGAACTCCGCTCCTTCTGCAGGGCTCGGGTCGCTCACTTGCCGACCAGACTTCCCGGCACACCTATCAATAAGGTATCAGGACACGTAAAGAGCTACATAACGGACTCTCGTCCGGTTCGGATGGTCCACGGGATCTCCTGGTCGTTCGGGTGGCCGGGGTTGAGTGCCAGCTGCGCGCAGCGGCGGCCTTGGTCTCGCAGCGGGTTGGTGACGGACGTGATGCCGAGCCGGCGGCCGGCCGGTGAGGCATCCCAGCCGAGGTAGGCAGCCTCCGGGTGAGTCTCCTGGAGGGCCTGGTGGGCTCCCAGGACGAGTTCGTCGCTCATGGCGATGATGAGCGCGGTGGGGGTGAGCTGGGGGGCGAGTTCTCGTGCTGCGGCGAGGCCGTCCTGTTGGGTGTTGCGGGCCACGACGGCGATCGGCGTGCTCGTCCAGTCGAGCCCGGCCTGTTCGATGGCGGTGCGGTAGCCACGCAGGCGGGCGTCGGTGACGGGGAACGGTGCGTGTGGCGGCAGATCGGCGCCGGTCGTCACCATGTGCTCGCGGTCGCGATCGAGCGGGAACGAGATCACGACGGGCGTCCGGCCTTCGCGGAGCCCCTGGGAGGCGATCGCGAGCGCGGCCCGGTAGTCGTCCTGGGTGACGCACGCGATCCCCTGGCGCGGCGGGCCGCCCTGGATGACAGCGGGACGGGGGTCGTCGGCGACTGCCGCCAGCACCGGGTCGTCCTCTGCGGTGGTCCACAGCACGAAGCCGTCGACCGCCGCGGACAGCACGCGGTCGGCGTCGGCGGCATCGCCCCGCGTGGGGATGAACGTGAGGCCCCGGCCTTCCTCGACGCAGACCTCCGCGACCCCGGCCAGGAACTGTGCTGCTTGGGGATCGTCGAAGGCGTACGCCAGATGCTCGCTGAAGACCACCCCGATCTGATGCGTTCGACCGGATTTCAGCGCGCGGCCCACGGCGTCGGGGTGATAGCCCAGCTCGTCGGCGGCGCGGTGCACGCGTTCGCGGGTGTCGGTCGCGACCCGGGCAGGCCGGGTGAAGGCGTAGGAGGCGGTCATGGGTGACACCCCGGCACGAGCCGCCACATCTTTCAGTGTCACGCGTCTGCGGTCGGTTGGCACGGTGCCATTCTAGTTGTGTAGCGTTACACATGTGTCCACAGTGATCGCCCGCCCCGGCGGCATGTTTCGCGCGGCGCCGTTCCTCGGCTTCGCCGGTTTCGGCGCCTTCTGGGGTGTGTGGGGTGCCGGCCTGCCCCTGCTGCGAGCCCAGGCCGGTGTGAGCGATGCGGAGTTCGGCGTCGTACTGCTCTTCATCGCCGCCGGAGCTCTGCCCGCCATGCTGCTGGCCGGGCGGCTCGTCGACGCGCTCGGTCTGCGTGTCACCGGAGTACTGCTCGCGCTGCTGGGTGTCATGGGTGTCGTGCTCTCCGCCGCCGCGGTGAACTATGCCGCGTTGTGCGCCGGCATCCTGTTGATGGGAGCCTGCTCGGGAGCGGCCGATGTGGCGCTCAACACGCTGGCGGCGACGGTCGAGAAGCGAACCGGACGTCCCGTCGTGACCCGTTCGCACGCGGCGTTCTCCGCCACGGTCGCGCTCTCGAGCCTGGCCACCGGTGCACTCACCGCGATCGCGGACAGCCTGCTGGTGAACTTCGCCGCGGGCGCGGTGGTGGTCGTGGCGCTCGGTCTGGCCGTCGTCACCGCGACGCGACCGGCCCATGCTGATGACGACGCCGCCGCACCTGAGGGCGCCGCCACGCGTCCTGGTCGCATGTCGGGGTGGATCGCGCTGGTCATGGTCGGGGCGATCGGCGCGTTCGCGTTCGCGGCGGAGAACGCCTACCAGTCCTGGAGCGCCGTTCTGCTGACCGACGCGTTCACCGCCTCGCCGGCGCTGGCCGCCGTCGCGCCGGCGGCGTTCGCCACAACGGCGGCACTGACCCGTTTCGCCACCGGTACGGTCACGCTGCGCCGCCCGATCGCCACGCTGGTCGTGGCAAGCGCGATCGCCACGGCCGGTGGCGTGCTGACGGCGTTCGCGGCCACGCTGCCGCTCGCCCTGGGAGGCGTCATCGCCGCCGCCGTCGGCACCTCGGCGCTCTTTCCCACCCTGCTGTCCTACGGGCTTCGGCCCGTTCCCGACGGGTCACGAGGACGGGCCACGTCCGCCATCTCCACGGTTGCCTATCTCGGCTACCTCGCGGGCCCGGCGTACTTCGGGCTGCTCGCCGATGCCACCGGGGTGCAGAGGACGTTCCTCGGTATCGCCGCGCTGACCGCCGTGGTGCTGGCGGCGATCCCGGCGCTGCCGGCGCTCAAGCGAGCAGGAGGATGGCCAGCGCGGGGCCGAAGGCGCCGCCGAGCTGGTAGCACAGGGTGAGCAGGCTCACGGCGGTGGCCCGGTGCTCGTCCGGTACGACGGCGCGGCCACTCACCGACGTGAACCAGCAGACGTTCTACGGCGCCGTCCCCCTTCCCCAGGAAGAGGTCGACCGGCTCGTCACCGCGGGCGTGCGGGCCTTCCTCCGTAGCTACGCTCCCTCCTCCGCACAGCACAAACCCTGAGGCGCCACTCGATGCGGACCGGGTCAGATGGGCTTGGCCTCGAGGAGGCTTGCTCCCGCGCCCAACTCCACAACCTCTCCCAGTTCCAGATCGGCCGAGGCGAAGAGCTTCGCGTACTCCTGTCGGCTCCGTTCCGAGCCGCCGTTGAAGATGGCCAGCATCCGCAGGTCCAGGTCCTTGCCCAGATGCGGCTCCGCGTCGTCGGGCAGCACCACTTCCAGGATCAGCACGCGCCCGCCGGGTTTCATGGCGTGCCGGACATTTCGCAGAATGCGCACAGCGTCGTCGTCGCCCCAATTGTGCAGGACGCTGGCAAGCAGGTAGACGTCCCCTCCCGAGGGCACCGAGTCGAAGAAGTTCCCGGCCACCACCTCGCACCGATCGGCCAGGTTCTCGGCGGCCAGCACGTCCCCGGCATGGGCCACCACGTGGTCGAGATCGAGGAGGATGCCCCGCATGCCGGGATTGGCGCGCAAGACCGTGGCCAGGATCGAGCCGCTGCCTCCGGCGACGTCGACCATGGTGCCGACGCCGGTGAAGTCATAACGCGTGACCAGGCCCCGCGTGAAGGCGTCGGCCCTGGCGGTCATGTAGTCGTCGAAGATGTGGCTGATGTCGGGATGGCGGGCCAGGTGCTCGTAGAGCTCTCCATACCTGGTGACGAACGCGGAGCTGCCCTCGCGTACCGTGTCCGGCAGTTTGCCCATGGCGTACCAGAAGCTCTCCTCGCCCAGCATGCGCATGGAGGAGCGGATCGAGCCGGGGATGTCCGAGCGGAGCGCCGAGCCCTCCTCGGTGAGGGCGTATCGGTCGGCGCCGGACGGACGGACGACTCCGATGCCCGCCAGCTCGCGCAGGACCCGGCGGAGCGAGGGAGCGTGCGCCCCGCACCGTGCGGCGAGCTCTTCGGTGTCGAGCGGCCCATGCGCGAGCTGATCGGCCACGCCGAGCTCCGCCATGGTCAAGAGTGCAGCGAATCGGGAGATACCGGAGACCGCTTCCCAGAGGAGCTTGTCGGATGACGGCATGTGTCCTTTTCCAGAAGTCATGGCGTACGGTTCGCCTGCCTGTGCCAGATCAGCAGCCGGCGCTCCGCGAGCACGAACAGCGCGTTGACGATATAACCGAGAATGCCCAGCAGGGCGATCGTCGCCCAGACGCCGGGTGTGTCGAAGCTCCGTTGCGCCACCAGCAGTTGGTAGCCGATGCCGTTCGTGCTGCCGAACACCTCGGAGATCACCATGAGGATCAGCGCGAGGGACAGGCTCAGTCGCAGGCCCGCGAAGATCTTGGGCGAGGCGGCGGGGATGACGATCCGGTGTAGCCGCTGCGGTCTCGACAGCCCGAAGACCGTGGCGGTCTCGGTGTAGGTGCGGTCGACGGTTCTGGCTCCGTCGATCGAATTGAGCAGTACGGGCCAGATCACGCCGGAGACGATCGCGGCGAGCTGCATGGCCAGGCCGGCCTGGAACAGCGCCAGGAACAGCGGCAGCAGCAGGGGCGGCGGAACGGCACGGCCGAACTCGATCAGCGCGTCCACGTAGTCGGCCGCGACTCGCGAGCGCCCCAGTGCCACGCCGGCCACCACTCCGATGAACGCGGCCAGCAACCAGCCGGAGAACATGCGTCCCATACTGGGCAGGATGTTGTCCACGGCGTCGTCGGTGAGGAACAGGCGCGCGGCCGGGCCTGAGAACCACAGCTCGTGCATGCGGGCGACGATGCTCGTGGGCGGTGGGAAGTCGGTGTCTGCGAGCCGTCGCGTGACGAGCTCCCAGGCGGCGATGACAGGGAGGATCACCAGGACCCCGGCAAGTGATCTCACGTCTGCGCCGCACCCGTCCGCGCCAGGTGCCAGCCGAACAGACGGCGCTCGGCCGCCCGCAGCGAGGCGTTGGCCAGCAGGCCGAACATGCCGGCCCACAGCGTGGCCGCCATGACGAGGTCGGTCCTGTTTCCGCTGCCCGCCTGGATGACGAAGACGCCCAGGCCCGCGGTTCCACCGGCGAACAGCTCGGCGCTGACGGCGATGATCAGCGCGACCCCGGAGGCGATCCGGACACCGGTCGCGACGAAAGGCGCGGCGCTGGGCAGGCTCACTCTGCCGAGCACGGCCACCGGCCCGAATCCGAAGCTACGCAGCGAATCCTTCGCCAGCGGGTCGACGTCGTGCATGCCGTACAACGTGTTGAACAGGATCGGCCAGACGGACGCGTACACGATGACGCCGACCTTCATCAGGCCGTCCACCGGGATCAGCAGGATCGCCAGCGGGATGACCGCGACCGAGGGAATGGGCCGCAGAAACTCCAGTACGGGCCGGGCGGCGCGCTCCAACGGGGCCAGCGCGCCGAGCAGGACGCCTGCCGGGACCGCCACCGCCACCGCCATCAGCAGGCCGAGTGCCCAGTTCGTGAGCGTCGTGAGCGCTCCCAGCAGGAACTCTCCGTCGACCGCCAGCCGCACGGCCTCCATCAGGATGACGGAGGGCGCGGGGAAGATCACGCCGTCGCCCAGCCCGAACCGGATCACCAGCTCTCCCGCGACGAGGAACGCCGCAACGCCGGCGACGCTGCGGAATGACCGCGAATGACTCATCCGTCCGACGGCGTCGCGATGACCGACTTCACGTCGATCGGGCTCTCGAGGTACTTGTACTCAAGCATGAGGTCGGCGACTTTTTGCAGCCTGTTGGCGCTCAGCGCGCTCGGGAAGGTGCCCAGGGTGATGACCGAAGCGGTCTTCGCATCGATCTTCGTGTACTTGGGCAGGATCGCCTCGATCTCCTTACGGTCGTTCGACGCGAGTTCTTGCGCCTTGGCGATGGCTCGCTGAAAGGCGGCCAGCGTCTTCGGGTTCTTTTTGACCCAGTCGTCGGAGGCCATCCAGCCTGCGATCGGCAGGTCCTCGGTCTGCCCCGTCATGGTGTCGGCGATCTTGCGGAAGCCCAGCTTGCTCTGGTTGGCGGTGAGGAACGGCTCGGTGATCCAGGCGGCGTCGGCCTGCCCGGCCTGGAGCGCGTTGCCCATGTCGGGGAAGGGCTTCTCGGCGAATTTGACGTCGTTCTCGGTGAGACCGGCCACCTTCAGCTGGGTGGTGACGGCCAACGTGGCGATGTTCCGGAAGTTGTTGACCAGGACGGTCTTGCCCTTGAGATCCGCGACGGTCTTGATCGGCGAATCCTTCGGGACCATGATGTTGTAGGCGTTCGGGCCGGCCTGGTACATGTCCGCGACGAGCTTGAACTTCTCGCCCTTGCTCACCGCCAGGAAGGTCGAGACGTAGTTGGTCTGGGTGATGTCCAGCTGACCGCTCTTGATCTGCGGAAGGGCCGCGGCGCCGCCGACGATGGCGACCGGCTCGACCGTCAGGCCCTCTTGTTTGAAAAAGCCCTTGTTGATGGCGATGTAGAGGGAGACGGGGTCGGGAATCGGCATGGCGCCGACCCTGATGGTGGCCTTCTCCAGGCCGTTGCCGCCCGAGCCGGCCGACTGGCCGTTTCCGCCGCAGCCGGTGAATAACAGAGTGGCGGTAACGCCGAGCACGAGAGTGCGGCGGCGCACTTTGCGGGTCATTTCAGGTTCTCCTAACACAGGAAGCCTCCGGTGATCGGCGCCGGGGCACCGAGCGTGAAGATTACCGAAGGCGAGATCGATGCTGAAGCGCGACGGATGACGTTTCTCTTGGATTTCTCTGCAAATGAATTGCGTCACCAGCGCTAACAGCGGGTGCGGCGCCGAATGATCCGATGCTCCTGAGATCGAACTGCCGAGTTACTGTGTGTGATGTTTGCAGAGACGTGCAAATGTTGATTTATCTAGTACCTTGATTGGCGTTGGCCAGCTAATGGGGTTTGTGGTCGAATTGCGCCGGAGCTTGCCCGTGCTCGGTCAGTGGCGCCGGAGCTTGCCCGCGTTCAGTCAGCGACGTGGCTGAAGTCTCCCGAGGCAGGCCGTCCGGGGGACGCTTGCCATCGGTAAGGACAAAGATGACCCAAGTTGGTCGTGCCGGCGTTCCCGTTCTGCAGGAACGGTTCGTGGCCGACGAGAAGTCACCGGAGCAGGCGTCGGTGGAGCAGGTTCCCGCTCATGGGAACCCGATGGCGTTGCGGAACTGGCGGGTGCGAACCCGCCTCATCACGCTTATCGCCATTCCGACCCTGGTGGCCGTGGTCCTGGGCGCGCTGCGGGTCGGCATATCGATCAGCAGCGCGGAGCAGAATCAGCGCATCAGCAATGTGGGCTCCTTGGTGACGCAGCTCGGCGAGCTGTCCCGCGAAATGGCGCTCGAGCGAGACCTTTCGGCGTACTATGTCGCCTCCGACAGGGAATCGGCGCAGTTGGAGCGGCTCACGGCCCAGCGGCGGATCGTCGATGCCAGCGTGCAGCGTACGAACGCGACGGCCGCGGAGGTCGAGGACTCACTGTCCGATCTCGGTCGCAGGAAGCTGGCCCTCGTCCGCATCAGGCTGACCCAGCTCGCCTCGCTGCGTGCCACCGTGTCCGGGCAGAACGCGCAGCTGCCGCCGCTCCCGACGATGGAGAAGTACTCCGAGGTCATCGCGGAGATGCTGCAACTGTACGACGAGGTGGGGCAGGGCTCGACGGACGAGCAACTGATCTCCACCAGCGCCGCGCTGCGAGCCGTCGCCCGATCGGAGGAGGAGGCCGCCAAGCTGCGAGGCCTGTTGACGATCGCGCTTGTCAAAGGGTCGTTCGAAGAGCCCGAGCGCAAGGCCTTCCTCGACGCCCGCTCCAACCGCGAGAGCGAACGCGCCTCGTTCCGCGCCGTGGCCACGCTGGCACAGCGGCAGTTCCACGACAACACGGTCGCCAGCGTGGAGGTCGGCCGGGGCGAGTTCTACATCAACAGGGCCGTGTTCCTCGCCAATGCCGGCCTGCCCCTGCGGCGGCTCGACACCTCGACTTCCGACGACGTCACCCTGTGGTTCAACGCCATCAGCGACACCGTCGACCGGCTGCACACCGTTCAGCGGGCGTTGCTGGAGCAGGTCGGCACCCGAAGCGCCGACATTCAGTCCAGCGACCGGTCCGCGGCCACGCTCAACATCATCATCCTCGCCGTGCTGCTGCTCCTGGTCCTCGCCATCACCGCGGTCATGGCCCGCTCGCTCGTCCGGCCGCTCAGGCGGTTGCGCAGGGACGCGCTCATGATCGCCAGCCAGCGGCTCCCCGAGCTCGTGCGGCAGCTGCGCAACAGCGAGGTCGACACGAAGGCGATACACGTGCCGCCGATCGCCATCTCCTCCAAGGACGAGATCGGCGAAGTGGCGCGGGCGTTCGACGAGGTCCACCGTGAGGCGGTCCGGCTGGCGGGCGAGGAGGCCCGCCTGCGCGCCAACGTCAACGCGATGTTCGTGAACCTGTCACGCCGCAGCCAGACGCTGGTGGAGCGGCAGATCACCCTCATTGACGGGCTGGAGCAGGGCGAGCAGGACGAGCAGCGGCTCGGCAACCTGTTCAGGCTGGACCACCTGGCCACCCGTATGCGGCGTAACAGCGAGAACCTGCTGGTTCTCGCCGGCCAGGAGACGCCACGCCGCTGGAGCAAGCCCGTCAAGCTGGTCGACGTCGCCCGCGCCTCGCTGTCGGAGGTCGAGAACTACGAGCGGGTCATCCTCCAGGTGCCCGACGGCGTCGCCGTGGCCGGCCAGGCCGTCAACGACATCATCCACCTGCTCGCCGAGCTTGTGGAGAACGCGTTGTCGTTCTCGCCGCAGGAGGCCCAGGTGACGGTGTCGGGCAGCAGGATCGACGGGGGCGGCATGATGTTGTCGATCACCGACTCCGGCATCGGCATGACCCCGGACGAGCTCACCATCGCCAACGACCGCCTCATCGACGCTCCCACCGTGGACGTGTCGGTGTCGCGGCGCATGGGCCTGTTCGTGGTCGCGCGTCTGGCCCACCGCCACGGCGTCCGGGTGCAGTTGCGCCCGCACGAATCCGGGGGGCTCACCGCGATGATCCTCATGCCCGAGGCGATGCTCGCCGCGCAGGCGCCTAGCTATCCCGGCGGCTCCGCCGAGGCTGTCCCCACCCCACCGCAGTGGGGGTCGTTCCAGATGGGTCCGGCCCATCCTTCGTACCCGTCCAACCCGTCCGGCGCCTGGCTCACGCCGTCGGAGAGGCCGGGGGGATCCGGCGGCTGGCCGTCCTCCGACACCGGCTCGTACGCCGTCGCCGACCCGTGGACGCCGCCGAGGAGACCGTACGACCCGCCGAGCCAGGAAGCGATCTTCCCCAGGCGTCCCAACCTGGGCCTGCGCGGCGGCATGGACGACGCGCCGCAGCGGCCGTCCGGTTATGACTTCCCCGACACGGCGTCGGCGTCCACCGGTCCCATTCCGGCCGCCAAAGCAGCCTCGGACGAGTATCTGCCGATCTACGCCTCGATCGAGTCGGCGTGGTTCGAGCAGGGAGTCAGCTGGGGGGCGGCCGACGCCGGATGGAACGCCGCCAAAGCCGCCGCCGTGGAGCCGGTGCGCGACGGCGAGACCGCGACCGGGCTGCCCAAGCGGGTGCCCAAGGCCAACCTGGTGCCGGGCTCGGTCACCACGGCCTCCACGCCCCAAGATGTCCCGCCGATGCCGTCCGTCTCGGCGGACCGGGTACGCAGCCGCCTGTCCAGCTTCCAGCAGGGGTACCGGTCCGCTCGCGACGACATCAGCATGGGCAGGGCCGCCCCTGACCCGAAGCACAGAGGACAGGGCGCATGAACGACGTGAGCTACATGGCGTACGAGGTCGACTGGCTGATCAGCGAATTCGTCGGCATCGTTCCAGGAGTCGTCCACGTCGTTCTCTTCTCCGCCGATGGCCTGCCGTTGGCGACGTCCTCGGGCTTCCCCGTCGACCGGGCCGGCCGACTGGCCGCGATCACCTCTGGGCTGGTCGGCCTGTCGGTGGCCGCGGCCTGCGCCCTCGACGGGGGTGGGGTCGTTCAGAGCATGGTGGAGATGGCGAACGGCATGATGCTGGCCACCATGTCGATCGGCGAAAGCGCTTGCCTGGCCGTGCTCTCCGAGCCCGACTGCGACGCGGCGCTTGTCGCGTACCACATGACGCTCATGGCGGACCGTGCTGGTCAGGTGCTGACTCCCGCCGTACGCGAACATCTGCGCACCAGCCAGATCAGGTGATGCGGACGTGTGACCAGGACGCGGGCGATCACCGCTTTCCGGTATCCCTGCCGACCGCTGAAGCAAGTTTGTATGCGCCACCGTGAGACGCTGCTTCCTATTTGCCGAAGCTCGAGAGGAAGAGTTACCAATGCGCACGCGCCTGGTCATCGAGCGACTTGATCGGGTACCCGTGACCGTGACGATGGTCCCCGGATTGTCCATGCTCGCGCTGATCTGCGATGCGCTTGCGGGCCGGGACAGGGGCGCCCCCGAACGATGGCGGCAACTGGTGCGCTCTGCCGCGGTGGCACCCGACGGAATGGTGGTGGATTCGCTCTCGGCACCCGGCTACACCATATTTCCCGATGTCGCGTTCCCCGGAGACTTCAGCCGAGATCTGGACGTTCCCACGCAGCTCGAAATGCTTCGCGATCTGTCGCCCGACGCGTTACAAACAGAGCTGGACTCCATCACCGACGGGAGACCGCCGCCCCACTGGCAGCCCGCGATGAAGCACCCTCGCCGTTGGCTGCACGGATTTGCCGACCTGCTGGGGCAGGCATGGTCCGCCATGTATCCGGAATGGCAGCAGACCCGCGCGCTGTTCGATCGCGAAGTCGAGCGGATCGCCGTGGCCAGCGCCCGAGGAGCACTCGATGTCGTGCTCAATGACGTGCACGCCGACTGCACTTTCAGTGAGGGCGCGCTGAGCGTCCCCGACTATGGTCCCGACGAGTTCTCCATCGAGTCCAGGGGCCTGGTGCTGATACCCATGCTCGCCGGGCCGGACGCGCTCATCGTCCGTTTCGACGGCCCGGACGCCGTCTGGATCGGCTATCCCCCGCCGTACCTGACGGTGCCCAGGCCGAAGGACACCGAGGAGCAGCTCCAGTTCCTCTTCGGCGACGCACGGGCGACCATCCTGGCCAGCGTCGACCAGCCGATGTCGATGGGCGTTCTGGCCAGGCGCATCAAATGTCACCCCAGCGTGATCACCTACCACTGCAAGCGCCTCGAATCGGCGGGGCTGGTCACCCGGCGGCGCGACGGCAGGGAGATCTACGTCCACCTGACCAGGCGCGGCACGGCCCTTCTCGATCTCTTCACCTCCTGACCCCGGATCGACGGCGTCGGCACCGCGGCCTCGGTCTCGGCCCACCGCCTGCGTGGCCGCCCCGGCACGAACCCGCACCATCGATGTCGCGCGTGGCGGGTGAATCCTCTGGCGGGTCCGGCGCCTCTCATATGCGTTCCGTCATCGACGAAGGAGAGGTTGTCGTGATCGTAGCCGTGGGAGTCGCGGTCGCCGTCGTACTCATCTGCACCTGTAGCGTGGTCGTGCTGCGGCGGAGGAGGCGTACGCGTGGCTGAGACGACGACCTGGCCGGACGAGGCGGTGATCGCGGCGGCCCGCGAGGGCGACGCCGAGTCGATCGCCGCGCTGGTGTCGGGCGCGCACCCGCACGTGCGGCGCTTCGCCCGCCACCTGTGCGCCACGCCGGAGGACGCCGAGGACGCGGCGCAGGAGGCGTTGATCGTTCTCTATCGCAAGATCGGTACGCTGCGCGCCACCGGCGCCCTGGTGTCGTGGATGTTCCGGATCATCCGCAACGAATGCGTACGCAGGGCCAGGCTGGCACTCCGGCCACCGCCTCCCCTCCACGGCGCCGCCATGCGGTCCGCGGAGGAAGAGGTGTTCGAGCGGCTGGAGGCGGCGCGGGTGGCGGCGGCCATCGCGGCGCTGCCGGCCGACCAGCGGCAGGTGCTGATCATGCGGGACGTCCAGGGCCTCAGCGGCCGGATGACCGCCGACGCGCTGGGCCTGAGCGTGGCGGCGATGAAGTCGCGCCTGCACCGCGCCCGCGCGGCCGTGCAGGACCGGCTGGGCGAGGGGGTGTGCGATGACTGACGGACACGAGTTCGCCAGCGCGTCACTGCCTCGGCACCTGGCGCGTGGCGTGGTGGGGTTCGGGGCGTTGATCGGCTCGGTCGCGCTGATCCCGGTGATCGGGCCGGTCAGCCTGGTGCTGGCGCCGGTGGCGCTCCTGGCCTTCCGCGGGTGCCCGACGTGCTGGCTGATCGGCCTGGCGCAGACCGTCTCGATGGGACGGCTGCGGCGGTCGTGTACGGACGGCGTGTGCGAGCTGCACGTCGCCAAGCGGACGTAGCCGGCCTCTCCGGGAGATCGGGGGAATCGCCCCGAGGCGTCGGCAATGATCGATAACGTGCCAGGATGAGTGATGCGTTTCCTCGGCACGTGCTCTGCGTGCTCGGCGCCGGGCTGGACCTTTCGGAGATAGAACGGACTGCGGCCGGCTTCGGCGGTTTCGTCCTCGACCGCGAATACTCCGAGGCCGAACCCGACCCTCGGATGCCGGAGGCGTTCGAGGCCAGTATGGCGGCGGCCTCGTTCGACGAGGCGGACTGGGCCGCAGTGGAGTCCCACGACACCGTCGGCTACCTGCTGTCCGCGCCGATGATGCAGGAGCTGGCGTTCGACACCTCCCGGCGGCTGCTGGCGGTGACGGCCGCGCTGCTGCGGTCCGGAGCCACGGCGGTGAAGAACGAGAGCAGCGGGATCGCGCACGGCCGGGACCGCTGGCTCGCGCTGGCCGATCGAGCGGCCGACGCCACGGACGAGGCCCTGGCCGACGCGCTGGTCAGGGCCTGGGTGCAGCGACCGCTCCACGACGGTCAGGTGCTCTACAGCTGCGGCATGCACCTGCTCGGCGCGCCCGATGTGGAGATCGAGGTCGGTGCGGAGCTTCCGGCGGAGGACAGGCTGGCCGAGCTCGTCGCGCACCTGGACACGCTCGCCATCTACCTGCTGACCGATCCGCGTGCGGAGGAGATCGAGGACGGCGCCGGGTTCCGGATGGCCGAGGACGCTCCGCGCTGGTTGCTGCGCACCGGCGCGTGCGACCGTTATGACGAGGACGATCTGTTCTTCAACCCGTACGGATACGTCCGGCTGACTCACGCCGACTGACGGACGCTCGATGAGGTCACCCACGGCTCCGCCGGACGGCTACGAACAGCCCTCCGACGACGTACCAGCCGGGACGGCGGCGCATGTATCCGAAACGTCCATGGTTCAGCCGATGGCCAGGCGGAAGCGGTCGCCGAGGTCGGCGAGGCGTTCGACGGGTTCGTTGGCGAACACGAGCCGCAGGTAGTGCCCGCCGCTGGGGCCCCAGCCGTCCATGGGGGTGGCCGCGACCTTCGCCCGCTCGAACAGGCGCCGGGACAGTTCGGCGGGGGTCAGCTCCAGGGGTCTGGTGTCGATGAGGAGTGACCATCCGCCGTGCGGCCGGACGACCGGGTACGCGGCGAGCCGGCGCAGGACCGTCTCGCAGCGCCGTTGCCACTCGGCGGTGGCGGCGGCGACGTCGGCAGCGGCGTCCGGCGCGTCCAGCGCGGCGGCCACGGCGTCCTGTGCCAGGCCGACCTGGCAGACGACGTTGGTCAGGCCCACCAGGCGGATGTCGGCGACGATGTCGGCGGGGCCGGTCACCCAGCCGACGCGCCAGCCGATGAGCCGCAGCTCCTTGGAGGCCGAACCGACGGTGATGGTGCGCCGTACCAGGCCCTCGTGGGCCGCCGGGTGGCTGGGAGGGCGGCCGTCGAAGCGGATGCGTTCCATGGCCGCGTCGTAGATCAACCAGGCGTCGTGGCGTTCGCAGGCGTCGGCGAGGGCGGACCAGTGGCGGTCATCCAGGACGAGGCCGGTCGGCATCGCCGGCCCCATCATCAGGACCGCCGCCGTGTCGGGTCCGACGGCGTCGGCGAGCTGTCCGGCGTCGACGGTCCAGCCGTCCGCGGTGGGCCGCGCGGGGACGAAGCGGGGGATGCCACCCGCGAGCCGGACCCGGTTGACCAGGCCGGCGTATATGGGGTCGCACAGCACGACCTCCTGCCCGGGCTCGACGGTCGCCAGCAGCGTGTTGAGGATGCCGTTGAGCCCGCCGGCCACGCTGACGCATTCGGTGTCGGCGTCGTAGACGTGCCCGGAGATGCGCCCGACGTGCGCTGCGGCGGCCGCGCGAAGCGAGCGGCGCCCCTGGAACGGCAGATAGCTGTTGGCCGCGTCGTCGTCGACGGCGGCATGCGTGGCGGCGATGGCGACGGCGGGCGGCCGCAGGTCGGTGTCGAGGTTCTCCAGCCGCAGGAACTCCGGGTCGCCCACGGCGTCGGCCGCGTCGCCGACGGCGTCCACACCGATGCCCGGGATGTCGCGCAGCCGTGTCACCGTCATCTCGCCTCCAAAACCATTCTATTGGTACGTCCATACCACTATGCTGATACGCATGGAGCTCGCGCAAGTGGTGGGGACGAACGTGCACCGGCTGCGTACGGCGGCCGGGATATCGCTGGCCGACCTGGCGTCCGCCGGCGGCATCAGCAAGACCACGCTGCACGGCATCGAGCAGGGCCAGGGCAACCCGACCCTGAGCACCCTGTGGGCCCTGGCCACCGCGCTGAAGGCGTCCCTCGGTGAGCTGCTGGAAGCGCCCGCCTCGACGGTCGAGGTGGTACGCGCCGACGACCGGCGGCCGCGGGTCGAGGGCGACGCGGTCAGCGCGCGTCTCCTGCACCGCATCAGGGTGCGCGGCACCGTGGAGGTCTACGACATCGCCGTCGCCGAGAGCACCCAGCACTCCGACGCCCACCTGCCCGGCGTCGAGGAGTGCCTCGTGCTCACCCACGGAAGCGTCACCACCGGACCCGCCGATTCCCCCACCGACCTGGTCGAAGGCGATTCCATCCGGTTCGACGCCGCTCGTCCGCACCTGTACCGAGGCCACGCCCCGGACAATCGTGCTGTGCTTCTCATGGTCCACCCGGAGGGCTGACCCGCTATGACCGTCCCCGATGTGTCCGAACTCCGTGAAGGCTCACGCCGGCGAGCCGCCGACCGCCCCCAAGGCCCCGCACTGGCCAGCGTGGAAGACCTGCACGGGCCGGACGGGCTGCCGCTGCGCCACTACCGGCCCTCCGAACAGGCCAGGCCGCTGATGGTGTTCGCCCATGGCGGCGCCTTCGTCATCGGCGACCTGGAGACCCATGACCGCACCTGCCGGCGCATCGCCCACGCCTGCGACGTCGAGGTGCTGGCCATCGACTACCGGCGCGCGCCCGAGCATCCGTACCCGGCGGCCGTCGAGGACGTGACCGCGGTGCTGCGCTGGGCCCGCCCGGCCGCGGTGGCCGGCGACAGCGCTGGCGGCCACCTGGCCACCATGGCCTGCCTGCGGCTGCGCGACGCCGGCGAGCCGGTGCCCGACCTGCAGATCCTGATCTGCCCCAACACCGACCTGACGCTCTCCCAGCCCAGCATCGTCGGCAAGGGCTCCGGCCACTCGCTGGACGCCGACTTCCTCGCCTGGGCCGTCGAGCTGTGGACGCCCGACCCCGCCGACCGCGTGCCCGCCAGCCCGCTGCTGGCCGCAGACCTGTCCGGCATGCCGGACACCCTCATCGTGACCGCCGAACACGACGCCCTGCGCGACGAAGGCGACGCCTACGCCCGCCGGCTGGCGAAAGCCGGCGTCCGCGTAACGCACCGGCAAGAGCCCGGCCTGGAGCACGGCTTCATCCAGAACATGGACCTGACCTCCGCCGAGGCGGCCGCCGCGCACGAGCGGCTGTTCGAGGACATCAGGACCCTGACGCGCCGGGCCCGGTGATCAGGGGCAGATCTTCCGGTACGGCAAGCCGGGCAGATACTCCTGCCACTCCGCGCGCGTCAGCGAGCGCCCGGCCCGGGCGCAGACGGCCGCGGCCGTGCGCTCGGGATCGACGGAGACCGCGCGCAGCACACCCGCCTCGTCGAGGGTACGGAGCACCGCGCCACCGGCTCCGAACCCGGCCGTCATCAGCGGCTCGTCCGCCCCTGCGAACGACGGCCCGAGCTTGCGAGGCGTGATGGGGTCCCAGAGCTGAACCTCCCCCTCAGTGAGGGACGCGGCCACGTCGCCCGTCCGGGAGAAGACCAGCTGGATGATCCCGATGATGTCACCGGGGTACGGACGCAACGTCGGACCACGCCTCTTACCCGTGCGCAGATCCCAGAACGCGAGCCTGCCCGACTGGCTGTAGGCGGCGAGGCTCGCCCCATCAGGACTGAAGGCGATGCTCCTCAAACCGCTGCTCAGCCCTCCTGGGCCGAAGGCGGGGCCGACCGGCTGCCCGGAGGAGAGATCGATCAGGTGGTTGGCCGAGTCGCTCATCGGAGCGATGATCGTGCTGCCCGGCCGGAACACGATGCCCATCAGGTAGTTCGTGTCGATGGGCCGCAACCACTTGTGATGCGGCACGTCCCAGACGAAAAGCCGGTTTCGGGATGCGCCGCTGGTATCGGTGGCGGCGATCGCGACAAGCGTCCCGTGCTCGTTCACGGCCACGGCTTCCGCCATCCACTCACCCGGCAACTGGGCCCTGGTCACGCGCGACGGCTGCGCGGTGTCCCACATCTCCAGCGGCTTCCCCATGCCGCTGAAGGCCGCCAGCAGCCGCCCGTCTCCGCTGAACGCGAAGCCCAGGGTGCCGTCCCCGATCCTTATCTTCAGGGGCGATCCCAGCGGGCGGAGCTTCTCCGCGTCCCAGAGCACGAGCTGCTTCGCCTCGTACTGGTGCGTGGCGAGGAGTCGTCCATCAGTGCTGAACACAGCGGACTCAGGGGCGTGGCCGGGCAGCCGCGTGAGGTGGAGGACATCGGAGATGTCCAGGCCCACCACGGTCTCGTCGGTCAGGTAACGCAGGGTCGTGCCGTCGAAGCCCACGCTCTCGGGTGCGCTCCGGTAGGAGAGCACGGTGTTCCCGTCCGAGACCCGGACAAGCTCAAGGTTGTTGTTCTTCCTGACCACGAGGTAGCGGCCGTCCGGGCTGAACCACATTCTGGTGTCGCCGTAGCCGTTCCCCCCGAGCGCCGGCTGGCCGGCGAGGTCGCGTCCCGTGTGCGCGTCGACGAGGGAGACCCCTGAACCGGTGGCGCAGGCGATGGTCCGCCCGTCCGGGCTGATGGCCGCCGTCCACACCTCATTGGCGCAGCCGTTCGAGCGGGGCCATGGTGCCACCGGTTTCCCGCTCGGCAGCCTCAGCAGGCTGAACCGGCGCATGACTCCCCCGTTCACGACCAGGTCGTTGGCCAGGGTGACGGAGGGTTCGAGCATGCCGTCCCCCGCCTCGATCTCCGCGCCGGTCCGCGTGTCCCAGAGGCCGCCGGCCTGGGATCCCAGCACGTTGACGTACCGGTCGCCGGTCTGGAACTTGACCCCGTTGAAGTTTTCCGGCATATCGATCCTGCGTCTGGCTCCGGTCTGCCTGCCGGTGCTCGTGTCCCAGACATGGATCTCATCGCCCGCCGCCACGGCCAGCAGCCGGCCGCTGGGGCTGAGGCCGGCGCCCAGGAACTTCTCCCCGCCGATCTTCAGGTCGTCCCAGCCGCCGGTCTTCCTCCCGGTCCGCAGGTCGTAGATCCGCACCCCCTGCGGGGACACGCTGACGAACGTGCGCCCGTCCCTGGTGATCTGCCGTACGGTCTCCGCGCCCGAGTCCGGGTCGGAGAACGCCGAGCGCTCGCGCTGTGCCCAGGCGTTCTGCAACGTCGCCCGCGTCGCGGTGACCGGGGCCAGCCGCCAGGCGGCGACGCTGAGCAGCATCGCCCGTACCGGGTCCGCCGTGCGCATCGCGTCGGCCTGGGCCGCCACCTTGCCCGCGACCGCCTCGTCCCGCTGCGCGGCGACGATCCTGCTCTGCTCCGAGATGACGAGGCTCTGCCGTACGGCGACGGCGCCGCCGATCAGGGCGAGGACGAGCAGGGCGGACAGGGTGACGGTGAGGAGGCGGCGGCGCCGGATCCGGTGGCGGGTGGCGGCGTTGCAGGCGTCGAGGAAGTCGCGTTCGAGCTTGCTGAGCGTGAGATGGCGGCGTCCGGTGGCGGCCCAGCGCAGGGCCGTCTCCAGACGGCTGCCCTGGAAGACGTCGCCTTCACGGCGCCCGTGGGTGTTCCAGTGGCGTGCGGCGGCGCGGATCAGGTCGTGCGTGGGCAGGCCCTCGCGCTCGTCGCCGACCCAGGACCGCAGCCGCGGCCAGGCCTGTAACAGGGCGGGCCGGGCCAGCGCGACGTCGTCGCCTCGAACGGCGATCACGTAGGAGAAGACCTCCAGGACCCGTTCGAGCGCGGCCCGCTCGTCCGGTGTCCTCGCCTCGAACAGCTCCTCATGCGACGCGGTGCGTACGGTCACCTCACCTGCGTCGGTGACGGCCACCATGCGCAGGAACAGGTCGGGCACCAGGTCGCGTTCGCCGGGGCTGAGAAAACCGTAGGCGTCCTCCGCAAGCGTGCCGAGGGCGGGATCGGCGGCGGCTCCCCGGCTGAGCAGCCCGGCCTCGGCGCTGCCGACGGTCAGCAGGTCGGCCTGCCCGCCCTGGAACCCGCTGATCAGGCCGAGCAACAGCTCGCGCGCGGTAGGCCGGGCGAGTGGGTCCTTGGCCAGCGCCGCCGAGACCAGCGGCCGCAGCGAACGAGGCAACACCGAAAGGTCGGGTTCGGCGGACAGGACGCGGTGCATGACCGCGCCCAGGCTCTCGGCCCGGAAGGGGTCGTCGCCGTTGGCGGCGTAGAGCACGATCGCACCCCAGGAGAACACGTCGGCGGGAGCACCGGCACGCTGGCCGGTGAACACCTCCGGCGCCATGTACGTCGGGGTGCCGGCCACCAGACCAGTGGCGGTCAGCGACATCTCCAGGGTCCGCGCCACCCCGAAGTCGATGACGCGCGGACCGTCCGGGCCCAGCAGCACGTTGTCAGGCTTGAGGTCGCGGTGCACGACGCCGGCGTCATGGATCGCGGTCAGCGCCGTGGCCACCACGGTGGCCAGGCGGTGCAGCTCGTCGCCGCTGAAGCGGCGCCCGTCGGCGACGGCCTGACGCAGGCTCGGCCCTTCGACGTAGTCGCTGACGATGTACGGCTTGGGCGCGTCCAGATCGACCGCCAGCACGCGTGCCGTGCAGAACGAGGCCACCCGCCGGGCCGCCGTGGCCTCCTTGCCGAAGCGCGACCGCAGATCCGGATCGCCGGCGGCGTCACCGTGCAGCACCTTGATGGCCACCCGGTCGCCCTGCGCGTCGTACGCCTCGTAGACCACCCCCTGGCCCCCGGCGCCCAGCCGCCCGGCCAGCCAGAAGTCCCCCAGCCGAAGAGGATCCCCAGGCAGCAGGGCCGACGCCATCTGATCACCCCGTCATCTCGGATCTTCTACGTCCTTAGATGCGGCCCCCGCGGCGGAAGTTGTCCTTCGTCGATCACCCGGCGGCGCCATGGTCGGGGAAGAGTCCCTGAAGGAGCGTGTAGCCCGGCATGCGTTCGGCCGGACGCACGCTCACGGTGAACATCTCCGGCTCGTCGAACACCGGCTCTCCGTTCGGGCGGCGTGCGTACGGGACGCGCCCGTAGTCCACCCCGTCGCTCTGATCGAAGCTCATCCAGGTGATCGCCTCCTGCTCCCCTTCGAGCAGCGGGAGGTTGGAGACGGCCCGGCTGAAGACCTTGTCCGGCGTGATCACCCATACCTGGGGGACCGCGAAGATCCATCGCGTCGCGGCGATCTCCTGGGCCCTGGTGGCGGCTCGATTCTCGAAGTCCGTGGCCGACTGCTGATCGCGAAGGTAGTCGTAGTCGCTGAGCACGAGTTGGCGTTCACCCTGGAGCGCGACGATGGCCGGGCAGTCGCGGGCGAGGATGCTCTTCTCCAGCCGGCCGATCACGTCGAAGAGCAACGTGGCCGTCTCGTCGTTCATCACGTCCTCCGAACTTCGCAGTCCCCCACAGATCCTGCCATGACGCAATGAGATGGATCTCTCAGCGGAGGGCGTCTTCTCCAGGGGGACGGGTCTGCCCGGTGAGCAGCGATCGAGTGCGGGCCGGTGCCGACGGAGGCAGGTCGGCGAGGACATCGGCGAGCGAGACCCCGGCCAGGCTGCCGCGCCACACCCGATGCGCCTCGGCCATCTTCACGGCGAGGATGCAGGCCTGCCGGCACTCCTCGGCCGGAAGCGCGCCGCGGCCCTGCCTGCGGATCTCGCGGCATTCGTACGGAGCGGAGGCGCCGTCCACCGCCTCCACGATCTGCAGCAACGTGATCTCCGCGGGCTCGCGCGCGAGCCGGAACCCGCCGCGCGGCCCTGTCGTCGCCGACAGCACGCCCGCCTTGACGAGCGACTGGAGCTGCTTGGCGAGGTAGGGCGCGGGCAGGTCGTAGTAGTCCGCCAGCTGGGCGGCCGATGCGGTGGTCCCCGGTTCGAGCTGCGCCAGCGAGGTGGCGCAGTGCAACAGCCATTCGGTGCTTACAGGCAGCTTCACGATCGGCAGGATATCGTGGATATTGCGGACCTGTTTAGTCCGAGATATGGTCCTGGTTGATCGTGGACAAGGAGTGATCATCATGCGGATCGCCGTCGCCGGCGCGACCGGCAACATCGGTTCCCTGACCGTGGCCGCCCTCGAACGGGACGGGCACGACGTCGTGCGCATCAGCCGTTCGCTCGGCCTGGACCTGCTGACCGGTGACGGGCTCGACGACGCCCTCGCCGGGGTCGAGGCCGTCATCGACGTCACCAACGGGCCGGAGGGGGATCGGGCCGAGACGGTGGCCTACTTCGCGGCGGCCACCCGTAACCTGCTCGCCGCCGAGGAACGGGCCGGCGTACGCCACCATGTGCTGCTGTCGATCGCCGGGGTGGGCCGGATCGACGGCAATGCGCACTACGCAGGCAAGCGGGAGCAGGAACGCCTGGTGACTGCGGGCCCGGTGCCGTGGACGGTCGTACCGGCCACGCAGTTCCATGACTTCGCGGAGATGGTGGCCGGCTGGACCGAGCAGGACGGCGTGGCCACGGTCGCGCCGCTGCTCATGCAGCCGATCGCGCCCGCGGACGTGGCCGCCATCCTGGCCGAGATCGCGGTCGGCGAGCCGCAGGGACACTACGTCGACGTCGCGGGGCCCGAGCAGCAGGACCTCGTCGACATGGCCCGGCGTACGCATCGGGCGCGCGGCCGGGAGGTCAAGCTCGTGCCGACCTGGTCGGGCTTGTTCAGCCAGGAGATGGCCGGCAACGTGCTGCTGCCGGGCGAGGACGCCCGCATCGCGCCGACGACGTTCGACGACTGGCTCCAGGAGCAGAAGTGACCCGGGTCAGGGCTGGACGGCGTTTCGGGCCTTGTGCATCGGGAGCATGTCGAAGATGCTGATCACGCGCGTGATCTTGCCGTTCTCGACAGTGAAGTAGTCGATGCCGCGGAAGTCCTTCAGCAGCGGGGTGTCGGTGGTGTACACGGTCGCCGCGTTCGTGTCGTTGCCCAGGACGTCGATGACGGTGGCGCTGACCAGCGAGGTCGCGAACGGCTCGAGGAACCCGCGGTAGCCCTCCACCCCCTCGAACGTGCCGGTGGGGGCCTCGCACACGACGTCGTCGGCGAGGAGGCTCAGGGCCTTGTCGATGTTCTTGCTGGTCCACGCGCGGACGAAGTCGTCGGCGATCTGCTGGGCGAGCCCGTTGGTTCCGGTCACAGCACAGTTCCTTTCAGAGACGCCGCCCCCGGTGGGCGGCCCGTCTACCTGCATCTTCACGGGGATATATGTCAGGTAGCGTCATATACCTTTGAAGACGTGAGATCCGAGCGCCTGCTGTCGATCATGCTGCTGCTGCAGACCCACGGGCAGCTGCCGGCCGGTGACCTGGCCGAGCGCCTGGAGGTGTCGGTCCGCACCGTCATGCGCGACGTCGAGGCGCTGTCGTCGGCCGGCGTGCCCGTCTACACCGTGCGCGGCCCCCACGGCGGCATCGCGCTGCTGCCCGGCTACCGCACCAACGTCACCGGCATGACCGCCGACGAGGCCCGCGCCCTGTTCGTGCTGATGTCCGGTCACGCTCACACCGAGCTGGGCCTGGGGCAGGCCCTCGGCTCCGCGCTGCGCAAGCTGATGGCCGCCCTGCCCGCCCCGCACCGGCCCGACGCCGACCTGGCCAGCCGCCGCATCCTCATCGACCCCGTGCGCTGGCGCGGCGGTCCGGCGCGCTCGGCGACCGGCCCCGCCGTCGACCTGGCCGTGCTCCAGCAGGCCGTCTTCAACGACCGGCGGGTGCACCTGCGCTACCGGCACGGCCGCGACAACCGCGTCCGCTCCTACACCCTCGATCCGTACGGCCTGGTCAACAAGGCCGGCGTCTGGTACCTGGTGGCCGACCACCGTGGCGAGCCCGCACTCTTCCGAGCCGACCGGGCCCTGTCAGCCGGCATCCTCGACGAGCCCGTACGCCGCCGCGACGGCCTCGAACTGGCCGACGTCTGGGACGGCCTGCGCCGCCACATCGACGAGATCCCCGCCCCGCTGCCCGTCACGGTCAGCGTCCACCGGGACATCCTGTCCAGATTCCTGCGCATCCACGGAGCCGACCTGGCCGGCCCCCCTCCCGCGACCGACCAGCGAGCAGAGCGAGTGCACGTCGAACTGCACTTCCGCTCCCTGGCCGCGGCAGAGGTGCTCCTGGCCTTCGGCACCGACGCTGAAGTCCTCGCCCCGGCCGAGCTCCGCCGGGCCCTGGCCCGCAAGGCGGCCGAAGCCGCCGCCCGCTACAACTGCTCATAACGGTGGAAACCGCTGGTACGCCACACCGCTCCCGACGAGGTCACCGCGAACGCCTCCAGCTCGTCCTGCTCCTCCACCCACTCCCGCGCCGCGGAGCCCATCGCGAACGCGGCGGTGGCGTAGGCGTCCACGGTGGTCAGGTCGTACCCGACGAGGGTGAGCGAGGCCAGCGCGGTGGCGGGGGCGCCGGTGTGCGGGTCCACGATGTGGTGCCCGCGTTCGGCGGTGCCGGAGGTGGCGACCGCCAGGCCGGTCCCCGAGACGACGGCGGCCAGCGCCCCGGGCCGCAGCGGGTCGGCGATGCCCACCCGCCACGGCCGGTCGGGTTCCGGCGATGAGCCGAGGCGGACGTCGCCGCCGCCGTTGACGCTGTGCCCCCGCGCGCCCGCCGCCGCCAGCAACGCCGAGGCGTGCTCGATGGCCCAGCCCTTGACCAGCGCGGACGGGTCGAGCCGGCCGCCGGGCATGAGCGTGAAATAGCCGCCGGTGTCGCGCTCGACCTGGGCGCAGCGGGCCAGCACGCGGGCGATCTCGGGCGGGCAGCTCTCCGGGGCGATCTCGCCGCGGCCGAGGCGGCTGATCGGGCTGCCGGGCCGGTACGTGGAGAAGAGGGCGTCCACGTGGTGCAGCCAGGTCACCGCCTCCTCGATCGCCGACGTGATCCGCTCGGACGCCTCGTGCCGGACGTCGAAGGAGAACACCGTCCCCATGACGTGCTCGACGTGCCGGATCGTCACAGCCCCGCCCGGTCGATCGCGCTCTGCAGGGAGCGGGCGTAGCCCTCGCTGGTGTAGGTGGCACCGGACACCGTGTCGATCTGCGCGCTCTGCGCCGACAGCGCCTCCTGGGTGAGGATCGGCAGTGCGGCGTCGTTGATCTCGATGTCACGGCGGTTGCCGTCGGGCGCCTGCAGTACCTGGACGTCGGCGATCTTCCCGCCGGACACGGTGATCGCGACCTGCACCGGGCCCCAGCGGGTGTCGGCCGAATCGCCGGTCACGGTGGTCCCCTGAGCCGGCGTGGTGTCCTGCGCCGGCGTGGTGCCCTGAGCCGGCGTGGTGCCGGACTGCTTCTGGGCCAGGGCGGCGGGCGGCTGGGCCGCCTGCGACACGTCGTGCGGCTTGAACGACAGCAGCAGCACCAGGCCCACGGCAGTGGCCAGCACGGCGAGCAGTGCTCTACGGATGGGCATTTATCGTCGTACTCCTAGAACTCGAAGGATTCGTGATGGATGTGCCGCCGGGGTACTCCGGCGGCCCGCAATGCCTGGATCGCGGCCCGGGCCATCTCGGCGGGGCCGCACACGTACACGTCGTGGTCGCGCAGGCCGGGCACGACCCGGGCGAGCACAGCCGCGTCGAACGGCCCGCCGGGGCCGCGGGGGCCGGTCGAATAGTGCAGGTTCGCGCCCCGGGCGACGGCGATGTCCTCGAGTTCCTGCCTGAACACCAGGTCGGCCTCCCTGCGTGCCCGATAGAGCAGGGTCAGCTCGCCGGGAAGCGACTCGAACAGGGCACGCAACGGGGTGATGCCGACGCCGCCCGCGATCAGCAGCACCTGCCGGCGGGAGCGCAACCGGCCGGTGAAGGCCCCGTACGGTCCCTCGGCGAAGACCCGCGTCCCGGGGCGCAGCCCGGCCAGGGTCGCGCTGTGGTCGCCCAGCGCCTTGACCGTGATCCGCAGCCCGCCGGCGCCGGGCGGGGCCGACAGCGAGTACGGGTTCGCCGACCACCACAGCCCCTTGGCCAGGAAGCGCCAGCGGAAGAACTGGCCGGGCTCGGCGCGCAGCCGTTCCAGTCGCCGGCCGGTGACCTGGATGGAGATCACGCCGGGGGCCTCGGCGGTCACCGCGGCCACCCGCAGCCGATGCCGCAGGAACAGCCGGACGGGCCCCAGGAGCCGGTACCAGACGACGAGCGCGGCCACGCCGAGATAGAGGACATACCAGGCGACCTGGGCGGCCCGGTCACCGGCGAACTCCGCACCGGTGGCGAGTTGGTGGCCGAAAGCCAGGTAGGCGGCGACATAGGTGTAGAAGTGCAGCAGGTACCAGGTCTCGTAAGCGATCCGGCGGCGGGCGGCACGGGCCGAGATCGCGCCGATGCCGAGGAGCAGCAGGCAGGCCGCGGTGGCCTCCCACATCTCGGGGAAGGTCACGACCATGGTGACGGCCTCGTCCGCCATGTGCTGCCCGTCGGCGATCGCGTACCCCCAGATGACCGACAGCACGTGCGCGGTCATCAGGCCGACGACGTAACGCCCGCCCATGGCGTGCCAGCGGGTCAGCCGGTCGGTGCCGACGCCGTGCTCCAGCGCGGGCACGCGCGCCATCAGCGCGATCAGCATCGCCATCGCGTAACCGGCCAGCAGGCCGGTGATTCGCCCGGCGTTCGTGAGCCAGCCGGCGGCGCCGACCACCGCGGACGTGTCACGCCACCACAGCGCGACGACCGCGACCGCGCCCAGGCCGATCAGGGCGAGCACCGGGCCGGGGCGGGCCACGAACCCGGTGGACCTGACCTGCGGGGCGGTTCGGGATGGTACGTGCGTGATGGTCACACCGTTCTCCTGCTTCTTCGGGAACGGGACCCACCGTGCCAAGCGAAACTCTGCGTTCCTTCTGAACGGCCCGGGACGGAGGTGCTCTCAGAGGATTTTCAGAAGATTTCGGTATGAAATGGACATGGAGGTGACCGTGTCGGTGTTGCTGCGTCCTGACGGTGCGCCGATCCGCGTGCTGGTCGTGGACGACGAACCGGACATCGTCGAGGTGCTGGAGACGGTGCTGCTCCAGGAGGGGTGGCGGGTCCGCGCGGCTGGCGACGGCATGACCGCGGTGCGGGCGGCGGAGGAGTTCGTGCCGGACGCGGTGGTCCTGGACGTGATGCTGCCCGATCTGGACGGCCTGGAGATCATGCGCCGGATCCGCGAGCGGCTGCCGGAGGTGTGCGTGCTGTTCCTCACCGCCAGGGACGCGGTGGAGGACCGCGTGGCCGGGATCACCGCCGGCGGCGACGACTACGTGACCAAGCCGTTCAGCCTGGACGAGGTGCTGGCCCGGCTGAACGGGCTGCTGCGCCGCGCGGGGATGGCCCGGGCCGGGAACGGCACGCGGCTCGTCGTGGCCGATCTCGTCATGGACGTCGAGGCCAGGGAGGTGACCAGGGCGGGGACGTTGATCGACCTGACGCCGACCGAGTTCGACCTGCTGCGGCTGCTCATGCTCAACCCGCGCCGGGTGCTGAGCAAGACCCAGATCCTCGACCACGTCTGGTCCTACGACTTCGGCGGGCAGGCCCACGTGGTCGAGCTGTACGTCAGCTACCTGCGCAAGAAGATCGACGCGGGCCGCGAGCCGCTCATCCACACCGTCCGCGGCGTCGGCTACGTGCTCAAGCCGCCCGCATGAGCCGCCTCCTGCCGCGCACGCTGCGGGGCCGGCTCGTCGCGGGGGTCCTGGCGCTGCTGGCGCTGGCCTGCGCGGCCGTCGGCGTCGCGACGTCGTTCGCGATGGACCGCTTCCTGATGGGACGGGTCGACCAGCAGCTCGCCACGATCGGCGGCAGGTACGCGGCGAGCCTGGAGCACGGTGACCGGAGCGGGGGCGACACGCGCAGCCAGGCGCCGGGCACCTTGGGGGTGCGCGTCGCCGGCGGCGTGATCACTCAGGGGGCGGTGGTGACCCCGTACGACGACGATCGGGCGCGGCTCGCCGGCGGTGACCAGGCCGTCCTGGCCGCGTTGCCGGCCGACGGCGTGCCCAGGACCGTGTCCCTGTCGAGCCTGCACGAGTACCGGGTCGTCGCCGTACCGGGCCGCGACGGAGACGTGCTCATCACCGGTCTGCCGCTGCACGAGGCCGAGGAGACCTTGAGGCGCATGCAGGTGTTCGAGGTCTTCATGTTCGGCGCCGCGCTGGCCGTCACCGGCGTCGCCGGCGCGGTGTGGGTCAGGCTCGCGCTGCGCCCCCTGGAACGCGTGGCCGCCACCGCCCGGCGGGTCACCCGGCTGCCGCTGGCCAGCGGCGAGGTGGCGCTGACCGAACGGGTGCCCGACACCGATCCGCGTACCGAGGCCGGGCAGGTGGGGGCCGCGTTCAACAGCATGCTGGGACACGTGGAGGCGGCGCTGGCCCGCCGGTACGCCGTCGAGCAGCGGCTGCGCGCGTTCGCCGCCGACGCCAGCCACGAGCTGCGCACCCCGCTCGCCGCGATCCGCGGCCACACCGAGCTGGCCCTTCGCGGCGCCGAGCCGATGCCCGAGGGGGTGCGGCACGCGCTCGACCGCATCGACGCCGAGTCCGGCCGGATGAGCGAACTGGTCGCCGACCTGCTGCTGCTCGCCCGGCTGGACGCGGGCCGGCCGCTGGCGCGGGACGAGGTGGATCTCACCAAGCTGGCCATCGAGTCCGTCGGTGACGCCAGGGTCGCCGCGCCCGCCCACCGCTGGCGGCTCGAACTGCCCGAGGAGCCGGTCACCGTCCAGGGCGACCCGTCGCGGCTGCGCCAGGTGATCACGAACCTGCTGACCAACGCCGGTACGCACACCCCCGAAGGCACGGCGATCACCCTGACGGTACGACAGGCGCCGGGCGCGGCGGAGCTGACGGTCGCGGACGGCGGGCCCGGCATCCCGGCGGACATGCAGGAGGAGATCTTCGAGCGCTTCTCCCGCGTGGACAAGGGGCGATCGCGCGCTTCCGGCGGCACGGGGCTCGGTCTGGCGATCGTCAAGGCGGTGGTCGCCGCGCACGGCGGCACGATCGGCGTCGAAAGCCGCCCCGGCCGCACCGCCTTCCACCTCCGCCTGCCCGACCCCGGGCAATAGCGGGTGTCATGCGGAAAATGAGAGGCAAGCGAGCGGAGTGATGGCCTACCGTGCCGCGAGTGACGGATCTGCTTCCCCCGGCAGTGCTGGACGCGGTGCTGGGCCACCCGGGAGGCTCGCTCGTGTCGTGCCGGAGCGAGCCGGTCACCGGCAGCTCAGGGGCCGCCACCGATGCCGTGACCAGGCTGTCCGGCCAGGCACGGCTCGGCCGGGACCAGGTCTCCTTCACCGTGATCCGCAAATCCTGCCGGCCGCTGACCACCGGACGACACGCCGCCGGAGCCGCCGACCCCCGGCACTGGGCCAACTGGCGGCGGGAACCTCTCGCCTATGCCAGCGGGCTGCTGCCGAAGGGACCGGGCCTGGCCGCGCCCCGCTGCTACGGCGTCATCGGCGACACCGTCTATCTCGCCGACGCCGGCGCCACCCCGGAAGCTCCGCACGTGGCCGCGCACCGGCTCGGCCGCTGGCAGGCCGACGTCGCCGTCCCCGACGTGCCGTGGCTGTCCGGCCACCAGCTCGCCCAGCGGATCGCCGTCAGTGACCTGAGCTGGACCGGCATGGACGTTCCCGCACCTATCCCGGCGTTGTGGCAAGAGCGCCACGACCTGCTGGAGCGGCTCGACCGGGTGCCTCGCGTGCTCGTGCACGGTGACTTCTCCCACGGCAACCTCGTCGCCGCCGCCGACGGCGCCGACACGGTGGCGCTGGACTGGGCGACGTTCGGGGTGGGCCCGGTGGGCGCCGACCTCGCGTCACTGGCGCTGACCACCCTCGGACGCCATCTCACCGACTACCTCGACGGACTGGCCGGCCGCTTCGACGCCGCCGACGTCGAGCTGGGCTACCGGGCGACGCTCGCACTGACCGGAGCCGGTCGCATCCACTGGATGATGTCGCGCGGGATGAGGCCTCCCGCCGGCTATGTCGACTTCGTCACCGCCGAAGCCACCTCACGCCTATGCCCGTAGTGCCCGTCGCGCCGTGCGGTCGACGGCGGGGGTCTGGACGTCCGGCCCGGTCTCGCCGCCGTACGTGGCGATCTTGTACTCGACGGCCGTGAGGGAAAGGGTCAGCTCACGGATCCGGCGGCGGATCGTGTCGCGATGCTCGATCAGCAGGTCGAGCCGCTCGGGCACCGTGTGCTCCCCGGCATCGACGAGCGAGATGTAGTCCTGCAGGTCACGCATCGCCATCCCGGACAGCCGCATCCGGGTCAGGAACACCAGCCGCCGCACCGCGGCGCCGTCATAGACCCGATGACCGTTGCAGTCCCGGCCCACCTCGACCAGCCCGGCCCGCTCGTAGTAACGCAACGTGTGCGGCGAGATCCCGAGCAGGTCGGCGACCTCAGCGATCGCCATCGGCTCGGACATCTCGGCCGGCTCGGTGAGGGAGTGGATCGCCTCGACCGACATCGGGCCGTCGTCGCCGAGCGTTGCGAGCGCCCTGGTCATCAGATCGTCGGTGGCCATGACCACCAGCCTAAATCGGCCGGACCGATGCCGGGACGTCCGGGAAGTCGGCGCTGCGGGCGGTCTCGGCCCACCGCTCGACCTCCTCCAGGCCACGCCGGTACGCCCCTGAGATCCGCTCGACCGCCTCGCGCCCGAGCGGCAGCCGCAGCGGCACCTGCTCACCGTGCGCGAGGGACACGATGATCTCGGCCGCCCGCACCGGGTCGCCCTCCTGGCGGCCGTCGGCGCCGGCCATGTCCGAGCGGACGGCGGCCAGCAGCTCACGATAGGTCTCGGACGCCTCCACGAACTCCAGCGTCTCACCCGCGTG